>NZ_FJND01000012.1:79931-82970 GCF_900067165.1 Trichococcus sp. ES5
TTTCTTGGAGAATGCCGTCCGCATGATGGTCAGCGTCCTTTCCTATAACATCAACAATTTTATACGCACACTAGCTTTCCCGGAAAAGGCCAAAGGCCTACAGATACAAAGTATTCGTCTTCGGTTTTTCAAGATCGCTGGGAAACTGATCCACAGCGGAAGACGCATGATGCTAAAACTCAGCACCCATCATGTCTACCAAGATGAATTTTTTCATATCCTACGGCAAATTCAATCCTTGTCTTGGTGAGGAGACCCCGCAAATTTAAAAAAAACGTTCGAACAAAGGGATTAGTATGCCCAAAAACACAATAACAATCGCATTTCGTGCTTCTTTTCGTCTCTAAGAGACGTTTTGAAAGGGAAAAAAATAACAGCTCTGCCAAAAATCCAATATTGCAGATGAAATAGAGTTGTTCATATCAAGATTTGGGGTGGTATGAATAATTCAGGTTCTAATGTCTTTTTAATTCAGAGGTAAAACTTCACACTTACAAGAATCTATAAAACTTCCTGTAGGCGCAATCTTATCCTGAAAATTAAATTTCTGTTTCAGTGTGAATCGAATCTTACTTAGCATTCCACTTACCTATTTGAAAACACATAAAATCATTATCTTTGCTCACGCTTAGATTTTTTAAACCAGCCGAAATATACTAAGTATGCCGACACTAAAGCTGGAACAATAATCTGAACAGTATTGAGTTCAGGTGTTATAGTAATACCAAAAAGAGTAATCGGCAAAATTCCACTTAAACCAAATGAAGCATGAACGATTGATTCCCAAGCGGTCAATCCTGCGAAAAATTTAGCAAGTTCCTTATACATATTCTCACCACCATTAATACTTTTTTACAAATTTTTTGTATTCATGACTCTCATTGCATTTAAGACTGCTATCAGAGCAACTCCTACATCAGCAAATACCGCTTCCCACATTGTAGCAAGTCCTCCGGCACCCAATATCAGGACGATTCCTTTAACAACAAAGGCCAAAACAATATTCTGTAGTACAATACTTCTAGTTCTCTTTGAAATCTTTATTGCAGTGATCAGTTTGCTTGGTTCATCTGTCATCAGCACAACATCTGCAGCCTCAATTGCGGCATCAGATCCTAAACCACCCATTGCGACGCCAACATCAGCTCTCGCTAATACTGGAGCATCATTTATGCCATCTCCTACAAATACAATGCGCCCTTTAGTACTTTTTTGATTATAAAGCAGTTCCAGTTTCTCTACCTTTTGATCGGGAAGCAGCTCCGAATAAACCACGTCCAATCCTAGTTGTTTACCGACCTTATCTCCGACTTTCTTATTATCTCCTGTCAGCATAACAGTCTTCTTTACACCAAGTGCTTTTAAGTCACTAACAAGTTTTTCAGAATCCTTTTTGATTTCATCTGAGATTATGATCGATCCTGCATAACTTCCATCTATCGCTATATACACGATTGTTCCAAGATCATCATTTTCTTCTATGGCAATTTCTTTCTCGGCCATCAGCTTTGCATTGCCTGCAAAAATTTCCTTCCCTTTAACATTTACCTTTAATCCGAGGCCAGGAAGTTCTTCGTGCGCTTCAATTACTCCTTTGTCAATTTCTTTGCCATAAGCTTCCACAATTGATTGAGCGATCGGATGGTTGGAATAGTTTTCCGCATATGCTGCATACATTAAAAGCTCATCATTTGATATGTTTTGTACAGCTTTAATCTCAGTTACCTTAAACACACCTTTTGTCAAGGTTCCAGTTTTATCAAATATTACTGTATCAACATTATTTAAAGCTTCTAGATAATTTCCTCCTTTGATCAGGATACCATTTTTTGAGGCTCCTCCGATTCCACCAAAAAATCCAAGCGGTATTGAAACAACCAATGCACAAGGACACGAAATAACCAAGAAAACCAATGCCCTGTATATCCAGTCAGAAAAAGTTGCGCCTTGGACAACTAAAGGTGGAATAATAGCAAGTGCTAATGCTGCTACTACTACTATAGGGGTGTATATTCGCGCAAACTTTGTAATAAACTGTTCCGTAGGCGCCTTTCGACTGCTGGCATTTTCAACCAGTTCCAAAATTCTTGATACAGTTGACTCGCCAAATTCTTTTTTAACTTCAATCGTTAATAATCCGTTTTTATTGATGAAACCTCCGTAGACTTCATTTCCAACCTCTACTTCACGAGGCACAGACTCACCAGTAAGCGCTGAAGTGTCCACCATGGATTTCCCTTCAACAACAACTCCATCAAGTGGTACTTTTTCACCCGGTTTCACAATAATATATTCTCCGATAAGTACATCCTCAGGAGAAACAATCTTGATATCATCCCCATCCTTTAAATTTGCATAATCAGGTCTAATATCCATAAGTTCGGCAATCGATCTTCTAGATCTGTTTACCGCTAAATTCTGGAAGAATTCACCCACCTGATAGAACAGCATTACCGCAACACCTTCTGGATATTGACCTATAGCAAATGCTCCTAGAATCAATTACGCTGTTCTGGAGCCCTTGGGGCTCTAAGGATAGCGGATGTAGCAAAATAAAAATCGCCAAGGTGAAAGCCTGCTGTTACAGCACTTTCACCTTGGCGATCTATTGTTTTATGGATTTTGCGACTAATGTAAAAAAAAAAAGAAAAAGCGCCCCATACTGCTGAAATAGCAGTAAAATATAGTCACTACAAAATATTAAGGAGGTCGCTTTTTCTATGAACAGAATAACACAATTATCCATTTTTGAAAATAACCAGCTCGGGGATTTAGAGAAATTAAATGACGTGCTGAATGCATTGCCGGACGAGAAACTCATCGCCCTTTTGGAAGAAGAACGTGGGAAGGGGCGGAATGATTATCCTGTGTTCACCATGTGGCGGGCTTTCCTTGCCAGTTTCGTGTTCCAACACCCCACAGTTGCAGCTTTGATCCGGGAACTGAAGCGCAACAGCCAACTCCGGGAGGTATGCGGATTCCAAACTCGGATCATCCGTACGAAAAAAGGGTCTTATCGTTATCAGTTGGCTCCCACGG
>NZ_FJND01000013.1:0-72538 GCF_900067165.1 Trichococcus sp. ES5
GATAATGCCCGTATCCACCACGCCAAGCTGATCCAGCCTTTTCTTAAAGAAAACGCTGGGCGCCTGGCACTCATCTTCCTCCCTCCCTACAGCCCTCAGTTGAACCTAATGGAAGGCGTATGGAAGTGGCTCAAGGAATCGGTCATCAACAATGTTTTTTTTGACCACGTCCAGAAAATCAAACAGGCGGTCCGCGGTTTCTTAGCCGATGTGAACGGGCGTCCCCTTGAGGTGATTGACCGACTGTGCGTGCGGATGTAAAGTATTTAATTCAACCTATATAGTATAAAGTTATTACCACGCAAACAACCCCTTTTTTTGTTGGTTTTTTCTCCAAATCAATCATACAAAAAAGTCAGGGTTGTTTGTATTTTTATGTCCTCCATTACTTAAAAAGTTGTAAAGTGGTGTTATTTGTGATTTAATGATATAAAATCCTGATTATTCTAAAAAAGGGACAGTGATAGAAAAATGGCTATATCTATTAAAGTGGATGAGGCAGTACAGGAATGGATGAAGAAGAAAGGTCGTACGATAATAACTGTTTCACTTAGAGCAACTCGTACCTGTTGCGTGGGTGCAGAAGATGTGGATATTTCATATAAAAACCCTCAAAATAATAACTATATGTTGACTCAACACAATGGCCTTTTTATTTATCTTGATAAAGGCTTACCTTTGAGGAAGAACGAGCTGCATTTATCTATGATGGGCAAATCTATTTTTTCCTCTATACATATAGAGGGCTTAATGGTTCAGTGATACTTTACTGATATCCAGCGATGCAAAAACAATATGTAAAGGCTGTTCCATCTAAGTGAATCCACGACTTTTAAATCAATAACAAATACGCTTGGAAAATAAGTAAGAAGTTTTCAAAATTTGAAATTTTAATGATACGACTAAGTACATCTTGTTTCTTCTTAATGTTGGTTTTGACACTACAATTATAGAGTGATTTCTAGGTGTAATCTTTTTGTTTGATCAACTTAATAGCACAATTAATTCTTTTGATAAAAATACTTGTAATAAATTCGTACGCATAGAAACCAGTGTAAAAGACTCCTTGATACATGTCAGCGTCAAGTAGAATTGAACAGTTAACGCCAATTAATTTTGAACACTTTCGCTCACAAACATGCTCTGGCGATGTTTCATACGGTAGCTAGCTTCATTCATGTGAACGACCTCCGCTCGATGCAGAATACGGTCTAAGATAGCCATTGCGACTCCCTCATCGCCCAATAATTCTCCCCATTGGTCGGGGCTCTTATTGGAGGTCAAGATGATTGAACTCCGTTCATATAGATGATTGATCAAATGAAAAAACAGGGTAGCTTCCCTTTGATCCATTGCCATATACATCAAATCATCAATAATCACTAAATCAGATGCTCGGATCCGATTGAGCTGGACCTGCGATTTCCGCGTGAATTCTTCAGTTTTCAGAAGGGAGAGTAGTTCTCCCATTGTCACGAATGTTACCTGAAACCCCTTCTGGATGGCCTCCATGCCTAAGGCAATGGACAAGTGCGTTTTCCCCACACCGCTCGGACCCAAAAAGATGAGATTATACTGCTGCTCAAGCCAAGTAAGCTCTTGGAGCTGGGTAAGCTGCCGTTTGCTCAGAGAAGTCTGATCTGATAGGTCGAATTCCGTCAGTGTTTTGTGGTACGGGAACTTAGCCCATCTCAATCGTTTCTGAACACTTTTTTCCTCGCGCTTCCTTAATTCGAAGCACACAATCTCCTGCACCAGTTCCCGGTAGGTCCAGGAGGCTTGTTCGGCTTTACGTAACAGCTCGGGCAACTCGCTCGCAGTTTCCACCAACCGCAACTGTCTGAACTGGCTTTGCAGCGCGTCCATGCTATCATTCATGAGGCGGCACCTCCCAGAATTTCCGTATAGGTACTCATCGGATGCGTCTCCACGTTGATATCAGCGCAATCCGATCGGACTGCTTGTACGGGTGGAACAGGCGGCGTCTCTTTCCGAGGGGCAGCCAAGTATTTAGCCACATCCGTAAAGTCATTCGCACTCATCAGATGTTCAGACATACACTTCTGTAGGGCCTCATCAATGACAGTGGGGTATTCGAGGGCCGCTTTCTGTAGAACGGCCAGTTGGTCTCTTTTATAGCGCGGATACTTCTCCATCAAGATATCAATGTATCGTGAGGCAAGCTCCAAATCTTTGAACTGCTGCGCAACGGTTTCCTTATAGCTTTGAATGCCCTTCGAACGATCGCGCCCATGGTTTTTATTTTTGATCAGTTTGCCAGTTGAAGTTTCCAGAGGATGGTTCGCCAGAATTTCCCCATCGGGCTGTTTTCTGATAATAAGCCGTTTTTGATCGTTCGTATCTTCCTTGATTTCAATAGCCACTGTATTCAGGCCTTTCGGTCTGTAAGTGCCTAGTGGTACGGAATAACGGTTTGATTTATAAAAAACCGTATTGTCCTTGTTTACCGTTCTTGTTATACTTGAACCGGTGATACTCTCGGTTGAGAGTAGTTTAGAGACTGGTTTTAAGTGTTGCTTTTCGAGGAGAAACACTTCTACCGGTCTCTTTTTTGTTGTTCCATGAACCCTTCGGTTGCCCGTTCTTTCCAACCAGGCTAAACAGCGCTCATTCCAGTTCTCGATTGTCGTATAAATCCGGCTATCGGCGAAATTTCGTTTCACATACTTTACCGTACTCTCCACTTTTCCTTTGGATTCGGGGTCGGCTTTGCGGCATAAATGGACTCTGAACTTCTGTTGCTGTTTGTACGCTTGAAATTCAGCGGTCAGAATCATGTCTCCAGCGTGCTCACTCACAGTGATGAGGTGGTCCTGATCATAAACGATTTCTTCCGGCATGCCACCAAAGAATTCAAAGGCATTCTCGTGGCTTCGAATGGCATCACGAGTCGTAAAGGGGCGGTTTTGCCATTCCACATAGCGGTAGCGTGAATGGGAAAGTAAGAAACAAATGCAGTATAATTTGATTTCTCTTTGATCCTGTGTCTTTTGACGCGTTTCGCCCCAATCGACTTGCACCTGTTTTCCCATCGGTTGCTCTTCGACCGCCTCGTATTGCCTCACAACTTTAGTTTTAGCTATCTGATATTCTTCGCGTATTTGATTCACATATAACCGCATCGTACGTTCACCAACGGTGAAGTCGGGGAATTTCTCAAGCAGCCAATCCTGTATTTGAGACGCATTCAGATGCGGATACTCTTGAAGCCAAGCAACAATCCAATCCTTGTATGGATCCAATTTCTTCTTCCTCGAACCTAATGAATTGACCCATTCGAAAGCTTCTTCCGGTGTCTTCTCCATGTAGTTATAAACCGTTGTGCGGGATACCTTCAACTGCTTTGCGATTTGTTGGATGGAAAAGCCCCGCTCCTTCATCTGTTGAATTTCCAAATATAACATTAACTTCTTCTTCACCTTTCGTCCTCCAATAACCTAAGATACCTTTAAAAGTATACAGGATTGGAGATATTTTTTGGCGAAAGTGTTCAATCTTATTCATCGAAAACTGTTCAATTTAGTTTAGCACTGACAATACATTCAAGGAGTCTTTTTTTCGTATTTTACCCATTGTTTCTTTGAAATGAAATACCCTATTATAAACAAAAATTCGATTACTCCAAATGCCAATATAAAACTATGCATAAAGAATGCTTCAGGTAAAGCTAATATAATCGGATCGGTGCTAGGATTGAATAACCAAGCATCATTGTTAAAAAAGATTTTATGGAACAAGACAAAAATCTACATATAATAAAGACAACCTAATTTTTAGACAAAAATAAAGGCCAAAACTCACTTATGTGAATCGTGACCTTTATTTTTTGTCCAGGGTTTGTTTAACATAAGATTTATTTGGGTATGGAATGGATTTAAGTTACAGAAAATCCTTATCTCCTCAATGCTGGAAAGGTAAACATTTAATTGGGCGATAGTTCAGCCTCTGTTACCCATTTATGGTTCCGAACCATTTCTTCCCCTGTAGTCGGATCAAGGTCAACCATATATACGGTGGTAACTTCTGATGATTCTATCGTGGCAGTTGCACCTTGCATGCCTTCCATATGACTCGCTTCCAGCGTAACCTCTGTGCCAGGTTCCAGTGGTTCTTCGACATCTTTTGCTTCAGCTATTTCTTCCTTGATAACCCATTGATGGTTTGTTACTCGTGGATCACCATTAGTTGGATTGAAGGATACTTCGTAAACTGTAGTGTCGAATGCCCCTACAATAGTAGCCTCTGCACCCTGCATTCCTGTCATATGGTCTGAATTGATGGTAACAATGTCCCCTATCCGATATGTTGGGTTTTCTGCTGCTAGTAATCCTTCTGGTATTTCTCCAGAATCATCATGCATCATTTCACCCATATTCGAAGTAGAAGCAATACTTTCTATATCTGATGAAATATTTCCCACGGACTCAGAATCTACGTCTCCATCTTGATCAATAGAACATGCGGCCAATAATACTAATGTAGAAAGACCTAGGATACTTTTTATCAATCGGTTCTTATACATGTTTCATTACCCTCCTTTATTGACTATTATCGAAAGTACTCTACATTACACATTCTGTCCTTCCTTTTTTCAATAGTCAAATAATTAGTCTTATAATCAATTTACCTAGTCAGGGCTATAGGTTCATTTTTAGTAGTCAAGTACAGCACAATCAGATGCATACAATCGGTATCCAAAAAAATGTCGCATTAATTCGTAGCCATTATTTGGGCCCCACTTTTTTATTTAAAAACTATTCCTTCAATTTTTAGATGCTTTAATGGCTTCCTACAAAAAAATCGCTCACTCTTCCGGTACAGTATCACTTTCTTTTTTCGAACAACAGTTTTCCTTTTTCTTACCACCTAGCATTGATAGCATCATTCCTCCCATCATAATGGGGCATATAAATGGCGCAATAACTCCTAATATAGTAGCAAGTCCGAGATTATATTTAGCAATAAATGGTATTGATACTATAATCAGTATTGGTAGGCCACAACAAATAATCATATGGATCATATGATGTAATGGACTGTGTTTATGCGTTCCTGATTTCTCTTCTTTACTTTCATGGTGGTGCATAATTTATCCCCTTGCTTTGATTTATTTTATGTTTCTGTTTTTATAATAATATATGAATGTGTTGATTTTATGTAGAAAAAAATCATATCAAAAAGCCAAGATTTGTATATGATCTTGGCTTTTTGATATGAATAGTTCATTTCCGGAATATATTTTTGAGAAAACTCAGTTCGAGCATGAAACTTCAGACTTACCCAACTAACTTTTCAATATTTTCTTCTTTTGTTGGTATTCTTCGTCTGATAATTCTCCTTTTGCATAACGCTGATCAAGGATTTCAAGTGCCTCATCCCGGCCATTTGAAGTTGTGCCAGCATTATTGCCTCCTTGGACTAGCTTCATCACCGCGTATACGATAATAACGATTAAGATTACCAGGATAATCATCATGAAAATTCCCCAACCGCCCATCATGTCATAACCATAATAATTCATCATTTTTCCCACTCCTCTTTCTGTTAATGTTCAGAAATCACTTGTTCCAAATCGCCATGCCAATCATGGTACCAGACTTCTCCGGTAAGGTCATTGACACTGAGCATCCCAATTACTTTGTCGTCTTCCTTGATATGAAAAGTGTAATAACCATAAAATGCGTGCCCCTCACCCGGAACCGAAAAAGCTTCGCCCAACTGACTCTTCACAAAATCATCCGCAATTTTGACTGCTTCTGTTCGGTTCACAGTTGCCGTATCCGTTGCATTCGCATTGTAGCGGAAGGATCCTCCCATCATCATGCTGTATTTCTCATTCCACATCATGTTGGGACCCGGCTCGGGGTAGATCTGTCCCGTATAAGGATTGACCAAGAGTTCCATGGCCCCTCTGCCGGTATCTTTCTCTTCCACCGAAACGTAGTAATCCGCATCGGTGAAGACAAAAATATCTGCCACTTGAAGATTATTTCCATAGCCCTTCAAATAATTTTCGACATCCGACAAAATCTGATCCGGCGTCAATTTCTCGCCACTGCTGTTCTGGTTGCTGTTGACTCTGCCACCCATCATGCCGCTGTTGTAAAACCCTTGCGTATAAACGTCTGTTCCCGCATTTTTTGCCAGAAAAAACAACCCGCTGCTGTAAACAATCAATACAGCAAGCGCACCAAACAGGATCACACCCCACACTAATTGATGCTTGTTTTTCATATCCCTGCCTTCTTTCTTCGGTAAGCCTTAAAGCGATTTTGAATCGGCACCTCGTCTTTAGAAAATTGGATAAATTGTGCTTACTGAAATCCATGGCATCAAGTATACCTCTACATTTTTAATTATAGTACCCTCACTTACTAAACGCCAATTCTTACTACCTATCCATGCTTTGAGAATTTGTTAACCCTAATATACCGGAGCAATGTGTAGATTTAATGGAGATTCGCTTCTTCATACGGTCTACATAATCACCTATTATACTATGACTATGAAATCTAAAAAAAACAATCCAGAAAGAAGGACATAGACTATGCAAACAACTCTATTTATCATTTTAATACTACTGGTTCCTGTTTTTACGATGGTAATCGCACGTGCAGTTCGTAAATATAATTCTGTTTTAAGAGCAGACGTAAAACGATTGCGGGTGGAAAATGAGGCTTTGAGGAAAGAGCTTCTTAAACGCGGCATCATCGAATATGTTTAACAGTGGTAAAAAAAATAAACCTTAAGGAAAAGCATGCCGACAAGAGTCTCCATGCTTTTTTTTCTTGATTTCTACCTTTTCATCAGGGCATTCACCCAATAGGAAGATTATTTTCTGGATTAGAACGACCCCACATTAAGAATGAAACTGAAGAACTTCTTGTATCTTTTCGAATACAATGTCGGGCTTTTGTTCGCCATTGACCATAGAAACGATTCCCGCTTCCTGATAGAAACCCGTCAGTGCTTCCATTTCGAGCTCACTTACTTGTAGCCGTCTTTCTATGACTTCTGATTTATCCTCTGACCAGGGCGAATCAATCCTCTTTTCTAATCTTTTCCGTAAGACCTCTTTCCCAACAGCCAGATAGAGGACAACATCCAGCGACAGTCTTTTGCTTTCCAGATATGCTTCTAACGCTTCCGCTTGCTGACGCGTTCGCGGATATCCATCCAAAATGAAACCCTCTTTCATGTCATCCTCTCCCATGCGATCCCAGAGGAGTTTATTGACCAATCTATCGGGGACTAGTTTTCCCATATCCATGAACGTTTTGACTTCTAGACCGATCGGACTACCCATCTCAGCGAAAGATCGGAAGATTTCACCGGTAGAGATATACGGAATCTGATAGGTAACTGCGATTTCCCTCGCTTGGGTTCCTATTCCAGCGCCGGGCATTCCCATTATAACGATATTCATTTTCTAACACTCCTTATCTGCATTATGCCTCTATCGGATCGTACACAACCATTCACTACTAAGATAGCACATGATTGTGTAGGGAGTATGGAGAAAAAAAAACAAAAATTTGCAGTAGTTCTAAAGGCATTAATAGGCCGACAGAACTTTTCCTACTGCTTCTTTAAAAACAATAGGACATCTTCTACTCCATAAAACCCACACAATGAAAAGGTAAACTCAATTCAGCAATATTGGAAAACTACCATCGTGCATTGCTCAGGAAAGATGGTGCGGTGGGACAATTTTTAGTAGTACATAATCAATCATGTGAATGATGGAGGGAAAATATATGAAAATTTTGATTGTAGATGACGAGGAAAACATTTTGGAGATTGTAGAGGCGTACTTGGTTGCTAAAAACTACCAAGTATTCAGAGCCATGGACGGAGAAGAAGCCTTGCGGAAAGCCGAAACCATCCGGCCGGATCTCATCGTTCTGGACCTCATGCTGCCGGATATTTCCGGTCTTGAGGTCTGCCGAAGAATAAGAAAATCCTCCAGCGTCCCTGTGATCATGCTGACGGCAAGAACAACGGAACAGGATATCCTGAGCGGACTGCAAATCGGCGCGGACCATTATATGACGAAACCCTTCAGCCCCAAAGAACTGGTGGCCCGAGTACAGACTGTACTGCGACGCTCACATCCGGAACCCCAAGAGGTGAAATGGTCCTTCGAAGGTGGTTTATTGGAAATCTATCCCGATAACAAGCAAGTATTCAAAAAGGGCGTAGAAGTGGGACTAACGCCAACTGAGTACAGGTTGCTGACTCTTCTGGCGTCACATCCTCAGCAGATTTTCCCTAGGCAACAGCTCTTGCAGGTCGTAAAAGGATTAGATTTTGACGGAACAGATCGAGTCATTGATGTCCATATTAAGAACCTGCGACAAAAGATAGAAGATGATGATACGCGAACCCCCTACTATATCCTGACAATCTATGGAGAGGGATACCGATTTGGTGGTCAAAAATGAAGCGAACAATAAAGTGGCAACTTCTCCTTTCCTTCGTTTCGCTTTCTTTTATTCTGGTAGGAGCCTTTAGCTGGATAACGCTGAACTTACTGGAGAGCCACTTTGCTGACTATGTCAGGGAGAGACAGGAGTCAGAGTTGGAAGAATACAGCACTGACTTAGAGAATCTCTATCAACAAAACGGTACCTGGGAAGAAAATTCGCAAGCAATTCAGCGTGTTGGGCGGAATGCTCTCCAACAGTCAGTGATTGTGAGGATTTTCGACGAGGACGGGCAACTGTTATGGAGCCCATCCGCTTCTGAGGAAGAAGATGCGAAGAACAAGGTTCAGGATCATCTCCTGCATATGGAGCAAATGGTGGGAGGTATGGAGAGTGATTACGTGCAAAGTCGTAGTCCCCTTTATGATGGTACCGAAGAAATTGGCATGATGGAGATTCAATCCGTGGGTCCCTATGCTTACACAGAACATGACGCCCTCTTTATTTCCGATATGGAAAGTAAATTGGTTTTGGTGGCCTTCTTCTCGCTCCTCATTCCCCTCTTCTTTGCGCTATTGGTGGCCAAAAAGCTTAGTTCTCCCATCGTCACAATCAATGATTTCACCAAGGAAATTGCCAAAGGGCGTTACAGCAGTCTTTCTCTGGAAGAAACAGGAATCCGGGAGATTGATGACCTGCTGGTATCAGTGAATGATCTTTCCTTGCAACTTCAATACCAACAGAAGATCCGAAACCGTTTGTCCTCCGATATTGCCCATGAAATCAGAACGCCTTTGACGACCTTGAAAGGGAATATTGAAGCCATGATAGATGGTGTTTGGGAAATATCTGAAGAGCGGCTCTATCGTTGTTACGAAGAGGTAAGCCGAATTACGCGTCTGATTGGAGAAATCGATCGGATCAACGAACTCGAAAGTCAGGAGTCTCAGCTACAGAAAAACACCTTTGATCTTACGGAACTAGCCCAACAAATCGTGGACAATTTCCAACCCATGCTGGTTGAAAATAAACTTAACTGCTCCGTTAGTGGTGATCGTGTTTTCATTTCCGCGGACCGGGACAAAATTCATCAGGTCTTAACTAATCTGTTGGCAAATGCCATTAAGTTTACCCCTTCGGGAGGAAGAATCGACCTTTACGTTTCGCAAAGTAAAGGCACTACTTCCTTTCGGATAATCGACAACGGACAAGGAATCCCTCCGGACGAAGTGGGCCAAATATTTGAACGGTTCTATATGGCGGAGCCCTCCCGAAACAGTAAACTAGGGGGGCAAGGAATAGGCCTTTCCATTGTAAAGGGCATTGTGAATGCGCATCAAGGGACTATTTCCGTAGATAGTATTTATGGGAAAGGCACAACATTTACAATCAATCTTCCCATGGCAAAAATAAAATAGGGTTTATAAAAAAGTACTCCAACTAATTAAATAGGGTTGGAGTACTTTTTTCAGTGATCTATTCTCTTATCGTGCAAGGACATCAATCTCCACCTCTGTCGGATTATCGGATACAATCTCAATTAGCATGCGGTGGGGTAAGTTTAGACTGGTTTGTCCAAGGGATTGGATCCACCCTGTCCTCACGGCGATTTGCTGGGGGCTGTTATCCGATTTGTCACGAATCCGCTCCCCATCAATTTCGATAATATTATACTTCCCGGGAGCAGGATAGTAGGTGATAAGCCGCTGTTTCTCATTTCCGGTCAGGAGGAAGCGGTCCACTTCCTCGCCGTTGAACGAGATAACTGCATACAGCTTGCTCTTTTCTATGTGCGCAGTTTCAACGGCGAAGATCATTGTCGGTAAAAAAGATAGAACAAACAGAAAAGAGACAATAATAATATCAAAAGGTTTCACCATTCTGCGATACTTTTTAATCATGATTCTCCCCCTTTTTCTCTCGTTTACTCTAACTGTTTTTTTCTCTTCAAGTACTCTGCTTCCGTAATATTATCTCTGGCAAATTCTTTTTGAATCTGTTCCAAAGAGGTCTCATTCGCAATTCGACTATCTGTTCGATCGGAAAGAATCTTGATAAGGAGGTACGCCACCATAAACAGCACTACAATCCAAAGCAACCCCATCAATCTTAAGGATCCCAATCCGTCATGATTCAGCAGATTCCAATAACTCGACATGCCACTCACACTCTTTCCTGTTATCCGTCTTTACTTCAATCTCTTTCTCCTTTGAGGTTCCATCCTTCTAGATAGTAGGTTTTGGGCGGATAATCCCTTCTCCGGTAAATCCAAATACCAATCGCACCCACAAACAAGAGCAAGGACAATCCCTGTGACACCCGCAAGAAATCACCAATCCACAAACTATCCGTGCGCAGGCCCTCTATGAAGAATCTGCCCGCTGAATACCAGATAGTATAGCTGAGGGCCACTTCGCCTTGCCGCAACAACCCCTTGCGGTTTCGCAAGGCAATGATTACGCCAAATCCGAGGAGACTCCATAATGACTCGTAGAGGAAGGTGGGCTGGTAGTACACACCGTTAATTTGCATCTGATCAATGATAAACTTCGGAAGGTACAAGTTCTCCAGAAATGTTCGAGTCACTTCTCCACCATGTGCTTCCTGGTTAGTGAAGTTGCCCCATCGACCGATGGATTGGGCCAAAAGGACATAGGGAGCCAGCACATCCAACATCAAGGCAACGGGAATCCTCTTTTTCTTGGTGTACCAATAGACAGTGAATCCCCCTGCAATCAACCCCCCATAAATGGCAATTCCACCATTCCAGATTTGGACGATTTCGCCCGGATTTTGCAGATAGTACTGCCATTCGAAGAGAATGTAGTAGATTCTGGCTCCAATCAGCCCAATGGGAATCGCCCACATTGTCATATCTGTAACGGTATCTTCTCCTAAGCCTCTTTTCGTGCCCTCCTTGGACGCCAAGGAGATTGCCAATAGCATAGCAGCCCCAATGATAATCCCATACCAGTAGACGGTGAATGGGCCAAATGAGAAAGCTACGCGATCAATTGTTCCTACTATTGTTTCCATACTTTCCTCCTTATAAGAAAAAAACGTTTATTTTATAGTGCTTTTACAATCCCAAGTAAGGTTCTGGGTCAACCTGAACCCCATTCTCATAAACCTCGAAATGCAGGTGGACACCTGTTGAATCCCCCGTTGTTCCCATTATCCCTAATTGTTGTCCTTGGGATACTTTTTGTCCGGGAGCAACCCGAAGGCTGCCCGCTTCCATGTGAGCGTATAAAGTTTGGAGTCCGTTTCCATGGTCGATTTTCACGTAGTAGCCCCATGAATTATGGTACCCGGCTACTAGAACGGTTCCCCCCTGGGCTGCGACAATCGGTCCCGATCCGGCAAAATCCATGCCCGCATGCAATTTCCACTCCCCTGTAAGAGGATGGATTCTGTATCCAAAAGGATCTGTTACAATCCCATTACTCGGACGAATGAAACCAGACGCGGTAACGCTCTTCGCTTCAGGCAGGGTTTCCCCCGCAGAGGCATACTCCACTACCTTGCTTTCTTCGAAGAAGCTTTCAGGAACAATCTCACCCGCCATTGCAACCGCGACCTCTTGTGCAGCCTGTTGTCGTACTACTTCTTCATCAGCGATCCGGCGTTGCTCCTCCTTCAGTTGGTCGGAGAGGGTGCTCACCGTTCCGGCAAGATTCTGTTGCTCCTGAGCAATCGCTTCTTTTTGTTCCACCGTAAGATCATACTCTTGGGCTAGCTGCTCGATTTGATTCTCCAGCCCTGCTTTCTGTGTCACCAAATTGGTTTTGGCTACTTGGATTTCCGCACTCAGTATTTCGAGGTTTTCCTGCTCGTCCTCAGCTGCCTGCTTTTTCTCCACCAGATCCATTTTGTCATTTTTCTGCTGGACGAGTATTTCCTTGTTGATGTTCATAATGTAAGTTACTAAGCCTATGTTCCCTATCATTTCCGCAAGGTTCTCCGAGTTGATAACTGCTTCCAGGAGAGTACGTGGATTTGTATCTGTTTGGACGGCTCTGGCTTGCACTTTAAGTTTTTCCCCTCTTAGTTCAATCTGTTCTTCCAGCGTTTCTGCTTCTTTACCCAATTCCTTTATTTTTTCCTCAGAAATCTGCAATTTCCCCTGCTGTTCAACTAATTGTAGGGTGAGCTTGTCGATTTCCTTTTGCAGGGTGATTGTTCCAACCCCAAGTTGCTCTTTCTTTGCCTCCAATGTGTCCAATAGCTCTTGTTGCCCTGAAGAATTCTCATCCAATTCTTGGATTCTGCTTTCCAATTCCGTTTTTTGTTGATTGAGCTCTTCCAGCGTATCAGCTTTCACATCCAAAGGTACCACCAGTAAACTTAAAAGCGTGGGAATTCCTAAAATCCTGAACATCTGCTTTCTATTCATGTATCCTCCTTAAATGTCGGCAAAATTTTCCCCTTTCTTTTGCTTATTTTACTATACCAAGGAATTATGTAGGTTTTATGGAGTTGTTAATCTCCATAAAACCTACATAGTTTTACTCTATTCTTGTCTTAGAAAGTTATTCTGAATCTTATTTGCTTCACTAATGGAATTGGGTTCTTCGTAATTTTTTAATCTATCGTCCATTTCTTTACTAACGTGTTAGTTGTAGCATTGGCGAAAAAATAAAAGGAGAGTTGAACATGGAATCAATCTTATTTATTGTTTTGATGGTGGCAGGGCACATACTCATGATGTTTGTTATGCCGGGTATGCATGGCGGACATAATCATAAAGGACATGGTCACGCGGATCCCGAATCGGAAGACAAGAAAAAGTTGGAAATTGAAAACAAACGGTTAAAAGAGGAATTGAACGTAGTAAAATCAAAAATAAATCAAAATGAATTGTGAGGGCCATTCCACATTGAAGCAGAAAATTATTCAAATTTCAGGGTTTATTTTCATTACCTTTTTCATCTTATCCCTTTCGGTCGCAGCAACCATCAACTTTACCTTCCTCTACTCGTTTGACATTGGTTACTTGAATATATCGGAATATGTAGACATGCCGAAAGAGCAAATCTTAATGAACTATCGTATTCTGCTAGATTACCTGAATACCCCATGGATAGCGAAACTGGATATGCCGGATTTCCCTAGCTCAGTTAGCGGGTTATTCCACTTCACTGAAGTGAAGAAGTTGTTTATGCTGGACTACCTGATTCTGATTACTTCAGGGATAGGCTCCTTCTGGTTTATGCAGTATCTAAACAGAGAAGGGCAATACTGGCGACTTCTTCGATACTTCCAGTGGGGAATCTTGCTTCCGCTGGGTGTTGTTTTGGCTCTATTGATCAACTTTGATGTGCTGTTTGTGCTATTCCATCAGGTATTCTTTAACAATGATGCTTGGCTATTTAATCCCGCAACTGATCCCATCATCTTAGCGCTGCCGGCGGAGTTCTTTATGCACAGTTTCCTCTTGGCCTTTGGATTAATCGAAGTCTTCCTAATCCTGGGGTACTTCACTACTAAATATCGAATCTCTGCCCCAAGCCGTTGATTAAAAAGGTTATGGTTCATAAGAAAAGCAGGGCTCTCCATCGAAAGCATGGGAGCCCTGTTTTTATCGAAAATTTATCGATCTATGATTTTCCTTATACAGCATACTGGCTGGTCTGACCCGATTCTGGAAGGGGGTCAAACCAGCCAGTGCTTTTTTCGTTCCTGCTTCGTTTTATTTAGGGTCTAATTTCAAAAGCATGGCATTGATGGCAACGATAACCGTGGAGAGGGACATGAGGACGGCTCCAAATGCAGGCCCCAAGGTAATGCCGATAGGAGCGAGGAGACCAGCAGCGATTGGAATCGCGATAAAATTGTAGCCTGCTCCCCATACCAAATTTTGTTTCATTTTACTTGTTGTCTTGTTTGCTAACTCGATAAAGGATTCAATATCCCCTGGATCAGACTGAGTAAGGATAATATCCGCAGAATCCAAAGCTACTTGCGTTCCAGCTCCGATTGCAATACCTACGTCTGCCAAGGCAAGGGAAGGTGCGTCATTGACCCCGTCTCCCACCATGATAACCGTCTTGTTTTGGTTTTTCATGGACTCGACCAGCTTGTACTTATCTTCCGGAGATTGATTGGCTTGGTATTGAATACCTAGAACTTCTGCAACTCCTTGTGCAGCTTCCTCGTTATCACCAGTAGCCATGAGTGGTTCAATTCCGTATTTTTTCAGCACCTCGATCAAGTTTCTGCTGGTTTCTTTCAGTTCATCTCCCAATGCGACAGCGCCGATTGCTTCATTATTTTCTACAAGGATACTTAAAGTAGCGCCTTTCGGAATATCCATACGCAATGCTTTTCCGTATGCCTTTTGGCTGATTAATTGATAGTGGTGGCCGTTCGCCTCCCCTTCTATTCCTGCTCCCGAAACGATTTCAATGGAGTCAAAGGAAACTGACTTAATGCCTTTCGCTTCAGCGTAGTTCACAATCGATTGGGCAATCGGGTGACTGGAGCCCGCCTCTATACCCGCCAACAAGCCTGTAATTTCTTCTTCAGAATATTTATCACTCAAAACAGTGACGTCCAACACTTTAAATTCACCAGTTGTTAAAGTACCTGTTTTATCCAATACCATAACATCCGCTTTAGTAGTTAATTCCAAAGCTTCTCTATTTTTAACCAGTAATCCTCGGCTTGCACCCAAACTAGTACTACGTGATACTACCAAGGGAATAGCAAGACCCAAAGCGTGTGGGCAGGCAATAACTAACGTAGTCACAGTAAAGATAACGGCTGTAGGCAGATCCGCAATGATCGTCCAGATTAGTAGGGCGATTAAAGCTACTACAACCGCAATGTAGAACAACAAGCCAGCTACTTTGTGAGCCACATTCTCTGCTCGAGAAGGTTGGCTTTGTGCTTGGCTAATTAATGATTGTACTTGTGAGATAAAGGACTTATCCCCTGTTTCTGTTACTTCTACATATAGGACACCACTACCATTTGTTGATCCACCAATGACTTGATCTTTAACATTCTTTTCGATTGGCTTAGATTCACCTGTTAAGAGGGCCTCGTTTACACGGGATTCTCCGCGAATAATGATACCATCAGCTGGAACATTTTCTCCTGCTTGAACACGGATAACATCTCCAACCTGAAGTTCAGACACAGGACGAGTCTCAATCGAATCGTCTTCTAAAACAACATGAGCGTCTTTTGGCACTAATTCTGCTAGAGCTTTTTGCGCGTCCCCTGCTTCACCCAATGCCTTCATTTCAATCCAGTGTCCTAATAACATGATTAAGAGTAACGTTGCAAACTCAAAGAAGAAGTCCATAACATGTTCTCCGGTCACATATCGAGCGGCCACTGCGTAAACACTATAGGCATAAGAAACCGTTATTCCCAAAGTAATCAAGGACATCATGCCTGGAGCTTTTGAATTAAACTCATCTTTCGCACCCATGTAGAATGGTTTTCCGCCATAAATGTATAGAATTGTTGCCAATACAGCTGCTACAACGTCTGCATACGGAAAGATAATTTGGAAAGGCAACTGAATATCCATCAAAGGAGTAATGAGTAAGATTGCAATTCCTAATGGGAGTGACTTCAAGAAAATCTCCTTAAAGCTACCGTGATGGTGGTGGGCATGCCCTCCCATTGCGCCATGATCCATTTCACTGTGATCCATCTTGCTGTGATCCATCTTGCTGTGATCCATCTTGCTGTGATCCATCTTGCTGTGATCCATCTTGCTGTGATCCATCTGACTATGGTCCATCTTGCTGTGATCCATCTTGCTGTGGTCCATCTGACTATGGTCCATCGCACTATGGTCCATCTTGCTGTGGTCCGTTGGTTTATTCGAACCGTTCTGTTGCTTGTTGTTCATAAACTTATCCTCCTCTTACCTCGATTAAAGAATGAGCCTCAGCTGTTCTCCCTGTTTCTTCATGAAGGATAAAAACTGAGGCTCCCCGAATAGAATCTGAATACAAAAAATTACCTAACTTACAAAATTTTTAAACTACCTTACTCCACTACTGAATACTTTGTGTCCTCTAAAACTGCGACAAATGTTGCTTTATCAATAACAGATCGTGTATTTATAGTAGCTTTTTTGCCTTTCAAATCAACAGACACTGATTCTACTCCCTTTATGGATTCGAATTTTTCTTTTACTCCCTTGGCGCAACCTTCACATTTCATGCCTTCTACGAATACTTCTTGTTTCATAAATTTTTCCTCATTTCTTTTTTTTATTATTAAATTTCTCTTTATCCTTTTTTGAAAGAAATGTTTCAACCGTCAGTCAACTATTAATGAAAACTAAAATGGGGTTGTGTGCAACAGTCGCAATTCTCCGCTTCATTGATCTCCCTTAAAAGATAGGGAATATCGGATAATGCTCCCAGAAACTCATCTTGCTTCGTTTTATTACCTTGAACGAGTGCAATTTTCTTGCTTTCATCAATAGACACGCTCTCCACTGCAGGGAATTTTTTTGTCTTTTCCGCTATTATGTTTAAGCATTTGAAACAAGATAAACTTATAGTTAACTCCATCCTCATTCTACCATCCCCAGTTTTTATTTCATAACAGAAGGTTGAAATCCTTTTAAACGTAATGCATTCAACAAAACAGAAATGGAACTGAAACTCATTGCTGCTGCTGCAATGACCGGGCTGAGCAGAGGACCGCCAAATGCATAAACAACACCCATCGCAAAGGGGATACCAAGTATGTTGTACGCGAATGCCCAAAACAGGTTTTCTTTAATATTTCGGATGGTGGATTTACTCAATTCAACAGCAGTAGGTACGTCCATGAGATCACTCCGCATTAAGACGACATCTGCTGATTCTATGGCTACATCCGTACCCGAACCGATTGCAATCCCTACATCTGCCTGGGCAAGAGCTGGAGCGTCATTGATTCCGTCGCCAACCATCCCTACCTTTTTGCCTTCATCCTGCAACTTCTTCACTTCATTAGCTTTATCTTCTGGTAAGACTTCGCTCAACACCCGATCGATGCCCACTTGCTTGGCGATGGCCTCAGCGGTCCGTTTGTTGTCTCCGGTGATCATGGCTACTTCGATTCCCATCTTATGCAGCTTCTTGATGGCACGTAAGCTGCTCTCTTTTACAGTATCCGCTACCGCAATGATTCCAGCGATTTTACCATCCTTTGCAATGTACATAGGCGTCTTACCTTGGCTTGCTAATGCATCGGAGGCAGATGCCAAATTTCCCAGACCAATATGCCATTCGTCCATCAGCTTCTTGTTTCCGAGCAAGAGGTCTTGGCCATTGATTGTCACTTCAATCCCATGTCCTGGAATAGCATTAAACGTTTCTGTTTTCAAGAATGCTAGGCCCTTCTCTTCTGCGCTATTCACGATTGCCTCACCAAGTGGGTGCTCCGAGCCTTTTTCGGCGGAAGCAGAAAGAGTCAGTAATTCCGTTTCGGAAATCCCTTCAGCGGTGATAATATCCGTTACTTTTGGCTTCCCTTCTGTTATCGTACCCGTTTTGTCGAACACAATGGTGTTCAGCTTATGGGTCGTCTCCAACGCTGTCCCGCTCTTGAATAGCACGCCATGCTCTGCACCTTTTCCTGTCCCGATCATAATCGCTGTGGGAGTAGCCAGACCAAGCGCGCATGGGCACGCAATCACCAGTACCGAAATGGCTATAGTCAAGGCGAATACACCTGTTTGACCAGCAAAGTACCACGCTATCGCGGAAAGAATTGCAATCGCAATGACAATCGGAACAAAATACCCGGAAATGATATCAGCCATCTTAGCAATAGGGGCTTTGGATCCTTGGGCATCTTCCACTAGCTTGATAATTTGGGACAGCGCAGTGTCTTTTCCCACTTTTGTCGCCTTGTACCGAATCGTCCCATTTTTGTTGATACTCGCACCAATAATAGCATCTCCCACAGATTTTTCCACGGGGATACTTTCACCTGTGAGCATGGATTCATCTACCGACGTCAATCCTTCGATAACCACGCCATCTACCGGCATTTTCCCACCTGGCCTCACAACGATAATGTCGCCAACCACCACTTCATCAATGGAAATCTCTGACTCTTTTCCGTTTCTTACCACCAGTGCGGTTTTAGGTGCCAATCCCATAAGTTTTTTAATGGCTTCAGAAGTTTTTCCTTTTGTTAAGGTCTCGAGATATTTCCCTAGGACAATTAAAGCTAAAATAACAGCTGCCGTTTCATAGTACAGTTCATTGGCATAGGCTACTTCTCCACGGAAAATCATCACTGTTGCAAATACCCCGTAAAGGAAAGCTGCACTAGTTCCTAGAGAAATCAGCGAATCCATATTAGGGTGCCCTTTAGACAATGCCTTGAACCCATTGCGATATATTTTACTGTTTACCGCAACCACAGGGAGTGTCAAAACGAGTTGAACGATAGCAAAGGCTTCCGGGTTCATCATCGGGTTAATGAAATCAGGAAGGGGCGCATTTACCAAATGCCCCATTGCGATATAGAGTAACGGAGCTGTAAATAGCGCGGATATTAGAAACCTGTTCCAGAGACTCTTGATTTCTTTCTGTTTTTTTTCTTTATCCTGGTCTACCGTATCAGCAGTTGCTACTTCTTCATGTGCCTCATAACCTGAATCCATAACCGCCTTTATGATATCGGTAAGGTTCACCATACCCGGATCATACTCCACTACCAGTTTCTCCGTGGCCAGATTTACGGAGGAAAGATTTACTCCTCGTAGTTTCTGAGTTGCCTTTTCAATCGTCTGGGCGCATGAAGCACATGTCATCCCCTCAATATTGAATGTTTTCTTAACCGTATTTGAAATGGCTGTGTACCCTGCGTCTGCCACTGCTTTTTGAATGTCCGCTTCCGTCAATGCTGAACTGTCAAACTGGATATTCATTTTTTCGGTTGCGAGATTAACGTTCGCAGTCTTTACTCCTGGTAATTTCTGAGCAGCTTTCTCTACAGTTTGTGCACAGGATGCACAGGTCATGCCGTCTATACTGAATACTTTATTCTCCATTTTTGCTTTTCCTCCCTATTTTCCATGTTGGTGTAGGTTGCACTGACATTGCCTAGGTAGACATCGGCAGCTAACCTCTTCCACAGCGGAAGTTCTTTTCTTTTCCAAAATCTCTTCCAAGTAGCGGATATCATTAAAGCTCAATACGTTGTCCTTGATTATTTCCCCAATCACATGTCCTATATCTTTGTTGCAAATACGGCTGAAAATATTGCCTGTGTAGTTTCGGACAGTAACTTCCTCAGCAACACGTGCCGTGTAGATAAACTTTTTCCCATCTTGCTCAGTCGATAACGCGCCCTTTTCAACCAAACGACCCAACAGAGTTTTGATGGTGGTTGCCTTCCAGTTCATCTTATCTTCCAGGATCGAAATAACTTCCTTACTCGTGACATGATGGTTTGCCCAAACAACACGCATGACTTCCCATTCGGCATCAGTTATATGGGGAGTTAACGTTCCTGTCTTCATTTTTACCCCTTCTTCCCTGTTATTCGTTTACAAACGTAAACGTTTCTATGCTTATAATTTACACTTGTAAACATTATTTGTCAACTACTTTTTTCTGAATTTATAAAAAGATATACCGAGTCGATAGCGACGCGGTATCAAGGAAGTATGCTAATCTAACAATGCACTGAAATACGAGATTCTAACCTTCATTTGTAAATATTTAGCGTGTTCGCTTTACAAAAACAAACATACGTTCGTATAATTGGGAATATAAAGGATTTAAATCCAAACAAACAGAATAGCAGTGCTATAGGAAGGTGAAAATATGATAAAGGAAACCAGAAAGCGAACAGAGAAAGTATTTGAAGAATACAACGACTACCAGGATAGGGGCATGGTGAAGTGGTTAACGGCATTCTCAATGGAAGAACTGACACGGTCCATTTCTGCCGGAAAAGAAGAGGCTCTGAAGGCTATCCCTATCCTCGCTCAAATGAATGCAAGTGAAATTGACGAAGTATTAACGGAGTCTCTGCAGAAAAACAGACCCGTATCCATTCAATTGAATCAAAAAGATTACCTCGGGCGTCAAACTGAATCGATAGTAGGGTATTTCAGAGGCTCTCTTACGGGAAATAAAATCTTCATTAACAATCAATGGATCTCACTGGAATCTATTCGCAATATACAGCTTTTACAAGAGGAAAAATGGTTCCAGATTCACGTCTTTACAAGTAATCGAATGCAAATAGCCGGAAAGAATCCTACTCCAACAGTTTCCCCTATTGAAGAAAATGATACTTTGGATACGGAAATTACCTGGATTGAGGACTTCAATCAGAGCGAGGAGTGGATAGAGTAGTCGAGGCACCTGGGATATCTAGCCATCTCAGAAATAGGTATGTAGCGTACGGCTGTTCAGCGTTTTTTTCTAGTTTTTGAACTATTTCTTTCCTGATTAAGAAAGCGTATACTTAATTTTAAGGGGGAAGAATTCTTGGAATATTATGCGAGAGTAGTTGAAAGACTAGAATCCAGAGTAACTTCTACAACATCTTCTATTAAGATAGTAGAAGCATATATACATATGCAGTTGAATGCCGGTGTATCAGAAGAATACCTATCTGATTATTATGCAATCATAGACATTGAGACAGGTAGACTCGATGGCTTGAAAGAAGCACTGAGAATACTGCAATCAGAATTACTAAACTACCACTTGAGTCAGCTGTAGAAGGTGACCTCTTATTTAGAAGAGAATCTCTATACTAAAAGAAGGAACAAAGCTATATTTTATTAGCTGTGTTCCTTCTTTAATGTTCCGAGGTTTTTCGTCTGTAAGGAGGCTTTTTTCAGAGTCGTACCCTCTACCCGCAATTAATTCGTCTCTATCAAAATATCTGTTACTCTCTTTGCTGAATTTCCTCAATTAAAATTTTCATCTCCGCGATCTCTCGCTCCTGTGCAGCTATGATCTCATCTGCTAATTTTCGAACACGCTCGTCTTCTATCGTTGCTCGTTCACTAGCCAAGATGGCAATGGAATGGTGTGGAATCATAGCTTGCATGTAATCCACATCATCTATCGTCGCCTGACTGCGCACCAACCATAAAGAAACACCGAAGATTAAAAAACTCGCTCCCAGTATGATAATATTCCATTTCTTATTATCATACATCTTCCACATAAACGATAGCATCACAACCGCCATCACGGATCCCATAATCAACGTCATTAAGAGCCGCATCTCGCTGAAATAAATATGATTTAGCTGAAATACATTCAAGAACATCAAAAAATACATAATTACCGTAGAGACCAAAATCATAATTCCAAAGCGTACATACTTCTTCATAACAATCTCCTCCTAGTTGTAATTACTCTTTACATCTCCTATCTCCATTATAGCCACACGCGGATGACGAGTCAAAAATTCTATTTCAATTTTGAGGAGGTCGCCCGTCAATCCATCAAACGCCTCTAGGTCTAGTAGGCGTGTAAAAATTAGAAACTTTGACTAATCCCTATATTCGAGAATTTTGAAATACATTTACTTTTAAGTTGATTTTCATTCAGTGCCCTCTCTTTTTAGACCTTCTGAAACAGAAGAGGTGGGTTCATCCTACCTTCTAGATCCACTCATAATCCCCACCACTTGATTTAGGTGTAACAGGGCTTTCTCCAAGAATGCCTGCTCGGACAAAACACAAACAGCGTGGCCTTCTTGTTGCAAAGCTTCCACTTTTTGCATCTTCAGACTTCGCGAATCTTCTTGAAAGAGATTGGTGTTCGCCTTTCCGACCACAAGGATGGTGGTATCTTTGGTGACAGCTGCTTGCGGCTTGCCTCCTAAGGCAGTGACTAATGCCTGCGCTTGTTTCCGAGATAACGTATCCAATTTACCTGTAAATACAATTTTTTCGCCCCGCAACATAGTATCACCTGCCTTTCCCCTCAGCTGGAAGTGTTCTTTTCTCTATTTTACCCTTCTCGAAAGACTTTTATCAAGAACGATTAGCGAACGTGTATTCTTTTTGCAGAAAAAGGCCTTATATTGCTCTCAACCTAACCTTAGACCCCTTTTTACTTTAAAGTGGGTGGGAAAATAAAGGGTTTCAAGACACTTTCAGATTGAAGAATGGACGACTCCCATTCAAATCTACTAAATTTAGCGACAAAAAAAAAATTCCTCGAGTATAATCGAAAAACCAAACAAATAAATAAGTTTTTAGAGTATAATCGAAATATATGCATAAAAATAAAATTATTAGCGTATGCTCGAATAAATATTTGGAAATGAGACATATTTCGCTTATGTCACAGGATTTTAGGAGGAACAGTATGTTTAATCGTCAGAGTTATTTAGATAAATTGATTCAGGTAAAAGACAGCGATTTTGTGAAAGTATTGACTGGTGTCCGGCGTTGTGGGAAATCAACCCTTTTAATGCTGTATAAAGACTGGCTACTGGAGCGTGGCGTCCAAGAAGACCAAGTTGTCGAAATCAGTTATGAGAAGATGGAAAATGAACCTTTGAAAGACGGCCACCGCCTCCATGCTTATCTGAGGGAACGGATTCCAGGACAGAAGCGGGTGTATCTGCTGATTGACGAAGCGCAAGAAATTCAGGAATGGGCTAAGGTTATTAATAGTCTCAAGGTGACGTTAAATGCGGATATTTATGTGACAGGATCAAACTCCAGTCTTTTTTCTGGAGAATATCTTACCTACTTATCCGGACGGTATATTGAAATAAAGGTCTACCCCTTGTCTTTCCGTGAGTTTTTGGAGTTTAAACAGTACGATACGGTAAATAACCTAGAACAACATTATCAACAGTATATCCGCAGCGGGTCCTTCCCCGCAGTGAACCTGGTGGAAGACGAAAATTTGATTCGAACGATTAACCAAGGACTCTTTGATTCTATTTTCTCAAGAGATATTATTAGCCGCGGTGAAATAAGAGAAATTGGTGGCTTCTACAAGGTCGCAAAATTTGTATTTGATAATATCGGCAATAGTCTGTCTACCAATAAAATAGCCAATACGTTACGTTCTGAGGGATCAAAAATCAGCCATGACACAGTGGATAATTACTTGATGTTGATGTGTGATGCTTATATTCTTTACCAGTGCAGTCGTTATGATATACGCGGGAAAGAGCTCTTAAGAACAAACGGAAAGTATTATATTATCGATATGGGGTTACGCAATCAATTGATCGGCTATAAGTCTTCCAATATGGGACATGATCTTGAAAATATTGTGTTCTTAGAGTTAATCAGACGAGGATACCAGGTTTTTGTTGGGAAAAATGGGACCGCCGAAATTGATTTCATTGCGGAAAGATCGGATACAAAAATGTATATTCAAGTCTCTCTTTCGGTGATGGACGAGCAGACAAAAGAGCGAGAATTTAAAGCTTTTGACAAAATTACAGACAATTATCCAAAATGGTTGATCACGATGGATCGACTGGATATGTCCCAAAATGGGATTCTACACAAAAATGTTTTTGATTTTCTACTGGAAGAATAGCGGCCACGTATAAACCCGTGAACAACACTTCTTTTCTTTCTTCCGTTAATGAAAAGCGACTCTTTCTGGTCTAGTAGAAAGAGTCGCTTTCTTATGATAATTAGCGTGAAATAAGTCCTGTTGAAATTAATATAAGTAGGAAAACGACGAACTAGAAGTTCATAATCAAGAAAACAACCTACTCATATACTCAATCAAAGGAAAGGAAATCTGTTTGCAAATAATAGTACCTGTGTGTTTTCTTTGCAGCAGATATTTGTTTTATTGAATGTATGTTCTTAATCGGATATGTCTACGATTTATCAAGAAAATTCAAATTTCCTCAAAGTATATCCTACAAAATTTTGTCTCAATAGACTATTGGATATGAAAAGTCTCTAATCTTTTATCCTATTCTTAAGCAAAGCAAGAATAGGAATGGACTGCGGCATTCTTTACTCAATTATGTAGAGCGAGGGGAGAACTTCTTGATTAAGGTGACTTCCATCCTCTTATTAATTGTTATTAAAAATGTGTTTTAGTCTTATTAAAAACTATTAATTCCTATTAAAAACTATTAAAATAGGCCTTTTTGGGTCGTTTTGAGCGGAGTAGAGGACGCATCAGGCTTTGCCTGATCTGCCGCGGTTTTCGAGAGATTGAGAAAACCGCAGCGGAGTGACCTCCTTATGCTCATGGAAAAATAACTTTAGACTTACCTTTAACGAATTAGGCTGAGTCAAAAATATTTTTTTCACTGAATTACAGAATCATAAGTTAGTCATTAGTAGTGATAAAATGTTTACTTTTAAATACGTATTAAGGAATAAAGAATTTCAAACTTCCGTTGTCTCGGATACTCTTAAATAAGAGCACTGCGTATCATAAGGTGCTTATTGACAGTTATCCATGCTTTTCATTAAATGCAGGGCATATTTATCAGAAGCTTTACTTTTTTGAGTGCTCAAAAAGGTGAGCATACATTTGATTATATCCTTCTCTTTGACGAGTAGTGAGTCGTGTATTCACATAACATTCAATCAGCATTTGCATCATATCATTAACTGTAGACTTATCTGTCTCTTCTAACTCTTCAATAAATGGTTTCAAAGTATTTAATCGAAGTAATACGTCGGGTGATAACTTTGCGGTTTTTGTAGCCTTAAAAAAATTATCTGGAATACTTTTTTCTTGTGATTGTTGTTCTATTTTTTGTTCAGAAGGTCTGTCTATTTTTGAGGGCGTTATAATAGGCCGAAGGGGTGTCCGATCGAATTCATTGGTTCCTTTAATGCTGACATTTTTTTCTAGTAGGCTATTCTTATTCTTTTTGATAAGTGGTTCAAATGATTTACTCATAAAACGACTCCTTTCCTACACGATAATAATCTAAATGCTTTCCAAGTACCTTTCGTGTTCATCTAGCTCTGTCAAAACATCTATGAATAATTGGTGTGCCTTTCCGTCCCACATTTCTATTGTTCCACTGATATTTCTGTTTACATGGATACCTTCCACGTCATAAACTTTCAAGCGTTCCTGGTAATTTACAATTGTTCCCAATACATTATTCCCATACATTTCTTTTGCTTGATCGAGGACTTTTGTATCAACACGTCCTCCCTGTCGTAACATCATAGGAATGATTCCCAGTACTTGCAAATGTGCGTTGTACTTTTCAGAGAGAAACTGCATATAAGCGATATATGTCTGCGCACCATCTAGTGATAATTCTTGCGTCTGTAAGACAATGATACAGTAGTCTGCTGCCATCATTGCATTGTCTGAGTAATCCGAAATGGTTGGTGGAACATCAATATAGATACGATCGTATTTTCCTTTCAACGGTTTGATTAACTCTTTTAAATAAGAAATTTGAGAAATTTCATCTTCTGGAAACTTTTCGAACAATACTTTTGTTAAGTTCCTGAAGGAAGTATTGGCTGGTATCAAATCAAGTTTAGGCATAATGGATATGACTTCATTCTCTAAATTACCTACACGAAATCCGTCAGTAATAGATTTATCTATATTATCAATATTACCCGTTTTGGCTAAGACACGTGTGGCATTCCCTTGTGGATCCAAATCGATTACTAAAGTGCGATCTTTAAATTGTGTAGCTGCTTCATACGCTAACATTGTGACGACTTTTGTTTTTCCTACGCCACCTTTAAAATTTCCTACAACATATACTTTTCCGTCCATGTATGTCCCTCCGAAAAATATTCAATAGTATACTCATGTATAGATTATACCATTCATAAAAAACTATGCAACGGTATACTCATTTGAAAGATACTTTTGTAAGGATGTAACAAAAATGTAATATATGCAAGAGTATACTAGTATACTCTTGCATAGTTTTTTTGGTATACCAGTATACCAGTATACTAGTGCGTAGTATACTGGTATACTGGTGCGTAAGTATACCAGTATACTTATGTGTACTTTATATTCCGGAATGAAAGGAAATGAAAACAAGTTATATGGGCGATTTTAAATTTCATAAGCGTGATTTGACCTATAAATAACTATGCGGAAGTATACTGGTATACTCTTGCGTAGTTATTTATAGACGTTTTTGAACCTAAAAATACTACGCAGAAGTATACTGGTATACTTCTGCGTAGTATTTTTGGTATACCAGTATACTTTTGTGTAGTTTTGAAGAGCATTAAAGGGTTTACTTACAAAATAAGTTAGGTTAAGGTAACTTTATAAGTATTTAAAATATTGAAGAAGCTTTCTGTGAGTATCCTATAGAGCCTGATAGAGGTTAAAAATTGAATACAAAAAAGCCCCACGAATTGACGTTCGCAGGACAAAACATAACTTAGCATTTATGTACTGTCATTATACCAAGCACCTGGACAAATGGCAAAGGCTTTTTTAACATCGTTGGAGCCAAGCAGCGATCTATTAATTTAGAAACCAAGTGGAAAGGTTAAGCATTAGCCGCTGCAATAACTAATGCTAGGGGATTAAGGGCATTACTGTATGCGTGCTCTCCCCGAATGGCGTCCGCGGCCGTAAACGGCGGGGGTGGTAATCCTGGGCCGAAAGCCCGGTAACCGGAAACAATGCTCTTAGGGAGGATTTTAAGAGGGTTTCAGGTGTGTTGAAAAGACACCAACGCATACAGATGCGAAACACGCGACTGACCGATCCGACGCTAGAACGGACTTGCATAAGCATGTTGTACTCTAATTCACTCAAAAAAATTTTTTTAGTGATATTAGGGTACAACTCTGCTCACTTGCTCATTCCCTCTCCTCTGCTAGTATACTTAGTGTGTTTAGTCAACTTTATTTTATATTATTTGACAGTAGAAACTTATTTTTATTATTGGAGAGGCCATATGATTTGTTTGAAAAAAATACCACAAGATTATTTAGATGATATGCTGGTGCGTCTTGCTCACCACTCAGCAGGGATCGAAGGAAATACGATATCATTGCCTGCGACAGTCTCAATTATTTTGAATGGCATACTGCCAGTTAGCGGTGGGGCGACTGTACGTGAATTTTACGAAATTGAAAATCATAAAATAGCTTTTTTTAATCTATTGGATCATTTAGAGAATAATGATAAACTTTCTGTGGCCATTATCAAAGAGATTCATGCTGATTTAACCGATCGCCTTCAATATGATAAAGGCCAATTCAAAAAGAAAGAAAACATGATTATAGGTGCAGAATTCCAAACAGCTACACCAGGGGAAGCGCCATTTCTTATTCAACAGTTGGTGGATAAGCTAGAATACGGGTTGGAGAATGCAGCTACTGAAGAAGAGCAGTTAGAGAGTATTTTAGATACACATATTCAACTCGAGGGGATCCACCCATTTTCTGATGGGAATGGACGCACAGGGCGTATGATCTTGAATTACTCCTTGTTACAGCAAGGATTTCCACCTTTGATTATTGAGAAAGAAACCAAAGCAACTTATATCGAATTGCTTGCAAAACAAGATTTAAATGGGTTTATGTCTTTTGCACAAGAAATTTTAGCAAAAGAGCAGAAGCGTATGCAGGCATTCCAAAATATGGATCAAGAGAAAATTTTATATGAATAAAACCTACTAAACAACTTAGTAGGTTTTATTCGTTGGCGGAGTGACTCAAGACCTTGTGAGAATACTGTTCATATATTTCGTGTTATTTATGTAATTATTATTATAAAACTATCGCTGCGTTCTCTATAATATCTTGGTACGTTGCGGTAATATGATAGTTGTTTATCAAATAGATACTAATTGTTTCAATAAAATTTTCAAACGCTGGTTCTAATTAAACATACATTTCATAAGAGTGCATCTTTTTCACCGCCTAACTGCAAATACGTAAAATATGTGAAATATATCTCATCTCATTTATTAAGGACACTCACTGATATACCCAATCCTATTTTTATTTTTTTCTAATAGGCTAATCGTGATACGAGGTTAGCCATATATATTTTAAAAGACTTATAGTTTCTTGATTGCTTAAGGTAGTTTTGATATTTTTCCTCTTTTAGATTTGTTTGTAGTTGATTATTATGGTGATTAGCTGTGGAGGCATATATTTTGGTGAATAAATTAGTGCAAATACTTTTCTTTTTCATTTTTCAGGCAGAGGAAAAAGAAGTGCGCAATGAATTGAGATTTGCTCTTGTTGTAGTGAACATGAAAATGCATTCCTTGGAGAGCTAACCTTAGAAAATAATCTGTACCTTGGTTCTCAAAAAAAGGTTCCAATCACCAAATTTGGTGATTGGAACCTTTTTTCAGCTAGTTATGACCCAGCCTGCTTGATTACGCTTTGTGAGTGCGAACTGAAACTAAAGTGTGCCGGTAAATCCGTATTTAAAAGTACTCAGCGAGAGTATATAACTTTTCTATGAAAATAATTATTTGTGTAATAACTTAGCATAATAGAGTGTTGCTTTAACAGCACTATGCCAACCGTGCAGTCGTTCTTGACGTTCTTTAATACTCATATTAGGCTTAAACTGTTCGTTTGCAGATACTAAAGCAGCAAGTTCGTTTTGATTACGCCAATAACCAACTGCTAAACCAGCAAGGTAAGCAGCCCCTAATCCAGTGGTCTCTAAGCGTTCGGTACGCTCGACTGTTTTTCCGAGAATGTCTGCTTGAAACTGTACTAATAGATTATTTTGTGCAGCTCCACCATCAACGTAAAGGATATCTATTACGATATCAGTATCTAATTCCATTAATTCAATAATATCACTGACTTGATAGGCAAGGGATTCCAAAGTTGCTCGAATCAATTCTCGTCGACTTGTGAATTCATTGATTCCCAGAACAGATCCTCGTGCGCTTGAATCCCAATATGGAGCACCTATTCCTCGAAAGGAAGGGACAACGTAAACTCCGGAATTAGTTTCAGCTTCAAGTGCAAAAATTTCTGAATCCGCTATTGATTCAAATAAATTCAAGCCTTCTTTCAACCATTCAATTGCACTACCTGAAATAAGAGCAGATCCTTCAAGTGCATAAGTTATTTGATTGTCAATCGAATAACCAATTGTGGTGAGTAACCTGTGTTTAGACATTTTCGGTTCAGATCCGGTATTCATGACAATAAAAGTTCCTTGACCATAAGTGCTTTTTACTTGGCCAGGATGAAAGGCTAATTGACCGAATAACGCTGCTTGCTGATTTCCCGCAACGCCAGCAATTGGAATGTTCACTCCATCAAAAATATCTGAATCGGTCAGTCCATAAACATAAGAGCTTGGATAAGTTTCCGGCAACATATTTTTTGGAATATTAAATAGATTTAGTAAGTAATCATCCCATTCCAAGGTGTGAATATTAAATAACATCGTCCGTGATGCATTTGTGTGATCGGTGCAGTGTAATTTCCCATTTGTAAGTTTCCAAATAAGCCAACTATCAACTGTTCCAAAAGCTAACTCTCCACGTTCTGCTCTTTCTTGTGAACCTAATTTATGATCGAGGATCCAGCGAATTTTACTAGCAGAGAAGTAGGGACTAAGCACTAATCCAGTTTTTTCATGTATGTAATTTTCAACGTCATCTTGTTTAAATTTGTTAATGATATCTAGTGATTGATTAGAGCTCCACACAATGGCATTGTAAATTGGTTGCCCAGTCTGTCGATCCCATACAATAGATGTTTCGCGTTGATTTGTAATTCCAAGAGCTTTAATTTGATGGAATGATATACAAGACCCCTCCATAACTTTATGAATCACAGTACAGACTGATTGCCAAATCACATTCGGATCTTGTTCCACCCAGCCAGATTGTGGAACAAGTTGTTCAAATTTTTGAGATGCAGTGCCAATATAATTTCCTTGGCGGTCAATAATAATTGCACGAGTTGTTGATGTTCCTTGATCAATAGCTAAAATATATTCTTGCATAACCAATCACTTCCTTCGTAAGCAGTGCATAGTCAATATTTTTCATTAATATGTTGTAAGTTATATACATAATAATAAAGCAATTTAAGGCTGAATTCTATAGCCAATCACTTGGATAATTATTTTGTGATATATTTCACTATTAAGCTCGCAGCCTCCGAGAACCCAGCGATATAGCATTTCTGACAATCCATAAGCATAAAAGTCAGCTGTTGTCTCAATAATAGCTTGGTTCTTATTAGAAATAACGTGTATTCGAAAATAGTCATTCACGACTTTTTTAACAATTTGCCTAATATAATACGCAAAATACTCCTTAAATGAATCGAACTTCATGTTTGAGAAAACCTTCTTATAATAATTACTGTTTTCTTCAAGATAATTCAATAGATAGAGTAATCCTTCTTGCCACTTTTCCCAAACCGTAAGTGATTGAATTAATTTAGAGGTTTCATATGAAAAAATCCAAGTAATTAAATCGTACTTGTCATCAAAATGATCATAAAAAGTCTGACGGCGGAAATCTGTCTGGTCCATTATATCTGTAATTGATATTTTATCAATATCCTTTTCACGTGCGAGATATTTGAAGGAATAAGCAATGATTTCCTTCGTTGCGTTTTGTCGGTTCATGCTTTGTGGCCCCTTCGAAAACGTATTAACTATCATATTATATTATTTTTCATTATACATCATCCTTAAAACAATTGAATCGGACAAATGATGTTGTTTGTCTGTTGAGTTGATAACGCTTACTTGTTAAGATGACTCTAGTTTCAAGGAAGGGAATCATCTGAATTATGTAAGGGGTTACTTGGTTAGTAATTCAATGAGTTATTGTATTTCAACAAAAATTAGGAGGAATAAAAATGAGAAAAGCGTTTATTAGTCCAACAAAATATGTCCAAGGGGAAAATGAGTTATTGAATTTAGGTTACTTTGTAAAGACATTTGGGGAAAAAGCTTTGTTGATTGCTAATCAAGACGATGTAAACCGCGTACGAGAAAAACTAGAAAAGACGGCAGCAAAATTTGGTGTCGAATTTATCGAAACTAATTTTCACGGCGAGGCTTCTCGGGTGGAGGCTTCTCGTTTGCAAGAGCTAGCTAAGAAAGAGTCATGTGACTGTATTATCGGTCTTGGTGGAGGCAAAGCTATTGACACTGCTAAGGTTGTAGCTGAAGGGAAGAACTTGATTATCGTGCCGACTATTGTAGCGACAGATGCACCTACCAGTCACTCTGCAGTACTCTACACAGAAGCTGGTGAATTTGATGATTATGCATATTTTATGCAAAGTCCTTCAGTTGTTTTGATCGATACGACTATTATTGCCCAAGCACCTACACGATTTTTGGTTTCTGGTATGGGAGACGCACTCTCTACCTACTTTGAAGCTAGAGCAACAAGCAGAGCATTCGCAAATGTAAACGCGGGACTACCCTGTGGTGCACGAGAAGGTGTATGTCCGCCTGCTAAAAGTACAAATACAGCTTTAGCCCTTGCTAAATTATGCTATGAAACCTTATTAGAGGATGGTCATAAAGCAAAAGAAGCTTCAGATCTAAATATCGTTACACCTGCACTAGAAAATATTATTGAAGCAAATATTTTATTGTCCGGGCTTGGATTCGAAAGTGGCGGTTTAGCTGCCATTCACGCGATTCATGATGGACTTACCATTCTACATGATGCTCATGGAGCTACTCATGGTGAGAAGGTTGCTTTTGGTGTGATTTGCCAATTGATTCTTGAAAATGCACCATCGAAAGAGTTGTACGAAGTATTAGACTTCTCGTTATCGATTGGATTACCAGTTTGTCTAGAAGACATCGGAGTTAAGAGCATCACTGATGAGCAATTAACTGAAGTAGCAGAGAAATCTTGCATTCCAGAAGAATCAATTCATTCTATGCCATTTACAGTTGATGTTGAACAAGTAAAAGCAGCCATCATGGTAGCTGACGCACTGGGACGCAATTATAAACTACGCAAACAAGCAAAATAAAAATAATTCTAAAAATATGGATCAAAGGATGGAAATAGATGAAGAAAATCATGAACAATCCCAGTAATATTGTTGATGAAATGTTACAAGGTATGATTGTGAGCCACCCTGACTTAATCCAAAGGATACCTGAGACTGGGATTATCCAACGTAAAGAGGAAAAAAATGGAAAAGTGGCTATTATTTCTGGAGGCGGAAGCGGACACGAACCGGCTCATGCTGGATTCGTCGGCAAAGGCATGTTATCTGCTGCAATCTGTGGTGAAGTATTTACTTCCCCAACGCCAGATCAAATTTTAGAGGCGATCAAGGTATCAGATGAAGGTGCTGGTGTCTTCTTGGTGATCAAGAATTATTCTGGAGATATTATGAATTTTGAAATGGCTCAAGAACTAGCTGAAATGGAAGGTATCGAAGTAGCGAGTGTAGTTGTAGATGATGATATCGCTGTTGAAGATAGCTTATATACCCAAGGAAAACGGGGAGTAGCCGGAACGATTCTCGTTCATAAAATATTAGGTTACGCAGCTCAGCAAGGAAAGTCGATCACAGAGATCAAAGAATTATCCAAGAATTTAATTCCGAGTATCAAATCGATCGGACTCGCACTGACTGGTGTAACTACACCAGGAAGCAATCAGCCAAGCTTTGTATTGGCCGAAGATGAGATTGAATACGGAGTAGGAATTCACGGTGAGCCTGGATATCGCAGGGAAAAATTACAAACATCTCAGGATCTTGCAAATGAACTATTAACGAAATTAGTAAATGAATTTGGCGCGAAGGAAAAAGGCCGTTTTGCAGTGATAGTCAACGGGCTAGGTGGAACGCCATTAATGGAGCAATATGTCTTTACAAATGATGTCCAACAGCTTTTGAGCAATCGTGAATTATCTGTTGACTTTTACAAGGTAGGCAACTTTATGACATCACTTGAAATGCAAGGGTTGTCCTTAACTTTACTCCATTTGGAAAATGATTTTTATATTGAAGCATTAAAAGCACCAGTTACGACTATAAGTTGGTAAATATTATATCAGATTGTAGGTCATACGAAAGGGGTCCGAACCCATAATGGATATACAAACAGGAATTCGTTGGATGGAATTATTTAATGAGAAAATTCAACAGGAAAAAGACTATCTAACCCAGCTTGATACACCAATTGGGGATAGCGATCATGGGAATAACATGTCACGAGGTATGATCCACGTTGTCGAAGCAATCGATACACAATCTCCCGATTCACTAGAAGCGCTTTTGAAGATAGTTACGGCTAATTTACTAAGCAAGGTCGGGGGTGCGTCAGGCCCATTATATGGTTCAGCATTTATGGGTATGTTGAAAACATATCAAGAAGGTGAATCATCATGGAGAAAAATATTACAGGGTGGCTTAGAAAGCATTCAAAAACGTGGGAAAGCCGAAGTTGGTGATAAAACAATGATCGATGTTTGGGCACCAGTTGTTTTGGCATTAGAAAATGATGGATTAACAGATGAGGTTATTGATGAGGCAGTTGAAGCAACAAAACCTCTAAAGGCTAAAAAAGGTCGTGCTTCATATGTCGGTGAACGTTCCATTGGACATATCGATCCAGGGGCATATTCCTCTGCATTGCTATTTCACGCTATGTTAGAAGCGGAGGCCGAATGATGACAACAGGAATTATTATTGTCTCTCACGTTTATGAAATCGCAAAAGGAATCAATCGATTACTCCAAGAAGTCGCCAGTGATGTCAATATTGAAGTGGTCGGTGGCATATCTGAAGTTGAAATTGGTACTAGTTTTGATAATATTCTTCAATTGATTGAGCAACATCCGTCTGATAATTTATTGGCATTTTATGATTTAGGCAGTGCAAAGATGAATTTGGAAATGGCGAGAGAGCTCAGTGAAAAGTCGATTACAATTTACGATGTACCAATAGTTGAAGGTTCATACACTGCAGCAGCACTTTTGCAGGCAGATGTGGCTAACAATGTTATCGAACAACAATTAAAAGAATTACATATTTATAAGTAAAAAAAGGATTTTACAGAACTGAGGAATAAATATGACAAAAGAAAACTATGATTTTATGATGCCTAATGTGAATTTCTTTGGACCTGGAGTAGTTAAAAAGGTCGGAGAAAGAGCCAAAATGTTGAATATGAACAAAGTGTTAATTGTTACAGATAAATTTTTAAGAGAATTGGCTAATGGTCCCGTTAAGCAGGCAGAAGACTCTCTTAAAGCGGCCAATGTTGACTATGTGATTTTTGATGGTGTAGAACCAAATCCAAAAATCCGAAATGTTGAGGATGGGAAGAAACTATACCTTAAAAATCAATGTGATTCAATTATTACAATCGGTGGGGGGTCAGCTCATGACTGTGGGAAAGGAATCGGTATTGTCTTGTCAAATGGAGACGACCTAGCTGCATGTGCAGGGATTGAAACATTGGAATATCCTTTACCACCATTGATGGCTGTAAATACTACGGCTGGAACAGCTTCAGAAATTACGCGACATGCTGTAATCACAAATGAAAAAACACACCTAAAATTCGTTGTTGTCTCCTGGCGGAATGTTCCCCTGGTATCATTTAATGATCCAATGCTAATGCTAGATGTCCCGACTGCTTTGACAGCTGCAACAGGTATGGACGCACTGACGCACTGTGTGGAGTCTTATGTATCTGTGAATCGAAATCCTATTACTGATGCTCAAGCAATTCAAGGGATAAAATTAATTGCTAAGTATTTGAGACGTGCAGTAGCTAATGGACATGACATAGAAGCAAGAACAAATATGGCGTATGCTTCAATTTTGGCTGGAATGGCCTTTAATAATGCAGACTTAGGTTATGTTCATGCAATGGCTCATCAATTAGGTGGTCAGTATGATGCTCCTCATGGTGTTTGTTGTGCCGTTTTAATGCCGACTGTTGAAAAATGGAATATTATCAGTAATCCGCAACGGTTTGCTGATATTGCTCAATTATTAGGTGAAAATATCGAGGGGTTAACAGTGATGGAAGCTGCTGAGAAAGCTATCCAAGCAATGGTTCGTATTTCCGAAGATGTCGGTATTCCAACGAACATTAAATCTCTGGGTGCATTACCTGAAGATTTTGATATGATGGCAGAAAATGCTTTGAAAGATGGGAATGCATTTTCTAATCCTAGGGTCGGTAGAAAAGAAGATATTATTAAATTGTACCAACAAGCATACGATGCGTAAAGGTTAACTTATTTCAGGTATCAGACTTGAATAAATGTATGAAAGGAGGCTGGAATACAATCATCCTAGCCTCCTTTTATATTTATTTTTACCTATAATTTTATTCAGTATATTAAGTAATACGAGTTCAAAGACTTTCATTCTTGTTGTTTTTTTTAATTATTTTTACAAAAAAGGGAGTTATTAATCAAGTACGCATTCAAATAGAATGTATTTATGCTATGTCATTTCCAACAATTTTTTAAGAAATATCAGATAAACGAAATAAGAATTAAAAGGAAAAGAGAGCGAATAATGAAAAAAATCATTAATAAAGTTGAAGATATTGTAATAGAAATGTGTGAAGGTATGGTTAAAGCACACCCAGAACAATTAAGTTTCAACAAAAAATATAAACTTATAACAAGAAAAGAGTTAAATAAAAATAAAGTAAGTTTGATTAGCGGTGGTGGTAGTGGTCATGAACCAGCTCATGGTGGATTTGTAGGTAAAGGTATGCTGGACGTTGCAGTTTGTGGAGATGTGTTTGCCTCTCCTTCAACGATACAGGTTTATAATGCAATTACAGAAACCGAATCAAATAAAGGAACACTTTTGATTATAAAGAACTACTCTGGAGACTGCATGAACTTTGATGGAGCTGCAGAAATGGCTGAAGATGATGATATAAAGGTTGAAAAGGTTTATGTAAACGATGATGTAGCAGTAAAAGACAGCCTTTATACCATTGGAAGAAGAGGTGTTGCAGGCACTGTATTTGTTCATAAAATAGCAGGTGCAGCTGCTGAAAAGGGACATGAACTTTTAAAAGTCAAAACTGCAGCAGAAAAAGCGATACAAAATGTAAGATCCATCGGATTTGCTTTTACCTCATGCACTGTTCCAGCAAAAGGATCACCTACATTCACCCTTGGTGACGATGAAATGGAATTTGGTGTAGGAATTCATGGGGAGCCTGGTATAGCGCGTGAAAAAATAGTATCAGCAGATGAACTTGCGGAAAAAATGCTTAATCGAATTATTGTAGATTTGCCTTATGAATCTGGCGACGACATAGCGCTGATGGTAAACGGATTTGGATCGACTCCATTACAAGAATTATATCTTTTAAATAATTCGGTTAACAAAATTTTGGAAAATAAGAATATAAATGTGTACAAAACTTTTGTGGGCAATTATATGACAGCAATTGATATGAGTGGCGCATCAATCTCCCTTATGAAATTAGATGAAGAGCTGAAAGAGTTATTGGATTATCCATCGGATGCTCCTGCTTTTAAGGTATAGATGCTTAGGTGAGATATTCGTGAGTGATAATTAAATAAAGATAGTTCAACTTCTTGGGAGGAATATATAGTGGAAAATTTATCAGTATCAAATGTAGTGAAAATTGTGGATTATATGAGCGATGTAATTATTGAAAATGAAGTTTATTTCTGTGAATTGGATTCGATTGCAGGAGATGGCGATTTCGGGATGTCTGTTGCTAAGGGATTCAAAGTATTAAAGAACGAATGGGAAGAGCTTCCTAAGGAAGATATTGGGGCATTTCTTAAAGCGTGTGGAATGATTATCACCGAGCACTGCGGAGGTGCTTCCGGTCCTATATGGGGTTCGGCTTTTAGAAGTGCAGCAAAATATGCAAAGGGTAAAACAGAATTAAATTTAAAAGAGATTGCAGAACTTTTCCAGTGTGCTGTGGAGGGAATACAGAAACGTGGAGGAGCCAAGCTTGGTGACAAGACGTTGCTTGATGCTTTAATTCCAGCAACTGAGTCCTTGAAACTGAGTGCTGAAAAGGGAGAGCCTTTCGTAGAGGCGGCTAGAAATAGTGCAGAAGAAGCTGTAAAGGGTGCTGAAAAAACAAAAGAAATGATAGCTTCTAAAGGTAGGGCCACTTATGTCGGTGAGCGAAGCATTAATTTTCCGGATGCTGGAGCTACTGCTATCGGGGTTATATTTAACGAAGTAATACAAAAATTTAAAGCAGAAGAAGCATAGTATATTTTTAGTAATCAATGCCATTGAATACATTTCAAATTTTATTGTATTCATTTAATACAATAGTTCGGTATCATGTAGAAATTTTATTTCTGAAGCCCAATGTGTGAGGGCAAGTATAAAAATTCCCACACAACGGACAAAAGTGATGGGGCCAATAATTATGGATCATATTTTTTCATAGTGTAGCTTTCTGATCTGTTTCAAGTTTCTATATAAAAATAAATAAAAAAACTATTACGATAGGGTTTTAAAATTATTCAGTAGGTATTTATTAAGAGTATCGTGGGTTTTAATTTATTGTAAAAAAAGCTATCTTAGTGAGATTGAAAATAATTATGAAGAGATAGCATCTTCTGATTACCATCATTGCATAACTAGGATTTAACAATAGACAAAAAGCAGTTTTTAGAAAAAGGGGGAATAATGATGAGATCAAAGCGATTTGAAGTGTTGGCTCAGCGGCCTGTAAATCAAGATGGTCTTATAGGTGAATGGTCAGAAGAGGGCTTAATAGCTATGGGAAGCCCAAACGATCCTGACGCATCTATAAAGATTGAAAATGGAGTAATAGTTGAACTTGATGGAAAAAAAAGAGAAGACTTCGATATCATAGACAGATTTATAGCTGACTATGCAATTAATCTAAAAGATGCTGAGAAGTCTATGAGCTTAGAATCGCTTAAAATAGCGCAGATGCTTGTAGATATAAATGTTGGTAGAGCTGAAATTATAAAAATAACAACATCTGTAACTCCAGCTAAAATAGTAGAAGTTGTATCACACATGAATGTAGTAGAAATGATGATGGCTCTTCAAAAAATGAGGGCTAGAAAAACTCCATCAAATCAGTGTCACGTTACAAATTTAAAGGATAACCCAGTGCAGATTGCAGCAGATGCAGCAGAAGCAGGCATCAGAGGCTTCTCGGAACAGGAAACGACAGTTGGGATAGTAAGATATGCGCCATTTAATGCATTAGCGCTTCTTGTAGGTTCTCAAGTAGGTCGTGGAGGGATTTTAACCCAATGTTCTGTTGAAGAAGCTACAGAACTTGACCTAGGTATGAGAGGGCTTACAAGTTACGCAGAAACCGTTTCAGTATACGGAGTTGAAGAAGCATTTACAGATGGAGACGACACTCCGTGGTCAAAAGCATTTTTAGCATCAGCCTATGCTTCAAGAGGACTTAAAATGCGATTTACATCAGGGACAGGTTCAGAAGCACTAATGGGATATTCAGAAGGAAAGTCAATGCTTTACTTGGAAGCAAGGTGTATATATTTAACAAAAGGAGCTGGCGTTCAGGGGCTTCAAAATGGTGCAGTCAGCTGTATAGGAATGACAGGTGCAGTTCCATCTGGAATAAGAGCAGTACTTGCCGAAAACCTTATAACTACTATGCTTGACTTAGAAGTAGCTTCAGCAAATGACCAAACTTTCTCGCATTCAGATATAAGGAGAACTGCCAGGACGCTTATGCAGATGCTTCCTGGAACAGATTTTATATTCTCTGGATACAGTGCAGTTCCAAACTACGACAATATGTTCGCTGGGTCAAATTTTGATGCAGAGGATTTTGATGATTATAATGTGCTCCAAAGAGATTTAAAGGTAGATGGCGGATTAAGACCAGTTTCAGAAGAAGAAACTATTGCAATAAGGAATAAAGCTGCAAAAGCAATACAAGCAGTATTTATGGACCTTGGGTTCCCAGCTATTACTGATGAAGAGGTAGAAGCAGCAACGTACGCTCATGGCAGTAAAGATATGCCGGCTAGAAATGTAGTTGAAGATTTGAAAGCTGCAGAAGAGATGCTTAAAAAGAGAATTACTGGTCTGGATATAGTTAAAGCATTAAGTAGAAATGGATTTGATGATGTAGCAAATAACGTATTAAATATGCTTAAGCAGAGAGTGACTGGAGACTATTTGCAGACATCTGCAATATTGGATAAAAATTTTGATGTTATAAGCGCAGTTAACGATATAAATAATTATATGGGACCTGGAACGGGGTATAGAATCAGTGAAGAGAGATGGGAAGAGATTAAAAACATTCCCAACATAATAAGACCAGAAGATATTGAGTAAGTAATGGAGGTGAAAATTATGAACAATACAGAAAATAAATATGCTATACCAGAGCTTGAGCTCTTAGAAGTAGGAGAAGCAAAAGCTGGTACAAAAGAAAGTGAGGTTGTTATAGGACTTGCTCCAGCTTTCCATAAGTTCCAGAATAAAACGATAGTTAGTATCCCTCACAGTGATGTACTGAAAGAAATTATAGCAGGAATTGAGGAAGAAGGATTAAATGCTCGTGTAGTCAGAATAATTAGAACATCGGATGTGTCATTTATAGCTAATGATGCAGCCAAATTAAGTGGATCAGGAATAGGCATAGGGATTCAATCAAAAGGAACTACGGTTATACACCACAAAGACTTACTTCCTTTAAATAATCTGGAGCTTTTTTCACAGGCCCCATTGATAACACTTGAGACTTATAGGTTGATAGGAAAAAATGCAGCAAAATATGCTAAAGGTGAATCACCAACCCCAGTTCCAATTGTAAACGATCAAATGGCAAGACCTAAGTTTATGGCAAAAGCAGCATTGCTTCATATAAAAGAAACCAAGCACGTAATGGTGGGCAGAAAACCTATAGAAATAGAAGTTAAATTTTAAATTGGAAGGAGGAAAAATTTAATGGAAAAAAGAAATATGAATTCGCAAGACTATCCTTTAGCGACTAAAAGTCCTCAATTTATAAAAACGCCAACTGGAAAGAAATTGGAAGACATAACGCTGGAACAGGTGATAAATGGAGAAATTAAACCTGAAGACGTGAGAATATCTCGGGAAACATTAGAAATGCAAGCACAGATTGCTGAATCAATGAATAGAGATGCTGTAGCTAGAAACTTCAGAAGAGCATCAGAGCTGATAGCGGTTCCAGATGAAAGGTTATTGGTGATATACAACTGCTTAAGGCCATATCGTTCTACAAAAGAAGAACTTTTGGTTATAGCAGAAGAACTTGAAAATATATACAACGCAAAAGTGAATGCACATTTCGTAAGAGAAGCGGCAGAGGTTTATGAACAAAGAGGAAAGCTACGACAAGAGTAAGCAAGCTTTAAGGGAAGGAGAAACATGTGGAAATTATTGCAGGAGTTGATATTGGGAATGCTACAACAGAAGTTGCATTGTCTAAATTGGATAATGGCAAGATAGAATTCCTTTCTAGTGGAATAGTTCCAACAACAGGAATAAAGGGTACAGAAGAAAATACACAAGGAGTTTTCAATTCCTTAGAGCAGGCTTTAAAGAAAGTTTCCATGGAGCTTAAAGATCTTGATCTAGTGCGAGTCAATGAAGCTGCTCCGGTTATTGGGGATGTAGCAATGGAAACTATAACTGAAACGATAATAACTGAATCTACTATGATAGGGCATAATCCTTCTACACCAGGGGGAGTAGGCCTTGGAATAGGGAATACTATATACATAGAAGATTTAGACTCAATTCAGGTAGAAAATCTCACTAAAGATGATCAATTTATAGTTTTGATATTGAAGGATATAAATTTTCTAGAGGCTGCTGCACGGATAAATGCAGGCGTAAAAAGAGGAATAAATATAACAGCAGCTGTAGTTCAGAAAGATGATGGGGTTTTAATAAGTAATAGATTAGAAAGAAAAATACCTATTGTTGACGAAGTGACATTATTAGAAAGAGTTCCAATAGCAATGAAAGCAGCAGTAGAGGTAGCAGATCAAGGAGGCGTAGTAGAAACTTTATCAAATCCTTATGGTATTGCTACCGTCTTCGGACTATCATCAGAACAAACAAAACTTATAGTTCCTGTATCTAGAGCTCTAATTGGAAACAGATCTGCAGTGGTTATAAGGACTCCCAAAGGAGATGTACAGGAAAAAAGAATTCCGGCAGGTAAAATCTATATAGACGGATTAAGGCGTAAAGAAATGGCAGATGTGCAAGATGGAGCTTCAAAAATAATGGAATCAGTTAAATTATGTGCTCCTGTGCAAGATATAAAGGGTGAAGCTGGTACAAATGCTGGCGGCATGCTTGAGAGAGTAAGACAAGTGATGGCTGGGCTAACAAATCAGAAAATAGCGGATATAAAAATTCAGGATCTTTTAGCCGTAGATACTTTTATACCTCAGAAAATAAAGGGCGGTCTAGCAGAAGAGTTCTCTATGGAAAATGCAGTAGGGATAGCTGCTATGGTTAAGGCTGATAAGCTTCAGATGCAGATGATTGCGGACAAACTCCAGGATAAATTAAAGGTTGCGGTAGAAGTTGGAGGAGTGGAAGCGGACATGGCCATAAGAGGGGCTCTCACTACACCAGGAACTAGCTCTCCCCTTGCAATCCTAGATATGGGAGCAGGTTCTACAGATGCATCTGTCATAAATAAACAAGGAGAAATATCTTCTATCCATTTGGCTGGAGCTGGTAACATGGTAACAATGCTGATCAAATCCGAATTAGGGTTAGAAGATTTTGACTTAGCAGAAGATATTAAGAAATATCCGCTAGCAAAGGTAGAAAGTTTGTTCCATATAAGGCATGAAGATGGTACTGTAGAGTTCTTTGAAAATCCACTAAAGCCTTCTGAATTTGCAAAAGTTGTTATATTAAAAGATGGCATGCTGATTCCAATAGATGGACAGAGCTCTTTAGAAAAAATAAGAACCATAAGAAAATCAGCCAAAGAGAAAGTATTTGTTGAGAATTGTATCAGAGCACTAAATATAGTGTCTCCAACTGGAAATATAAGAGATATAGAGTTTGTAGTATTGGTAGGAGGATCTTCTCTAGATTTTGAGGTGCCTCATCTAGTTACCGATGCCCTCTCTCAGTATGGAATAGTAGCGGGAAGAGGCAACATAAGAGGAATAGAGGGGCCAAGAAATGCTGTAGCAACAGGACTTGTTTTAGCGTTAAACGGAAGTAGGCAGAAAGCTGATGAAAAATAATAAGTACGAGAAACCAAGTATATGTATTTTTTGCTCTTCGGAAATCAAGGACATATCAAATTTTAGTGATTTGTTCTTTGGTATAGAAGAAGAAGGTATTCCGTATGAAATTAAAAGGAAAAAAGAGTCGGATGCCTCTGAGTTAAGCTATCGAGCTGCACAAGAGTCAAGGTTAGCTGTTGGCATAGGAATCCATAAAAGTGGAGAAATAGCATTAACTTTTAATAAGCTGAAAAAGGACGAACCTTTATTTAGCGCACATCTGAACTCTGGAGAAAACATTCTGAGAAATTTAGGTGCGAATGCAGGAAGGTTGGTTAAGGGGATATCGTTTAAATAAATTTCAGGAGGGATTGTATGAGTCGGATTTATACTAGAACTGGAGATAAGGGTACGACAGCATTATTTGGAGGTAGTCGAGTAGAAAAAGATAATTTAAGGGTAGAAGCCTACGGAACTATAGATGAAGTTATCTCTTCCATGGGAGTTGCCTATTCCTTTATACAGGATGAAGAACTTAAAAATGAAATAGCGTATATCCAAAAGCAGTTATTCGTATTAGGTGCAGAACTCGCTAGTGATGAAAAAGGTCTAAAGAATCTAAAGGAAATAATTCAGCAGAACGATATAGATGAGTTAGAAAAAATTATAGATAAATATATGGAGAAAGCAGGGCTTTTTAAAGGATTTGTAACTCCTGGTAAGAGTACCGCATCAGCAATGCTCCATGTAGCAAGAACTGTTGCAAGAAGGGCAGAGAGAGCAATAATAACCTTGAACAGAGAAAATCAGGTAAGAGAAGAAATAAAAAAATATGTAAATCGCCTGACAGATGCCTTATATGCTATGGCCAGATTTGAAGAAGAAAAGTAAAAATCTGTTTATGAGAGGATAAGAGTCATGAAAAAGTTAAGAGAAATGAAACAATTAAGCTTGGAGATTGTGAAGGAGATGGCTGCAGCAGCAGAAGCAAAAGCAGGTGACATAAATGTACAAGTAGTATTTGCGGCAGTAGATGTAGGTGCTAACTTAATGCTTATGCATAGGATGGAAGATGCCTTTATAACAAGTACAGAAATAGCTATAAATAAAGCGTTTACTTCAGCGGCCTTAAAAAAAGGAACGCATGAAGTGACTCCAGACATTCAACCAGGAGAAAGTCTTTATGGGCTGCAGTTAACAAATAACTGCAAAATAGTACCGTTTGGTGGAGGCCTTCCAATAATAGTTGATGGACAAGTTGTAGGTGCAGTTGGAGTAAGTGGTGGAACCGTTCAAGAAGATATGGCGATAGCAAAGGCCGCTATAGAGGTTTTTGAAAAACAGTTTTAATATTAAAAATTCACGTTTGCATTCAAAAAAACGAATCGACCATTTTTTTTGAAGCGGTTGGATAAGCCGTAAGGGTTAGTTTCCGCCAATCCAACACTAGCAAGGTTTTTTATGCGAAAAGAATGTTTTCCAGTTAATTACAATACAGTAGAATATCGGAGAATCGTTATTTTCGCTAATACGGATGTCAATCATAACATATCGTGCGAAATCCCGATACCATTATGAAAATTTGACTGACTTAGTAAAATACCAAATATCTGCTCAAAAAAATGAATCGCAGAAGAACTCAATTCCTGATTTGTATGATTATTTTGTAAATATAGTGGCCACAGCGCATCTCTCCTTAACAATTCTTATGTAATGATTACATTTATTTAAAGAGAGGTGTCTTTTTGCACATATTTTGTAGATCACACATTCAGAGAATCAAATACAGCAACGAGGTAGCTTATATTCTCAGCTGCAAAAGTTGTGCTAAGAAGAAAATTAATATTTACCTCAGAATTGAAAGGATGACAAGGATGTCAAAATATCTAGCGGAAATGTTAGGAACTATGGTTCTAATAATCCTAGGAGATGGAGTAGTTGCTAACGTATTATTAGATAAAACAAAAGGGCAAAATTCCGGGTGGATTGTAATTACAACAGGATGGGGTTTAGGTGTTACTATAGCAGTTTTTATATTTGGTCCTATCAGTGGAGCTCATATTAATCCAGCTGTAACACTTGGGCTTGCAATGATAGGGAAATTCCCTTGGAGCAGTGTTCCTGGGTATATTGCTGCTCAGCTTATAGGTGGATTTTTAGGTGCATTAATAGTTTGGTTATTTTATAAAAATCATTTTAATGAAGGTGATGATCAAGGTGCAAAACTTGCTGTATTTTGTACAGGACCAGCAATCAATGATACGTTATCAAATTTTTTCAGCGAATTTATTGGTACATTTTTATTAGTTTTTGCTTCGTTAGGTCTTAATAATACACCAATGGTCAATGGACTAGCACCTGTGGCTTCGGGTCTTATCGTCTGGTCAATAGGAATTTCTTTAGGGGGAACTACAGGTTATGCAATAAATCCAGCCAGAGATTTTGGTCCTCGTCTGGCACACTATATTGTACCTATACGTGGTAAAGGAGATTCAGAGTGGAGGTATGCTTGGATTCCAGTAATCGGCCCTGTCATTGGAGGAATGACTGCAGCGGTAGTTTTTAATAATATTTTTTAATTAACACAACGTTTATGCAGATTAAAAAATGGATTTCGATTTATTGTCCAAAACCTAAAGGGGCAAGTTGTTTTTTCGATAATCCTTTTATAGAAACAAAAAATATAAAAATAGACATTTGTCAGAGCTAAAATTTGGCAGTATGGGAAAATAATAGGGGTGTAAAATATGAAGAAATTATTACTTGTATTATCTTTAAGTTTTGTTTTGTACGGCTGTTCAACAACAGAGACATTAGACACATCATCTGAAGGAATCGTTTTATCCGAGGAAGTCAGCTCGGAAGCAGCGGAGACAGTTAGTGTTACAATCTCTTTGACGGATGGCGGCACAGTCATCGCAGGATCTGAAAAAACGGTTGAGGTCGAAGCAGGCGCAAACTTGTTGGCTGTCATGAGAGAAAATTATGCAATCGAAGAAGCTGACGGATTTATCACTGCCATCGACGGCCAAACACAAGTGGAAGAGACAGCCGAAACAAAAGCCAAATATTGGTTGTTTGATGTAAATGGCGAGTCTTCGATGGTCGGAGCCGCTGATGTGGCGCTCCAAGAAGGAGACGTAATCGTGTGGAACCTGACAGAAATGTAAAGAAGACTGTGGGTTTCGGGGTGAGGCGGCTAGCACTGTTGTCGATTTTGACGGCTTTGTGCTACGTCGGGAGGATGGTGTTCCAGTTCATCCCGAATGTGCAGCCGGTGACAGCCGTGCTGATCATCCTGACACTTACATTGGGCATGGCGGATGGGTTTATTGTAGCCATCCTGTCGATTGTTTTGACCAACTTCCTGCTGGGAATGGGACCGTGGACGATTGCACAGATCGCCAGTTTCGGCTTTCTGATCGTGGTCACGGGTGTGTTCGTCAAGCCGTTCTACTGCACAAATCAAAAAAAGATCCACAGAATCCTATTTGCACTGTTTGCCTTTTTCGGAGGACTGCTGTACGGATTCGTCATCTCTGTCATTTCCGTAAAATTGATGGGTATCAATAGTTTTTGGGCCTATTACATCGCCGGCATTCCTTTCGATCTCCTTCACGGACTGGGGAATGCCGGATTCTATCTGATTCTGGAGCCGATTTTGGTGCCCTTGTTAGCAGCATATAAAAAAAGATATTGAACAAAAATCCTATGAGGAGAGCGTTCTCGTTTAAGAGAACCTTCTATGTATTTTTAAGGTATCATGATATTTACCATCCAAAACTATCACTAGTGATAGTTTTTATTACTAGACAGTGATATGAAGTAAGCGCCAAATAATCAGGTATATACTGCAACACGAATAACCCTGCTACAATATGGATATCATATCGTAGTAGGGTTATTTGCAGTTTACCTGGACATTTTCATTCCATGGCAAATAATCCTCAAGAAGTTCGGGCTCCTCTTTGAAGGGAGTGTTCGGAAGTTCCTTGAACAAATACGTCAGGTATTTGAATACATTCAGATTATTTGCTTTGGCAGTCTCAATGATGCTGTAGGCAATGCTGCTTGATTCAGCGCCCTTAGGGCTGGCATAAAAGTTCCAGGCTTTACGGCCGACCACGAATGGTCTGATGCTACGTTCGGCCAAATTGTTCGAAATTTGGCATTCACCGTCCAAAAGATAATTCATCAGGTACGGTTTCTGTTTCTTGGCATAGCTAAGAGCTTTTCCAAGAACGGAACTTGGCAGCGCGTTGGTCGTTTCAACCCATCCCCAGAATGCCTTAAGTACCGGAATCGCCTTCTTTTTCCTTTTCTTCAAGCGTTCCTCAGGTGGCAGATGTGCAATCTCTTTTTCAATACTAAAAAGAGCATTGCAATAATCCAGTCCAATTTCACATTGTGACTTTTTGCCGGTACTAGTTTTAGGAACTCCTTCGTGGAATTTTCGCCGAATATGCGCAAGACAACCTACACGCGTCACATTCTTTACCTTGTTATACCCCTCATAGCCATCGCAATGGATATAACCCGTATACCCCGATAAAAATTTCTCCGCATTTTCCCCTGCACGCGTAGGCGAATACTGGTAAAGAATGATTTGTTGATCGACATCCGTGCTATTCCGATAGAGCCACATATACGAATTTGAAGTGGCTTTCCTATTGGGTTCGTTCAAAACTTGCGTGGTTGTTTCGTCAACAAATAGGCAGTTGGCGGTCAATAATTTCTGGTGAAGCAGGTTATAGAGCGGCTTCAGCCAAAGTTCGGCAGCTTTGATTACCCAATTGGCCATTGTAGTTCGGCTCAAGGCAATACCGTAATTTTGCCATTCTTTTTCTTGACGATGGAACGGCAAGGACATTTCATATTTTTGATGAAATAGCCAAGCCACCGAACTAGCGGAGGCCAAACTTTTAGGAATGACAGGTCTCGGCAACTCTGCCTTAACGATGGCGTCTGCACCGTCTTTTTTACAACAAGGGCATTCGTAGGCATGGCGATAGATTTTTCTAACTTTTAGATGTGCCGGGATGAATTCTACCTCTTCGCGGATGTATTCGCGACCAATTGGTCGCAAGTCGGTATTGCACCATTCGCAGTTGGAATCATCCTTATGGAGAATACAGTCGACCTCTATCACTGGCAGATCTTTGATCAATCGCGCTTTATGCCCAGGAGTTCTTCTTTTACGCCCAAACTGTTCCACTTATTTGGGCTCTACTGCAGACTTGTCGGCTACAATTTCGGCCTCATTGAAAATATTGAGTTCTTCAGTGTTGAATAGATTGATTTGATTTTCATCGGCAGGCGTGCTTTTTTCGCTGGAATGACCATAAAGTTTCTGCGTTAGTACTTGGACTTGTTCAGTCAATAGAGCAATTTGCGTAACCAACTGCTTATTTTGCTCAAGCAACATTTTTTCCATCTCAGTCATTCCCAACACACCTCCATTCCGATTCATAGCCTCCTTATTATACCAAGAAATGACACTGAAAACAGCCACAAATGTTGTCTAATCAACAGTTGTGGCTATTTTTAATGGAAATATCCGGGGGTTACCTTTTTAATTGCCTTCGGCTGTTCTATGGATAACCCCTCCAATAACCACCGCAGCTCTTGCTGAGAAATATTTCTCACCTCTGAGCTCGATCGCGGCCATTGAATGACGCCGTTCTCTAAACTCTTGTACAGCAATATAAACCCGTCTCCATCCCAATGGAGTGCTTTGTATTTATTCCTGCCACCTCCGCAAAATAGGAAGAGGCAGTCATCAAATACATCCATATCAAATTGATCCTGAACAAGAGCAGCCAGGCCATCAATTGACTTACGCATATCGGTTTTTCCGCAAACAAGGTAAATGTGCTTAACCTTGGTGTAATCAACAATCATCCGTCACAGCTCCTTCAACAAAGCGTACAGGATGTATTTTTCAATGCCTTGATATACTGAAACCGTTCGGTTTCGAACTGTATCCTTTATTTCAAAAGCAAGTTGTCGTTCGTGCGGTATTGGATCAAAATCAATTTGATTATCTAACTGAATAGGAACAATGTCCGGCTGTCTTTCCATTTGGGTACCTCCGTTATATATGATAACTGAAGTATAAATGGAAAAACTCCTCCCGAAAATCTACCTGATTATTTGGCGCTTACATTACTCCCACCTTTTCTATACACGAATTCATTTGAGTTTACCATATAATCGTGTGTTCATAGCCTTCATAAAAAAATAACCCTATAGGTATAGGGTTCCGGATACATGATTTTATCTAATTTCATGTATGAATAAAAAATGGCTATCTTAGACCGTATTCTGCATCGAGCGGAGGTCGTTCACATGAATGAAGCTAGCTACCGTATGAAACATCGCCAGAGCATGTTTGTGAGCGAAAGTGTTCAAAATTAATTGGCGTTAACTGTTCAATTCTACTTGACGCTGACACCATATAAATGTTCCTACTACTTCGATTGCTACACCTTCCATTTTTAGATTGAACAATTTATTAATAATATCCTTAAACTGTTCGGGTGTTTCTGTTGTTTCTTTGGTGTAAGTTTCACCTTCTTTATTCTTATGAGTGTTTTTAAGTTTGCTAAACAGTTCGTCATATTCATTGTTCAAAAATTTCATTTCTTCTTCATTACCGCCACAATCGGGGTGTAACTTCAAAGCTAACTTTTTATAGGCTTTTTTCAATTCTTCCAATGTTTCAACGTTTTTAATGTATTTCATTTTTATAAGCATTCCTTTCGCTTCGCTCAAGGCACAAAACGAAATGAAAATCGTTGCGCCTTCGGCGTATATTATTGTATTCTTCCCCTGTAGAGTAGTTGTACACTACAAATCACGGAGGAGTGAGTAGCCCTATTTGACATTCTATAGGACTGCATTTTTATATGTGTCATTATTCCTTCAAGTACAAATAAGTGTGACAGTGAGCACGTAAACTTATCTTTGCAAAAGCGATCCATATATTTAGGAATAATAGTCACTGCAACACTCTACTATCCTTAAAGAAAGGAGGAAAAACTGATGTTGAAAATTGTTTATCCTATTTGTTGTGGAATAGATGTCCACAAAACGTTCGTGGTAGCCTGTATTGCCATCACAGACAACAAGGGAATCACAACTTACAAACGCCATCGCTTCTCGACATTCACACAAGGATTGAGAGAGCTGTTACAGTGGCTAGAGTTATTCTCTTGTTTTGATGTCTGTATGGAATCTACGGGGAAATACTGGATCCCTGTATACAATATTCTGGAACCTTCGGTTAATATTACCCTTGCCCATCCGAAATATGTGAAAGCAATTCGCGGAAAAAAGACAGATACAAAGGATGCCCAATGGATAGCTGAGTTATTCAAACACGATTTGGTTGCAGGTAGTTTCATGCCACCACTAGCGATTCGTGAATTGCGTGATTTAATGCGCTACCGGTTCAAATTAACCAATTTTGCGTCCAGTGAAAAGAACAGATTTCAAAATTCTCTAACCGTATCCAATATTCAGATCGCTAGTGTTGTTTCCGACACATTCGGAAAAAGTGCGTTGAAAATTATCGAACGCATCCTAGAAGATCCTGAGCAGTCCATGCTTACGGCAGAAGAATTAGAGAGCTTGATTCACGGTCGCCTAATAAAGAAATTACCCGAACTTGAATTAGCAGTGGACGGTTTTATTACACCGGAACAAAAGATAAAGCTGAAGATCATTAAAGAACACTTTGATGCATTAACACTATGCAAAAAACACTTAGAAGAAACTATCCTCGAACTCGCCCAGCCTTACCAAAATGAAATCCAACTCATTCAAACTTCTCCTGGATTTAAAAATGAACTATCCGTAGTCGCATTAATTTCGGAAATTGGTGTTGATATGTCTGAATTTCATTCCTCTAAACATCTCTGTTCTTGGGCAGGATTAGCACCCACAAATAATGAAAGTGCAGGGAAGAAAAAATCCGTAAGGATTTCCAAAGCTGGCTGCTATCTCAAACCATTACTGGTTCAAATAGCCAATGCCGTTGTCAAAAGTACAAAATATCCTGAAATTAGAAATAAATATCTCAATATCAAAAAAAGAAGGGGCCATAAAAAAGCAATCATCGCTATAGCCCGTAAACTCTTAACGGCTATCTATCATATGTTGAAAAACCAGGAAGTTTATCAGGCTCAACTGTTTTCCGATATGATCGATATCCCTACTTCACGAGAAATAACCACAGAACAAGCTCTTAAATTAATTAAGAGACAGGGCTATAAAATTACATCCGTTATATGAAAACCTATCGCTTATTTTTCGTAAGTGTTTATAGGTTTATTTGGAATACCTTTTTATACGATATAAGCTCTATCTTGTTAATTATTATTTTCAAACTTATCATTCCTTTTCTTTTTGATTTTTGGCTTTTTGACAACCATTTTTGTTAGGCGTTTGAGGAAGTGAAGCTGTTTTCCTCATGTTTTAAAAGCTAGAAATAAATTACAGTGTATGTTCCTTTCTTTTTTCGTTTAGTTGGTTCATTTTCGCCAGTCTGTTCGTGTCGTTTGCTGTGACGAGAACGCAACATAGACACAAAGAAAACACAAGGGCGAGCTTGCTCGTTTATATACCCTTGTATTTTCGACTGGATATGTTAAGGTAACAAACAGTAAATGACACGTTACAGAATGCAAAATGTAGCAACTGAAAAAAGAAAGAATGCTGTTGTGTGCTTTATTTCTCGATCTGCTTTTAAAAAATGAGGAAATTTTTTTATAAAAAAAGAGTAGTTACCGTTTTTTGGTAACTACTCTTTTCTTATGATGCATGATATACCACTAGTAACTACTATTTTTTAAAAAACATACGCTTTATCATTAGCTTCTTTCATCGAATCGACTATTTGCCCTGGTTTGTTAGCGTCTCCGACCACCATTACATGAGCAAAAGATTCTTGAATTGATTTTACAAATGATCTACGAGGAGTCACACCGAGAGCGAGGACGACTGAGTCACATGGCAACTCATGTTCAAATCCCATATCAGGCTCCTTGAGCAATACATGGTTGCCATTGATTTTATCTAACATCCGATTGGTTTGAATAGAAACATTTGCTTCTTTCAAGTGATTTAAAAGCATCATTCTATTACTTGTATACAACGCGTTACCTACACTATTTGACATTTCAACCACGGTGACGTGATTATTCATTGCCATGACTTCGGCTGTTTCTAGCCCTGTCACACCACCACCGATGATGACGACCTTTTGATTTTCTATTGTCACTTTTTTTAATAGAACATCTTCAGCAGTAACGACATGTTCTTGTTCGACACCTTCGATTCGAGGAACAATTGGGCTACCTCCACACGCAACGACAACACCAAATGGATTCATCTCTTGTAACCATTCGATTGTGACTTCCTGATTCAATATAACTGTCACTCCAGCATCTCTTATTTCTGCGGCTAGAGTCTTAATTAACTCACCAATCATTTGTTTTGCTGGTGGTTGTTCAGCTGTTTTTAATGTCCCACCTAGTGAGTCAGTTTTTTCGACTAACGTCACCCGATACCCCCGCTTAGCCAATACAATAGCTGCGTGCATTCCACCAGGCCCTGCACCGACAACAACTACCTCACGTCCATCCCCATCTTTTATCAGAGTTTGGTCGTTGTACCGTAGTTCTCTTCCAACAATCGGATTGACCGTACATTCGATTGGCTTACCATTAGAGACCGCTTTAAAACATTCCAAACAACCAATACATTTATGGATGAGTTCCTCTTGACGTGCTTTCGCCTTATTAGGCCAGTATGGATCAGCTAAAAAGGCTCTACCAAATGATGCAAAGTCGCAAATTCCTTCTTCTAAGAACAGTTCAGCTGTTTTCGGATATTTTAAATTATTTACTGCAATAACAGGAATCGATACTTCTTCACGAATAGCTTTTGCTAAATGTTTTTTCCAGCCTTCTGGTAAAAATTGTGGTTCGATGACTGCATACCCAGTTTCGTAAGTCCCTGCGCTTACATCAATGGCAGCAACGCCTTGCGCTTCTAGTATTTTTGCGATTTGAATGGTATCTTCAAGCTTTAGGCCACCTTCGATGAACTCATCGGCACTTATGCGGACTGATACAGGAAACTTAGGACCACATGCAGCTTGAATCCCTTTGACAATACTCGTTAAAAACGTTAGTCGTTTAAAGAAATCACCGCCATATTTATCCGTTCTCTTATTTGTATAAGGACTCAAAAATTCATTAATTAGATAGCCGTGTGCTCCGTGAAGCTCTACACCATCGAACCCCGCCGTTTTAGCAACCACTGCTCCTCTAATAAACTTCTCAACGAGGTCATCGCATTCTTCAGTTGTTAATGCACGAGGCATTTCTTTTACTACCCCACAAGGAATCGCGCTGGGTGCGACAGGTTGAACACCATTTAATAAACTTCTTGACACCTGGCGACCAGGATGATGCAATTGCAAAAAGATTTTACTATCATATTTGTGCACAGCCTCAGTTAATTGAACCAGTTTACGAATGTATTTACCTGATGTCACACTCAACTGTCCAGGTTCACCAATACCAGTCACATCATCAATACGAGCGATTTCAGTAATGATTAAGCCGCATCCCCCTTTGGCACGTTCTTCATAATAACGAATGACTTCATCCGTCGCCTCACCGGTAAAACTTGAAAGACTTGTACCCATAGGCGGCATAACAATTCGATTTTTGATTTCTACTGATCCGATCATTCCAGTAGCAAATAGTTTTTCATACATACGATTTCCTCCTAAAAAAATAGAACTTCAACAAGTTCATTTTATCACAATACAAGGAAATCTGACTATGTGCTAAAGTCTAAAATCACAGTCCTGAATTGTACATGATGCACACTTCGTACTAGAGATGCGTTCAAATGCGTGAAAAGCCAATTGTAAAAGTTGATTTTTAGCAAAATTTTTATATTCGTCCTGATAACAGACGACATAATAAGAAAATATTTGGTAGGAAATCAATAATTGCGCAAGGATGACGGAATTAGAATAGGAAAATTCACCTATTTCGCTCGCTCGTTTCAACTTATAACGGACAGTATTTCTATGGATGGACAGACAAATAGCTGTATGATTGACATTTTCATGTTGCAATAAATACGTATACAACGTCTCAAATAAGTCTGTATGATGTGCCAAATCATAGTGGATTAACTTTTGAAGTACTGGATGGAAATATTTTTGCTTCACTTGTTCAATTGGCATACTTGGCAACAGTGCATAAAGATTGACCTCATAGTACTCTGTAAGGGGCTTAACCGGTAGTGAAAATCGTGCCAGTCGATCGCATTCCAATGCCTCTATATACGCTTGGTTTGTCTGTAATAAATCCGAAAAATCCGCACTGACACTAATTTTGAGTCCGTGCTTTGTTGCAAAGGCAGATAGGCTTTCTTTGTTGGTCTGAAAGCTTATACTATCAAAAAGAATCACTACTTTCTCTTGATAGACAGCCGCTGTTTTCATTTGAAGTAACTCCTGAAATCTAGCCTGAATCTCTCTCAACGTCATACGTGAACGGCTTGTTGAATGCGACTGTTGCCAAAAATCAATGATTAGTAGTCGCCAATTACTAATTTGTAATAGTTGCTTATTTTCTATCCGTTCAGCTAGTTCCTTTGATGAATGAATGGATTGGTCTAATAAGTCAATCACAATCATTTCAGTATTATGAGTGGATAACCGATTTCGCTCATTCTTGGATAGTAGCTCTGAGACCATCTTTCCTAAAATATCAATCAGTATTTTATCATCTGATGTCAATTCGCGTTGAGAGTCAAACATAAGTAAAAAGCCTAGTTCTACTCCTCTATTCTTAACAACGTTCACTAATTTCGTGTCGTGAGAAATCTGACATGGAAAAAAATAAGGCGATTCATCACTAACCGTCACATGAGCTAACTGCTTTGCTTTAAAAACATATTCAACTGAACAAAACCCTCTGTTCACATAGGATTGCCAATAAGGATCAGTAATGTTTTCAGCATTCGAATGAGACACGATTTTATAGGAATTATCCAGTAATACCAAGGGATTCCCCAATACATTCGCACTTTTTTCCAAAAATTCATTTATCGTCGGACTACCCAGATACACGTCTAGCATGCCAGCTTTCATTTGAATAAGATCTTCCATCAAGAACGCCTCTCTTTTGAGTTTTCTATCGTTCATTATATCACAATCACACGTCGCTTGTGAACACAGAAAGGAGTTAGTTTAGCAGTAAAGGTGAATGTCCAGATACATCTCGTAAAACCAAGTCAACTCGTTAGTATCGTAAGTTTCATAAAAAAAAGCAAGTAACATAGTAAGGAATTACGGTTCTATAATATTTGGTGTTGTTACTCACATTGAGTAACAACACCAAATATTATAGAACCCCTTTTTTAAGGTTTAAAGTCCTGGAAGTTTAGGTGTCTTAGGTATTGGTGGTGTAGGTGGCTGCAAGCTTTCCATTTTTTATTGAATTGCTTTAAATTCAGGGGTTTCTTGGTGTTGATTTTGAACCATTTTTTGCTCTATTCTCTCCAAAGTCGGTTGAATTTCTTTCCCGAATTGCTTCACGTGATAGTGATAGGTTGCTTCTGTTCCAATCCCCTCAACTTCTTGTAAAATTTTTATCGCTTCTTCATCATCAACCGTTTTATTCGCCGTTTTCATAGCTGTTAAAAGTGTACCCTCTGTAAAAGCTTTTGGCGTGTTATTTCTTCTTCAGTTACTGCTTCGGTTGGGGTACAAGCGCTGAGCAACATCATACTGCTCATAGCCCACACTAACTTTCTTCCTTTTATCATGCGTTTCACCCCTTCTTTAAATTGAAACTAAAAAGAATCCTATTTTGATAGGATTCCAAATACTGAAATTATCAAAGATCATATTAAAATAATATAGTGTTTACTAACTTATCTTTCTATCAGTATTTGCTGAAGCAGGTTTTTATTGTATAGAATAATCTACGTATTGATTTTTTTCTTACAAATAGGGCATCCTCTTCCTTCTTTAACATGAGACAAAGATCTTTCGAAGAGGTGGCCTTTTTCACACTTCCATATTAGCTTTTTTCTTGCATTTTTATATTCTGTCGAAAGACATTCCCAGTTTTTTTGTTCTGCAATTTTATACATCTCATTCTTGTCAAGTCGCTGAGAAGCACCGGCCTTATCAAGGTAGAAGCATTTTTTACACCATTGACCTTTTCTTATTAAATATGCTGTACTTTCAAAATAATGTCCTCTATTACAAATGAACTCCATTTTACTATCTACATTTATATAGACGGTTGATAAGCATTCTCCTCCCTTATCTTTTGCTATCTTTAGTATTTCCTCTAATTCTTGTTTAGTAGGATAATAATTATCGTAATTTATATCTTTAGGGCTAACTTTAAACTGAAAACCCCTGTCAGTAAGTTCTTCTGCTATAAAGAAAACAAGATTTTTAGAGTCAATAGTATAAGGGATAATAAGAAGCGTAATTCCTAACTCTTTACACATCTGTTCTTTTAATTTGTCTCTTTGTATTCTATCGTATAAATTCGTATCGCCTCTTGAATAAAAAAAATCTATTTCTTCATAGTGTTGCTTTCCATTATACTCAAAAGCTAATTTTAAGTCTGAATTATAGCCATCAAGTTCAAAACCATTTAATACAGTACGATCTTTGATGAATTTAACATCGAATAATGTCTCTAATATATACCTACACAATTGCTCATTTAAATATATAGTACAATTTGGACACCAATGACCATTGAGGACATGTTTAGGAATAGCGTTGAATTGATGGCCATTTGCGCATTCCCAGGATAGGTGAGTAAAAACATTTACATAAGAAGTCGACAAACATTTTCCGCCTCTTTCTCCGGCAATCTTATGCATTTTTTCGATTGAATATTCATATTTTCCCGAACAATACGGACACCATGTCCCTCTTTGTATTTCTGCTGGTCTCGTCTCAAATTCATGGCCTTTTTCACATTTGAATCTTAGTTTCGTCGATTTATTTACATAACGATCTGATAAACATACCCCCCCTAACTTTTCAGAAATAATTTTCATACTTTCTATATTTAAATCCGGATGTTGTTTCCGGTTTTCTCGTTTTCGAGCACACACAGGACACCAAGAGCCTTTCCTAACATGCTTTGGGAGAGCCTCCCAAATGTGGTCTTCAGCACATTTCCAAGTTAATTTTGTTAGCTGATTAGTATATCTTTCTGACAAGCACCACCCGCCTCTCAATCTAGCGGCTTCCTTCATATCTTCAATTGAAAGTGAATTTACCATTTTTATCTCCTTATAATTTTGAATATGTGTCAGCTTTTTGCTCAGTTATTAAAAAAATCCTACCTTCATTCATAGGATTCCAGTTACTAAAGTTATAAATGATCATAATCAAATTCGAGCTAGATTATACCGTATCTTGTTAAACAAAAATGTTTATAATGACGAAATTCAGGTAACTGTGACTACTCAGTAGTTATTTGGTAGCCAATGAGCGTAATAAATCATCAATGTGATCATTAATGATAACCAAACGATTTTTCAATAATTGCCCCTTTTTAGTCAGCACCAAATTGCCACCCTGGTTCTGGAATAATTTAACTTCCAAATCCGTTTCGAGATAGTGGATATGCTGCGTAATCGCTGGTTTTGATAGGCACAGTTCTTCCTCAACCTTTGCATAGTCTAAGGAATCCGCTAAAACTAGGAATGTTTGGTAACGATAGTCAATCATGAAATCACCCTTTCATTTCTTAATGATGGCTTACCGGCAAAAAAATCTGAAATCACCTCAAAATGCGTTATTTCGGATTTGTTTTTTTTGAATAGAAGGATAAAACGTCCCAAAAACCCCGTTTTGTCTGAATCGATGGAAGTATTTCTTACTTTACTTTACCCGAGGTTAGATAGTAAAGATAAAGGTGCGCGAAAACATCTGAAAGACTGGCACCCTCTAAATCCATTTCTTTCATGAAATCAGACAATTCTTCTTTACTGATAATCAGATTGGCTAATTTATAATAGTCTCCCAAAGGATAGACATAGATGACGTTCTCCGGTGTCTTCCGTCCGAAGGGGTGAAAGAGATTTTTGATCGCGGTTTGGTAGAAGGGATTGTTCTTCCCTGTGCTGAAATTTCTCGCGGCCATTTCCTTGAAATCCGCTAAATGGATCGGGATACTGGCATTTTTCCTGAAAAGAAAAAGGTCTCCGGACCCGCTCACCACAGCTTTCTCCAATAGATCTTTTATGGCTGCCTGGTAGCCTGCTTGATAGTCGTTGCTTGTCTGTTCAGTGGTTTGGGTGCTTGCAGCTGCTTCTTTTTTCTTGGCGATAAAGTCAGCGAGGTCTGATTGTTCTATCTGATAGCCTATTTTTCTGGATTCTTGTACAGCTGGCAAGTCCCCTTGACGGATCCAACGCAAGACCACTTGCCTAGAACTCGTAAGGCCTTCTTGTTCAAGCGTGGTGAGTACTTCAGAGACGTTTAACATGTGACTCCCCCCTTATTTATCTTTACTTTACTATATTATAAAGTAAAGTAAAGATAAAAGGAAAGTGATACGTCTTTAAAAAAGATTTATTTATCGATAATTGACAGGTGTCTATTATGAATGTAGTAAGTATGCTCGTAGATGTTGTAATGTAAATTTTACGAATGGTTTTTGCCATCTGCAGGACTACCGACAGGGGAGCGGATTGATAAATTACTATTTTCGCAGGTGTTGGAAAACGAAAAGGAGTGTCCAGAAAATGGTTCATTTCTGGACACTGCTTTTTGGTATGATTTTTCTCTAAATGATCTGAAAAACGTGTCCACAAACCCGTCACAAATTCTATGTCCAATTAATCACCCTGGATAAAATGTACTTATATTTAAGAAACGACAAGAAATCTTCCTGAATTTGGGCACATGAATCCCTTGGTGATTCCATGTCTTTTTAAAAGCTGATTGCTGTTTTACTCTTGCCAACTGTGTTGCTGGATTTTGTCCAGTAACTGATAAAACAAGTTTTGATAGACCTGGGAGGAGCTCATCCGTAAAAGCAATCTTCGGCCACTGCGGACTAATTTACCCGCCACCTTGAACAAGCGGAGCCGCAATGGGTCGACTTGGAATGTCGCTTCCTTTTCAGGTAGACAGATGGTCTTCATGAAGTTGACCAGGTTGTAAGCCAACAGGCTTACCATCATCCGCCTGAAATCAAATAAAGTCGTTGATGACGGCTTACCGTTTTGATAGCCCTTCTTGATCCACTTCGTTAATATTTCAATTTTTATCAACACTATTAAAGTTTCAAAAACAGTCGTTTTTGAGAGGAGTGCATATACTAAATTCTATTTGGTAATACATATTTAGAGTATCAGCTAGTATACATGATACTCTGTGTCGATTTTTCTTTATGCTTAGGTAAGCACACCATCAAATGGGAGAAACAAAATAAAAATAGATTACTAAAGATAAAGTTTGCACCTGACGTTACGGAAGGGGGTATACTAAAAGTAAGGCAAGCATGCGAAATAGAAAGGAGGAAAGAGATGAAGGATCACGTATATTGGAAGGTAGGAGAGCTAGCGAAACGAACGGGGTTAACGGTTCGAACGTTACATCACTATGATCACATTGGATTGTTTTCTCCTTCCCATCATTCCGATTCAGAGCACCGATTGTATACCCCCGCTGACCTGAGGAAACTTCAAAACATTCTATCATTAAAATATTTAGGATTGTCTCTGAAAGAAATAGAGGAGTATCTAGCTCCTGATACCCTCCCAAATGCATCGAATATCTTATCCGTTCAGATTACTCGTTTGAAAGAGGAGATACAGACGAAACAAAGCTTGTTACAGGAGTTAGAACAGGCTCTACTTCTTACAAGTGATCATCAAGAATTGTCTATAGAGCACTTAACAAAAATAATAGGAGGAATGAGAATGGATCGGGAAACATATTTTACAAAACAACAATTAAAGCACATGAAAGAGATCTATGAAATATTTGATCAAGAAACGCTTGAAAAAGAGATTGAACACGTACAAAATACGATAGGTCGTCTACGTGTGTATAGAGAACGCGGAACCTCTCCCACCCATCCAGAAGTACGTCAGTTGGCTCTTCAGTGGCAAGAACAGGTTCAGAAATTTATTCCTGAAAGTAACCCAGAATTTATGAAGCAGGCAGAGGAGTTCCATGCAAATAATCCAGGAAATGAATTGCAACAAGGAGTGGACGAGCCACTCTATCACTATATCACCCAAGCATTACAAGAGCAGTAAATAAATATACCCGGGAGGAAACAGTCTATGTTTCCTCCCGGGTATTCTTTAGAAAAGATGTACTCTGCTATAAATGGTGGCGGGCAATGACGGTAGCCTGATCAGATAAAATTTCTTCTACCTCCCTCCACGTACAATGGCCCAAACGCTCTGAAAAATAGCGGAGTCTACTGATTGCTTCTTGTACATCGGTTTCATCTGCAAAAGGGAGCGGTTGCAAGAGGAGTCCTCGAAAAGGATTCGTTCTAGTGGTGATAAAGTAGGAAGCAAGTTGTTCACTTTGAATGGTAAAATGTTCCAGGATTGCTTCGATTGACTCTCTATTGGCTTCAATCGTACTAGTATGAATGCCTGTTTTCCAGTCTCCTACCGTAACCGATAGACTAGATTTTTTGTCGAATAACGTTTGAACGGAGCCTTGATAGTGAGTCAGACTGTCCGAATAATGAAGAACGATTTCTGGGTAGTTTAGTTGAAAAAAGATAGTGTGGCCCTCTGTTAATCGGAAAGAAAAGCTCAGCTTTTTCTCCAAATTATCGATTGCGACTAGTAGGGTGCAATCCGTCACCACTTGTTCCATAAACTTTTTCACTTCTTCTGAACCGTTAAAGTCTTGTAATAATTTATGGGATAGCTGGGACATATCTACTACAGCCATCCGATACTCTTTCTTTAAGGATAAGAACCTCAGTATATTTTCCATTTTCATCACCTCTCTCGTTAGCGTACACCATTACGTAACGTCAGGTGCAAATGAAACCGATGTGTATAAAATTAATCATGTCTGTTCACTTCTTTAATAAAAATGGAAGATAAAATAACTAAAGTAAATTCGTATCAAAAACAATCGATTATGAGACAAAATCATATCACCTCTTTTATTAAATAAAAGAGGTGATATTTTGTATCATAACTTGTTACATTAACTACGTATCTATAACTCCCTTTTATGATACAATGAAACCAGAACTAAAGTACGAAAGGAAGAAAAGCATGAGTGGATACATTTATGGTTATGCCCGGGTGAGTACGCGTTCACAAGAACTAAATCGTCAATTAGACTTACTCAATGAACAAAATTGCAATGAAATCCTGACTGAGAAAATGACGGGAACCAAAGCGGATCGTCCCCAACTAAATCGTTTAAAAGATAAAATTCGTCCGGGAGATACGGTAATTGTGGAAAGTTTCTCTCGATTGGGTCGTAGTACAAAGGATTTGATTGACCTTGTTACCTATTTTGAAGAACACCAAGTGAAGCTTGTGAGCTTGAAAGAAAACTTTGATACCAGCACGCCTCACGGGCGCTTAATGATGACTGTCTTCCAAGCGTTTAGCCAATTTGAACGTGATTTAATTGTTGAACGTACTAAAGAAGGTTTGAAAAGTGCACGTGCGAGAGGCCGTAAAGGTGGCCGTCCACGTGTGAACCAGAAAGATGTTGATCGAGCAGTAAAATTGTATAAAAGTCAGGTTTATAGCGTAAAAGAAATTACGGAAATGACTGGTATTAGCAAAGCAACACTTTATCGCTACTTAAAAGACAGTAGGGAATAATCTATTTTAATTTATTGGAATTTATAATAATTATGGGAGAATTAGAAGTGATTTTTTTATTTTTACTAAAAAACAATACAAAATAACGCATTTTAAGTCCTCTTTGTGCATAAGGATGAAGAGTTTCAATTTGAAATAGGCTTAAAATGCGTTTTAATTTTTTCTATTTTCATAAATATGTAGGTTAGTGGTTTAAAAATATAGGGTATTACAACTCTCAGCTATTAAAAATTATCTTTTGAAGTGTAGTCTATCCTCTCAAGTTAATAATATTGGGTTCTTACCTAATCTTTTTTAATTGTTCATAAAAATTTTCATGCGTTCCACATAGTAAGATAGGTATCACTGTATTATCTTTAATTTCATATGCAACCCGATATGTCGTACCTGCATACTTAAATCCCATAGCCCAGATTCCTGATAGATCACCCGTTTTTTGTTCTCCCGAATGAGGACGAACAGCTATCTCATCATAAATTATCGTTAAAAATTGTTCTTTTAATGTTTTCTCTTTTAATTTTTTTAAATACTTTACTACGTGTTTAGAAGGTAGAATCTCATAAGCCAATTTCTGCTGCCAACTCCTCTTTTGTCATCGGTTTAGAATTTGCAACAGTATCTTCAGCAATAGATTTAAATGCAGAAGTTAACGCATTTTTTCTATTTCTAAATTCTTTTAATATCTCTTGTTTGCTATAACCTTCTGAAAGAATATCAGCCAAAATATCTTCACTAAAATCAAAAAATTCTTTTTTAGGCTCTACAAACTCATAAAGGATACCATTCTCTACAAGCTTAGCTTCTACTTCAACACCATTGGGCACATCGAATTCTTTAGGGACCGTTAACATAATAGAATTTCCTTGTTTTCTTGTTTTTGTAATCATATGATTTCCTCCATTATTTTACATTTCGTAATTACTTAGTAATTACATTGTACGCTATTTTTAGTAGAAATACAAAATAATAAAACTCCTTTAGAACAATTTTCAAAGGAGTTTTATTTGATTAGGAAATTATGTAGAATAATAATATGTTTTTAACTTGGAATCAAAAACGCACTTGCAAGTAAGTTTACTTCAATACATGAAATTGCTTATAATAGTGTATTGGAATTAAGGTAGATTGACAAAAGAGTGATCAAATAGGTATACTTCATTCAAATAATCGTTTGAATGTGAGGTGAGATGAATGAAAAAAGTTTGCCAAGTGACTGTCGTACATAAAGAAAAAGTAAATGGAATAAAAAATAAATTGGATCAAAAAGATTTTTCAAACTTACTTGTGTTAGGGAAATGTTTCAGCGATTTTTCTAGAATTAAAATTTTCTATGCTTTAGAAACCTATAAGGAAATGTGCGTCTGTGATTTAGCAGAAATACTTACTGCTAGTGTCGCTACAACGTCACACCATTTACGTTTTTTAAAAAAACATGGAATGGCAAAATCACGTCAAGATGGAAAAGTAGTTTATTACTCTTTAGCGAATGAAGACATCCTTTCCGCTATTCGTGTTTTTTTAAAGTTATCAGAAAATCTATCTATGAAATCTTAGTTTGGAGGAAGTTATTTTGTTACAAAGTATTTTTTCAGCTATCGCTGTTTACATTTCTACGAGCATTGATTATTTGTTTATCTTGCTCATTATCTTTTCTCAAAGTCACACAAAAAAAGGTATTCGACACATTTTTTGGGGTCAATATCTTGGAACAGGCATTTTGGTAGCTGTAAGTTTGTTTGCTGCTTATGTGCTGAATTTTATTCCGCAAGATTGGATCATTGGACTTCTTGGATTAATTCCAATTTATTTAGGTATCCGTGTCGCTGTGATAGGCGAAGAGGAGGAAGAAGAAGAGGAAGTCGTTGAAAAACTAGAATCTAGAGGAACCAGTCGGTTATTCTGGACTGTCGCCTTAATAACCATTGCGTCAGGTGGAGACAATTTAGGGATTTATATTCCCTACTTTACTTCGTTAGCTTTTTCAGAAATTTTAATTGCCTTAGTAGTATTCGTTATCTCGATTGCGATTCTTTGCTTTATCAGTTATAAGTTGGCAAAAATTTCCTTTGTTTCCGAAACGTTAGAAAAGTATGAACGAATCATTGTTCCAATCGTGTTTATTGGATTAGGAATCTTTATCTTGGTAGAGAACGGGACGATACAAACGCTACTAGGTTTTTAAAAATCATAATCACGAAAGATAAAAAGAGAGGCAGCGATTTGTTTAGTCGCTGCCTTTTTTGCTTTTCAAATAATGAGGTATTTTTAGTGTAGGACTATCCTAAGTGTTGTGGGAGTATCCTTTCTCAAGTTCTTCTTTACTTGTTGTTATTTCTATTGTGATATGATTTTTCACACTGGATTCATGTGCGATTTCTGCAATTACTTCTTTTATTTCCCTAGCCTTGTCTATGTCTGAAGGGTCTATAAGAACCGTGACGATAAGGGCGTTTTCTTCCCCGTCCAGTGACCAAATGTGAAAATGTGAGAGGTCTTTTACAGCAGGAACATTTTTAATGGAATTCGCCAAGCTCTTTACGTTTACATTTTCAGGCGAACCATTCAATAAAATTTTCATTGTGGTGAAAAATTCAGGAATGGTTTTGTAGAGGATATAGAGTGCAATCAAAATCGATAAGATAGGATCCAGACGATATGCCTCGGTAAAGTTCATTAGAATACTCACAATCAAGACTCCAATCCACCCTAATACGTCTTCCAGCATATGGAGGTTCAACATACCCTCATTTTTGGATGTGCCTTTGCTTAAAATCCAAGCAGCATATCCATTCAATGCAATAGCTACGAGAGAAAGCCAGAACATGCCACTATAATTTACGGGTTGTGGGTCAAGCAAACGTGGCACACTACGATAGATCATAAAGAACGAGCCACTAATTAGCACAACGCCAGTTATCAGCGCGCCCAGTAAAGAAAATCGGTTATAGCCAAAGGTGAACCGTTCATCTTGTTTTTTCTCTGAATAACCTTGAAAAAACCAAGCGAATCCAATTGAAATAGAGTCCCCTAAATCATGAACTGCGTCAGACATAATGGACACACTATTGAAAAGAAACCCAAAGAAAAATTCACTTATAGAGAAAATAAAATTTATGAAGAAAGCAATTTTAATATTTTTTTTCGATTGATCCTGATGCGAGTGATTATGATTTTTATCTGATTTTGACATTTTAAAAACCTCCTAAGTTTGTATGCTACATAACTAATTGGTTTTATTTTTCTAATTCACTGACATGAGTTAAAACTTGTTCGAGAATACTAAAAACATGAAGGTCATCTAAACTGTAAAGCATACTTTTTCCTTCTCTTCTTGATTTTACTAAGCGTGCGTCTTTCAACGTTTTTAATTGATGAGAAATAGCAGACTGTTCCATGTCCAGAGAAATAGCGATATTTCCAACACTACACTCTTTTTTCTGTAAAAGAAAGAGAACCGACAATCGTGTAGGATCACTAATCACCTTAAATAGTTTGCTTATTGACAGAATAGATTCTTTATCGATTGGAGAAGTTGTTTTTATATCCATAGTGTTTTTATTCCTTTCATATGACCTTTCGTTCATATCTATATTACCATATGAGCGAAACAATGCTAATCTTTTGTTTATAAAAGAGAAGTTGCGTTCTCTTTATCTTGACAAAACGTATATAGCGATATAAAATGAGAATACAAACATATGATTAGTTAGTCATATGCAAAGTAGATTCATTACGATTTACTTTTGGAATAGACGAAAGGATCCAGAAATAGCGGAAATTTTTGTGATTCAAGAAGTAAATGATGGAAAACAAAGGACTTATAAATTATATAGGGAGGCAATAGAAATGGAAACTGTCCAAAAACAACAGTCTCAAGAAAAGCATAATCACAACCACGGTCACGATCATGATCATGGGAAAATGCCAGTCGTTTTGTACTTTGTTGGTTTAGCATTAGCAGTGATTGCTCTATTTTTGAATGAAGATTATCAGTTGCTACAAAATGTTTTGTTCTCAATCGCTACAATCAGCGCTGGGTATCATGTCATTGTTCTTGAAGGCCTTGGAGAAACAATTGAGAACTCAAAAAACCAAAAAAAGTTCATGCCTAATTCTCATATTTTAATGGGATTAGCGGCAATCGGAGCTTCTTTAATGGGGAATTTTTGGGAAGGAACATTATTGATTCTTATTTTTTCTGGAGCACATTTTTTGGAAGATTATGCAGAAGGAAGAAGCAAACGAGAAATAACGAAATTACTCGAAATGAATCCAACGACTGCCCGGTTAATCCTACCTGATGGCAGTACAAAAAATGTAGATGTCAGTGAATTAAAAGTGGGAGATCAACTTCAAGTTTTGAATGGCGATCAAGTACCTATTGATGGCGTCATTTTGTCTGGATCTACATCCATTGATGAGTCGTCTATTAATGGAGAAAGTATCCCGAAAGAGAAATACAAAGGAGATGCCGTCTTCGGGAGTACAATTAATGGAACAGGTAGCTTCACGATGAAAGTCACCAAAGAAAACGAAGATACAGTATTTTCAAAAATTTTACAATTAGTGAACCAGAACCAAGATAACCAAACAAAAGCTGCGAGTATTATCCAAAAATTTGAACCCAAATACGTCACAGTTGTTTTAATTGCCATTCCGTTATTCATGTTATTGACACCTTTTCTACTTGATTGGACATGGTCACAAAGTGTCTATAGAGGATTAGTCCTTTTAGTTGCAGCTTCACCGTGTGCTTTAGCAGCAGCTACTGTCTCGGCAACGCTATCGACGACTTCTAATTTAGCCAAAAAAGGAGTCCTTTCAAAAGGTAGTTCTTACCTGTCTCAATTAGCCGATATTAAAGCAATTGCATTTGATAAGACGGGCACCTTGACCAAAGGAAAACCTGAAGTAACCAATTATTATTTTGCTGATTCCGTGAACGAAGAAAACATGATTGATATCGTAGTAGCTCTTGAAAAAGAATCCAATCACCCTTTAGCAGATGCTATTCTAAGAAAGTTTGAGCAAAAAAACAAACTAACTATTGATGTAGAAAACCAGATTGGTAAAGGATTGACAGGAGATTACAAAGGGAGAAATTATCGTATAGGAAAACCGACTTCGTTTGATGATGTTTCAGATGAGTATAGTCGTTTAAATAATGAATGGGCTTCAGAAGGTAAGACAGTCGTGTACGTAGCAGTAGATGAAGAGGTTCTAGGCCTTATTGCCCTCATGGACATTCCAAGTGAACATGCAAAAGCAACCATTGAGTATTTCAGAAAACAAGGTATACACACCACATTAATTACTGGTGACTCAGAAATGACGGGAAAAGCGGTTGCTAAACAATTGGGAATAGATGAAGTGATTGCAAATGTCATGCCGGAAGACAAATCCAGAATAATAGACGAACAAAAAGAAAAATACGGTGTGACCGCCATGGTTGGAGACGGTGTAAATGATGCTCCTGCTCTTGTTAATGCAGATGTGGGAATCGCTATGGGAGATGGGACTGATGTGGCAGTAGAGGTATCTGATTTAGTTTTAATGCAAAACAATTTATCAAAATTGGTACAATCTCATAATATTTCTTCGAAAATGAACCGTGTTATTTGGCAGAATATTATTTTTTCAATGGCCGTTGTTGCTTTTTTAATTGTCGTTAGTTTCTTGGGCTTAACGGATATTGCCATCAGTGTCATTATTCATGAAGGAAGTACATTGGTTGTTATTTTGAATGGACTTCGATTGCTAAGGGCAGTCTAAAGAATGATTGCACACCTTCAAATTAATCGAGTAATAGAGATAATTAAGGATTACACTACATTTTTTATCTCTATTATTTATTTATATTTATCTAGATGTTCAAAGTCAAAATGATATGTCAACCATACTCTTGTGGCGTGACTTGAATACAAGACACATGAAATTACATAAAATCGTGTATCAAGAACCCTATCCCTATAAGGTTCTTTTTTTCTACTCCCCCTAAACACACGATTTCGTGTTATAATGACTATAATCATGTATTCGAACAGACTAAAAAGGATGGCTTGTCATGGGCTATAATGTTCAGCCACTACGGTCGCAACAGGAGATTAATGATTTTTTATTTTGCCTGCGACGGAATAAAAATGCGGAACGTGACGTTTTCTTGTTTCTAATCGGAATTAACAGCGGTCTGCGCATGTCCGACATCGTCAAACTCAAGAAAAAAGGCGTGATTACCTCAAAAAACCCGCGCATCGTGGAGCAAAAGACAGGGAAAACACGCATTTTATACTTAAGCAGCTTACAGGACTTGATTCACGGCTATACCGCACCCTTAGATCCGGAGGCTTACTTGTTTCCCAGTACTAAGGGCGGCCATTTAGAAGTCAATACGGTCTACCAGATGTTTCAAAAGGTCGCGAAGCTGTTAGGAAGGGACGATATCGGCACCCACACCCTACGAAAAACCTTTGGTTACCACTATTACAAGAAAACCAGAGACGTGGCCACCTTAATGGAAATCTTTGGTCACAGCAGCGAGAAGATTACCAAACGCTACATCGGAATTAATGAAGATGAAATCAGTGAAACGTTATTAAATTTTCGGTTAGGTTTTTGATTGTATTATTATAGTAGATAAGCACAGTAAGACGTTTATAATTGGCCACGGTATTGGACAAATCCGCCTTTTTTTGGTATATTATATATACAAATGAGAGCAGGCTCATAGTCAACTTGATATAAATCCGGAACATAAGGGTCCGGCGGGTGGCGAGCACCAAAACTAAACTCGATACAAATCCGGAACGTAAGGGTCCGGCGGGTGGCAAGCACCAAAACTAAACCTGTATAAAAGGCTGCTCTTTTGAGCAGCTTTTTTTATTGGGAAAAAGGAGCATTCTTCACACGTGGTAAAAAAAGAATACAAACGCATGTCTATAAAAGAGACAACCCAAATTACCAGACAGTTAAACGCGATTTATAAGGCTGCCCATCTCTTACAAGAACATTTTGTAGATAAAAAAGTATCCTTTGTCGGAGAAGTCTCAACGGTAGCGATTATTTTTTCGACAACTAATTTTATGCACCTCTGTGGCATTGATTATCGCAGAGGCACACACTTGTTTTTTCAAGATGCCTTAGACAGGAAAATAAATTTACAGGATATTCAAATCAAAACGGATGGGACGACCTTTCAGAAATTACAAGTAATAGGTAGCCTTGATTTATTATTGGGGAAGCATATTTCTATTGTTGGCAGAGGTGTTTACGCTTCTCTTCGCTATGATGCAGCTATTCGAACAAGGAAAAAAATATTGGCTCTGTCTTTGAAACAAAACGGATTAATCTATATCCCTATCTCTTTGTTAAACCTATCATCAAAGGAAATTGGACCTGGACAAAAAGTTACTGGCATTTTTAGCGAGGATTTAACATCCGGGGAACTTAAAATGATTATGGAAGTCATCGGTTAATCATTAATAGTGATATGCGACGTCATTTTGAAGTAATTATTCTATTTTGGGTTATAAAATAAAGCATTTTAAGACGATTTCAAATCATTCATGTGGGTTATTTTATCACGGATGAGCTTGAAATCGTCTTTTATACGTATCAAATTGAAATGTTCGGCATACAATCTATCGTTGTTACTACATTACTAATTGTCACTTGTTAAGGAACTTGGATCCTTTCTAAACATTCCCTAGAGATAAATTTTACTTTATCCCTCCGTTAATATCCAATTTAAGCACCCTTCCGATTCAGGGTTAATTTGCGTAACAAGCGCGGCTTGAGGTCCAGTAACATTAGTCCTTTTAGTCCGACTGAACCCCTCATGAAAAAGTCTTGAACGACCTTTCAATTTATTGGCAGCTATATATTTCAGGTAGAATATCCTTGTTGACTTATGGACATAAGATATAGATATGGCAAACAGGCACTAAGTATCGTCTGTTAATTTAGCGCCATTAATCTTGAGTTATGAACATAAAGAGTCATATCGTTGGTAGAATACTTGTATTTTTAGAACTTTATTTACGAAAGCTACTTACTTTAATTCAATTTATATAGGATACTTTAGTTTTTAATTATATACTCAACTTTCGCACTTGAAAAACCTATTTAGCCCTTTGATATATCAATGTTTTTAAAGTCTTTAATATCAAAAATGTGCGCAAAAAGACACCTCTCTTTGGTAAAATGTAGTTACCACACTAACACAACCAAGGAGAGATGTCTTATGGCTACTATTTTACCAGAAAATCAAATCAATCAGGAACTTAATTCTTCTGTTCATCAATTTTTTCGCGAACAAAAACTGGGTATGTTACTCAATCAATCCAATATTCGGAAAGAAGCAGGCATCTCACCGGTACTACTGGTCCAGTTCATCTTTTCATTGGTCCTTCAAAAGAAAAATTTGTATCGGACATTGGAATCCGGACGGGAGCCAGAGGCTCCTGCCAAGGATGCGGTTTATCGTCTGCTCAACAACGCAACCTATAATTGGCGCAAGTTTCTGTTGTTGCTGAGCCGGAATGTCATTACCCAGAAATTGCTCCCGCTTGTCTCGGAAAACCGCGAACGCGTCCTGATTTTGGACGATTCCTTATACAGCCGTGCCCGTAGTAAATCAGTCGAAATGCTTGCGCTCGTTCATGACCATACTACCAAGAAGTTCGTCCGTGGCTTTCGCATGCTGACTTTGGGGTGGTCAGATGGGAACACTTTCCTGCCGCTTGCGTTCTCTTTGTTGAGCTCAGAGAAACAATCGAACCGTTTCCAAGAAATCAATCCCGCCATAGATAAGCGTACTGTGGGTTACAAGCGTCGAAAGGAAGCCGTCAAAAAGTCGACGGAAGCGCTGTTCGACTTGCTTGATGATATAAATCCGCTCCAACTCTGCGCTCAGACGTTACTTTTCGATAGTTGGTTTGCATTTCCAAAAGTAATCAAGCGCGTAGTTTCAGAGTATCCACTCGAGGTGATCTGTATGCTAAAACGGATGCACCGCGTGTACTACACGTATGAAGGGCAAAAGTATACTTTGACCCAGTTGTATCAGGTTGTGCGCAAAAAACGTGGTCGTGCCAAGATTCTCGCATCTGTTGTCGTCAGCTTGGCATTGGACGATAATGAAAAAGAGATCCAAGCCCGTATTGTCTTCGTGCGTGACCGAAACCGCTCCAAAAATTGGCTTGCAATCTTGTCCACAGATACGAACCTGCCTGAAGAAGAAATTGTTCGTCTCTACGGCAAACGCTGGGATATTGAGTGTTTCTTCAAGGTGGCAAAATCACATCTGGCGCTAGGAAAAGAGTTTCAGTGCCGCAGTTACGATGCGATGGTAGCCCACACGACGATTGTCTTCACCCGTTACATCATGCTTGCGCTGCGGACGCGCGAAGCGCAAGATCCGAGGACCATCGGTCAGCTGTTCTTTTTGTGTTGTGATGAATTGGAGGACATCCGATTTGCAGAAGCAATTCTATTGGTATTGGACTGCCTGAAGGCGTCTCTCAGGGAAGAACCTATCTTGTCTGAAGAAATGGTGCAGTCTGTTCTGGACAGAGTTTTCGACAACTTTCCTGCTTTCTTAAAACGAGCATTTCATCAACCTGAAAATCAGTTCCCGAGCGGTTTATCGGCATAATAGTATAGCTAGAATTATTGATATATCAAGCCTTTAGGGTCTTTTTCGGTGTGCGAAAGTTGAGTTATATATTATTTGTTTTTTGTATTATTTTGTATTACTAAATGATATGATATATTAAAACAAATAGAAATAAGGGGAGATAAATATGAAGAAATATTTAAAAAAAATTGGGTTCATCGTTTTGATGTTATCTGTATTAAATAGCTTCGTAATACCTCATACTGCTAGCGCAGATGAAGTTAGCTCTACTTCTGATGAAAATATAATTATTTATGACAAGAATGGGGAGGTAGTAGAACCGTCAAGGGAAATAATTGAAAACAATGACATGATTATACAGCCTTTGGGTGTAAATTATCCAACTACTGTTAAATGGCTTAATAATGGTGCTAGTTATCAGTCCAATGAATTTTATGGTTCAGGGCGTAGATATGGGGGGTATCTTTTCGGATCGTCAACTACATCTACATTTAGATTAACTTTTCAAAAAGGGGGATTTGGAGTTAACACAACTAGTTCAGCTGCAAACCCCAGCAATGTTGTGGAAGCGTACAATCTGCCACTTAGCGGATCGCCCTATACTATAATCACAAGTCAATTCTTTTATTTCCTAGTCGATAATCCAAAGTCTGGACAAACCTATCATGTTAAAGCGGTTCAATAATGGAAAATACGGAAGTTGACGGGGAAGAGTGAAAAAGTTGAGAAAAAGAAGATTATTTTTATCAGTCATTGTTTTAATAGTGATTCTTTTATTGTCAGCAACTGTATTTAAGAAGGAAAACCTCAAGGAGGCTAGCTTGAATGAAGAAACAATTATTTTTGATAATGATAACAAAGTGATACCCCCTACTAATAAGGGTAATGGGAACTTGGGACATTAATATCACTAAGGCAATTGGACAAATAGTATAGCGAAGTATACTAAAATTAGCTAAGTAGAAATCTTTTTGAAACTTCTCCTTTCTACTTTTAGTATGTTTTTATTGATACTTTCTTTCCTGACTAAGATAAATTAGAATAAAGAAGACTTTTCTAGAAAATGAGAACGAGTATATAAAAAAGTAACTTATATAAATTGAGTTAAATTGCATTCGTTTTTCCTCCTGTAGGCGTATACTAAAGAAAACACTTGAGGAGTGGGGAACATGGAAACAGAACGCCAAATCCGTGAATTGGAAAAAGCGATGACTACGACAGACAACCGCCGGTTGTACGAGCGTTGCCTGGCAGTCAAGTTGGTTCTCGAAGGCCGCACCCGGAAAGAAGCCGGGCACACCATCGGCCGCGACGAGCATACTGTCAGCCACTATGTGAAAAATTACTGCCATAATGGAATCCAAGGTTTAGTCTCCAAAAAACAAAGCGGACGACCTTCACGGCTGACAGATGAACAGGAAGCGGAACTGGT
>NZ_FJND01000014.1:0-66760 GCF_900067165.1 Trichococcus sp. ES5
AGAAGCAGATGATAGTCCAACTTTTCAACTTTTTCGATCAAAGGCAGTTCATCGACTTTGAGCTTCTGGTAATTTAAATTATCCGGAGCAGTTAACTGAGGCATACGGGAATTTTTCGTCAACAGGATTACTAGCTTCATTAACGCAAGAATAATCATTCGTTGACGCTTGATAATATCAACTAAATAGGTTAATAATAGAGGTAGCAACTTGTCATCTTCCTTTCTTTTGGGGAAATAGTGCGGTGTAGTTACCATTACTATTAACCAAAAATTGGGGGGTGGCAAGTTGTTTTTGTCGTTAACCCCGTTAAATCAATGAAAAAATACAAAATTGAACGTCTGGCAGAGCTAAACTTTGACAGTACGTCATGACCTACAGGAGTGAGAAATATGGAACAGGAATTATCAAATGAACTATTTATCTGCGGGGGGTGCAATGCGAAAATTGGCCCCGGCGTGCTGGGCGATCTGCTCAGCCAGTTTCCGAAACAGGAAAACCCGAATTTTTTGGTCGGTTTCGACTCGTCCGATGATGCGGCGGTGTTCCGGATAGACGCCGAGACGGCCATGATCCAGACGTTGGACTTCTTTCCCGCAATGGTCGCGGATGCCTCGCTCTTCGGGGAAATCGCTGCTGCCAACGCCTTGAGCGATGTCTTTGCGATGGGCGGCGAAGTGCTGACGGCCATGAACATCGTCTGCTGGCCCGAAACAAAAAGCACCGATACACTCGGGAAAATTTTGGCGGGTGGCTTCAAGAAAGTCCAGGAGGCAGGCGGCGTGCTGGTCGGCGGACATTCGATACACGACCCCCAGCCCAAATACGGTCTATCGGTATTGGGAAGAGTCCATCCCGATCGAATCTACCGTAATGATACCTGTCTACCAGGCGATGTCCTGCTGCTGACGAAGCCATTGGGGACCGGCATCATCACGACGGCTTACAGCGCAGGTGAAATGGCGCAGGAAGCCTTCGATCAAGCGGTCACCTCGATGACGACGCTGAACCGTTATGCGGCGGAAATCCTGAAAAAGTACACCGTCCACAGCTGCACGGATATCACCGGCTTCGGCCTGTTGGGGCACCTGTCGGAAATGGTCAGCGACCGCTGTTCCGCAACGGTCTACGCCGACAGTGTGCCTTGCCTGCGCGGAGCCTATCAGGGAGCCAAGGAATTTCTGATCACAGCCGGCGGACAGCGCAACCGCAACCATTTGGAAGCCGATGTCGATTTCCAGATCGATGACTATGCCTTGGAGGAAATCCTTTTCGATCCGCAGACATCCGGCGGCTTGCTGGTGAGCGTCCCAGTCGAAGAAGCGGCCGCTCTGCTTGCTGAAATTGAAGCATTGGGCTTGCCCTGCGCCATCATCGGCGAAGTGACCGAAAAGGACGCCAAGAAGATCACGGTCGTCCATTGAGAAAAGCATGAAAAAATATGACTTAACCAGGAGGAAACGATCATGAAAAAAATAGATGCAGTCGGACAAGCGTGTCCGATGCCGGTCATTCTGACCAAAAGGGCTTTGAAGGAGAGCAACGGGGAGGCCATACTCATCAGCGTGGACAATGAGATTGCGACGCAGAACCTTGCCAAGATGGCGGAGCAACTGAAGCTTTCAGTCCAAGTCGAAAAAATCAACGATTCCCTTTATGAAGTCCAGCTTTCGGATCCGAATGCCGGTAACGAAGCACACGCCGCCGAACACACCGCGCTTCCGGAGCAAGCCACCGACACAGTCGCACCATCCGGAGCAAGTTATGTCGTCGTATTGAACAGCGACTTCATCGGCAACGGCAGCGAAGAATTGGGCCGTACGTTGATGAAAAGCTTCCTCTTCTCCCTGACGGAGCAGGAAGTCCTGCCCGATAAAGTACTGTGTTACAATGCCGGCGCGTTGCTGACGACGGAAGGTTCAGCCGTGTTGGACGACCTCAAAGCGCTGGAGGAAGACGGCGTCGAGGTGCTTACGTGCGGCATTTGCGGAGAATTTTACGGCGTGAAGGACAAATTGGCTGTTGGTACTTTCACGAACATGTACCGCATCGTTGAGATCCTGCGCACCGCCAAGACCGTATCGCCATGATCGACCGCAAACATTACGGCATCGTCGCGTTTCCGACGTCTCAGGCCGCGGCAGCCGCTGAAGCTATTGTCCTGGATGCCGATAGGGAATGCCGGCTGATTCCCATGCCGGAACAGATTTCGGCCGGATGCGGATTGGTGCTGCAGACGCATCTCGACGAACTGAACGCTGTCCGCTTGTTGTTGTCGGAGCAGGCCATTTCCAACGATGGCTGCTACGAAGTGCGTTTTGAGAACCGGATAAAAACTGTGGAGGAATGGCATGACTGAACTTTATTATTTCGACAACAGTGCAACCACGCTGAAGAAACCGGCGGCGGTGGCTGAAGCTGTCTATCATGCCATCGCCGACGCTCAGCTGGGCAACCCTGCCAGGGGGAGCCATACCGTTTCCCTGAACGCATTGCGGTTGACGGAAAGGCTGCGCCAAAAAACGGCCGCCCTATTCGGTGTGCCGGATGCGGCAAACGTCGCTTTCACATCAAACGCCACCGCATCGCTGAACATGGTCCTGAAGGGCTTGTTGAACCCGGATGACCACATCATCACCACCTTGACGGAGCACAATGCCGTGCTGCGTGCGCTTTACCAATTGGAAGAACAGGGCACTGCCCTATCCTTTGTCGGCGTTGATGAGTTTGGGACGCTCCTTTATTCCGATTTCGAGCGCTTGTTGCGAGTAGATACCTGTGCAGTCGTGGTCAACCATGCCTCGAATGTCACCGGCAACGCGGCGGATCTGGAACGGATCGGCGCTTTTTGTCGGGAGCACGACCTGATTTTCATCGTCGATGCTTCCCAGAGCGCAGGCGTCCTCGCCATCGACATGGTGAAGCAGCACATCGATATCCTCTGCTTCACCGGCCATAAAGGACTCTACGGCCCTCAAGGAACGGGGGGCATCTGCCTCGGCGACAGGCCCTTGGAATTCGTGCCGGTGTTCACCGGCGGCAGTGGCTTCCATTCTTTCGACAAGCAATACCCGACAGAGATGCCGACTTTGTTCGAGCCGGGCACCCAGAATGTCCATGGCTTGGCGGGCCTTTCCGCCGGTGTGGATTACATCAGTCAAAAAGGGCTGGCGACAATCACTTGCCAGTTGCAGGAACTGACTTTCCGCTTCCATGACCAAATCAAGGACATCCCGGGAATCACCATCTACGGCAGCTTTATGGAGGACGTTGAGCGTGCGCCGGTCGTTTCGCTGAATCTGGAGGGCTGGTCCTCCGGCGACCTCAGCGATGCTCTCTTCATGGATTACGCAATCGCAGTGCGTCCCGGCGCCCATTGCGCGCCGCTCATCCATCAAGCATTCGGAACAGAAAAAAACGGTATGGTCCGTTTCAGCTTCTCCAGCTTCAATACGGTGGAGGAAATCGACTACGCAGCCAAAGCGCTGAGGAGCTTGGCGGAAGAAGACTACTAGCTGTCCGATAACTAGACATAATCGGACAGCCAGATTACGAATGCTCTGCGCGATGTCCGATAACCGGAAAGAATCGGACATCCAAGTCATATATGTTCTTCGAGTTGTCCGATAACCCCGAAGAATCGGACAACTAAGGCATATATGGTCTTCGCATTGTCCGATAACCCCGAAGAATCGGACAACCAGAGCACGAGCGTCTTAATATAACGAGTATCTTCTTGCAAAATATCCAAAAAAACAGAGCAGCCACCCCAATCATCAAGGGCAGCTGCTCTGTTTTATTTTCTCTCTAGTCAATCGTTCCTCTGCTTCATCCATTCCAGAATGGCTTCGGCCGTTGCTGCGGCGTCTTCGTTGCGGAAAACGGCGGAAAATTCCTTTTTGTTGAAGTTGTAGCGGGGATCATAGTATTTCACCAATAGATCTGCGATGACAGCTTCGAAATCGTGCTGGCGCACTTGTTCCTTGTAGCCCTCGACACGCGCCTCATTCAGATAAGATTTCAAGCGGTCCAGGGCCGCGAGAAGCTCTGTTTCATTGCTGTGGAGATAATCCTTTTTGATCTGTCCGATCCGGTAATCCAATGAAGCCTCGATGTTCAGGTTTATGCCTTTTTGCATCGCATCAATCAACGCAGGCGGCAGTACGGCCTGTCCGATCCGCTTGCTTTCGCCTTCAGTAAAGACGACCAGCGGTTCCTTCCAGCCGGTTGCGCTCTCGACCAACAGACTTTCGAACATTTTTTGGTTGTGCGGCTGTTTCTTCTTCAGACCGACGCCTCCGAAGACGGACCCTCTGTTGTTGGCGCAGGCCTCCAAATCAAGCACATTGGCTCCACGTTTCTTCAGTTGCTCCAGGATGGCTGTTTTCCCAGTCCCAGTGTTGCCATAGAGGGTCACAAACTGGATCTTTTCGAACAATACGGGAATCAGATTATTGATCGTGCTGCGGTAGTTTTTGTAGCCGCCTTCCATTCGGTGGACATTCATCCCCAAAGATTTAAGCAAGGAAAAAATCGAATTGCTGCGGAACCCTCCCCTACTGCAGAAGATGACGACTTGGTCGTAGGCTTTCGTATATTCCTGGAAAAGACTGAACATCTCAGGCAATCTCGGAGATATAGTTTGGATGCCGTGGCTTTTAGCATCGTCGATTTTGCCGGCGACGTAAAGCGTCCCGACCACTTTCCGGTCCTCATCATCCAGGACCGGTACATTTACGGCACCCGGTATGGTCGACTTCGCATATTCTGACGGACTCCTGACGTCCACATACAGAATCGATTTGTCTCCGCGTTGTTGTTCTATTTCTTCATACGTTGCGACTGGTTTCAATTGGTTCACCACTTTCTGGTTATTAGTATAGCCTGTGCCGGGCAGGAATGCCACCCGAAATCTTGAGGCGAGTACATGAAAACGACCCGACAAGCTCCTCAATTAACGGAGACATGCGGGTCGTCGCATTCAAGCGTTCAATTTTGCTGCATCTATTTCTTTGCTTTATGCACTTTCAATGCTTTGCCTTTGACGGTGCGGTTCTGCATCTCGGAAATCACAAAAGGGCCTTTGCCATTCAGGATTTCGATGTATGTCACGTTTTCCTGGATCGTGATGATGCCGATATCATCCGCATCGATGCCGGGAATATTGGTCAGCGTGCCGACGAAATCGATGGCGCGCAGTTTTTTCTTCTTGCCGCCGTTGAAATAGACTTTGGTGATGTCCTTGTTCAATTCCCGGTTCCGTGCCTGTTTGATGACGGGGCGTTCCTGCAGTTTCTTTTCGAAAGTCGCTTTATGATGCTGCACGAAGCGAGCGCTCGGCGGATTGATTTCAGTGATTTCCTGCTGCGCAAAGTCTTTCACTCCCTGCCAGCTTCTTTCCTCACTAGGCGTAACCAAGGTCAAGGCTACCCCCGTTTTGCCGGCGCGGCCGGTTCTGCCGGTACGGTGGATGAAACTTTCTTTCTCCTCGGGAACATCGTAATTGACGACATGGGTCACGTTATCGACATCAATCCCGCGCGCAGCCACATCCGTAGCCACCAAATAACGCAGCCTGCCTTTGCGGAAATCTTCCATAACGGCAGTGCGGTCATCCTGCACCATCCCGCCATGCATCTTATCAATCGGCAAACCGGCTTTACTTAAGAATGTGTACAGTCCGTTTACGGCTTCCTGCGTATTGCAAAAGATGATGCAACTGTCCGGATTCTCAACGGTCAGCAGATCCAATAGTTGCTTGGCTTTGCCCGATTCTTGGACACGGATGAAGGATTGCAGAATCTTCGGCTTGGATGCCTCATCGCTTTCCATTTTCACCGATACGCGGTCGTTTTTCATGTAGAAGCTTGCCAAACGAACCACTTCACTCGGCATGGTCGCGGAGAACAGCAGCGTTTGTCTTTGTTTCGGAAGGAAATCGATGATGGCTTCCACTTGCTCAATGAAGCCCATATTCAGCATCTCATCCGCCTCATCAAGTACCAGGTAGCGTATCTTGTCAAATTTCATTGTCCCTTTTTGCAGATGATCCAATACCCTGCCCGGAGTGCCGACTACGATATGGCTTTTCTGTCTCAATTCCGATTTTTGCGTATCGAAGGAAGTTTTGCCGAAGACAGCAGTAGCCTTGATCCGCTTCAGCCGTCCGATGTTGGTGATGTCCTCTTTCACCTGCAAAGCCAGCTCCCTTGTCGGAACCAAAATCAGCGCCTGCGGACGGTTTTCCTCCCAGCTTACACTCTCGCACAACGGTACGCCGAAACTGACGGTCTTGCCGCTGCCGGTTTGCGATTCGACAATGATATCTTTGCCCTTTAAGGTCAGCGGGATGACCTCCTGTTGTACTTGCGTCGGTTTGAAATAACGCAATGCCTTTAGTGCCGTAACGATTTCTTCGCTGATTGCGAAGCTTTCAAATGTTGTATGTTCCATCTTGTCCTACTTTCACTTTTTAGTCGCTTCAGTATAACAGAAAAATGCAAAAGGAACGAAACTTTTGTTGTAGTCCCGTTCCTTTTCCGTTGCTGGTCCTCGCAGAACAGCCTGATCCGTTCAATGGCTTGCTGCGCAACCTCATCCCGTTTTTCCAGATACTCTTCTTTATCGAACGTTTTGTGCTTATCAATGTAGGGAATATTCTGAATACTTTCCAAGTTTAAAGTTGTTCCGGCCTCCTCCGCTTTGGCCGTGTAATTTTGGCGGACGAAAGAATCTTCCTTCGGATCGAACGTGTCCACCCGGATGGCTGCACGCATAACGAACTCCTCAGGAAACAGCTCCGCCTGCTGCACCTCGATGTTCACCGGCACCATTTTCCCGAACATATCGTAATCTGCTTTGTAGACACTGCCCAGCCCGCCGGCCCCGCTGATCTGCTTGAAGATTTTCAGATCCTCATAAATGTCTTGCCAATTTCCCACATTGGCGGCGTATTGCCATACTTTGCTCAGTGGTGCTTCAATAAAAATGCTTTTTTTGATGTGGCTTTTGATGTAGTCCATTTTATTCATCCTTCCTGCTGATTGAACCTATCCACTCTTAATAAGCGACTATGATAACGTTATCTTTAGCTTCATTATAATCAAATGAATTCCCTTAGACAAACTTGGCTCGCTAAACTTCGAAAACCACTCTTGGCAAGGACGCCATTCTTTGTTAAACTGTTCGGGACAGTTCGTAACCATCCTGTCGTAAAATAAAACTAGGGTAATAGAATCATGCAATCAAAACGCAGGAATGTTTTTTGAGTTGGCTTGTTCTCTCCTTAGAGACAACCTTCTCGGCATCCGTGCGTCTTTTTTTGTCTATTCTTGTAAGGCGTTGTAAAAAATATTAGGAGGTGGATCGATGCAAAAAACATTCACAAAAACACAAAAATTGACTTTCTCAGCAATGTACATCGCTATGTACATCGTCATCATGGCTCTGACGCAATCTTTCGCTTTTGGACAATATCAAATCCGCATCGCCACAACTCTTTACGCCCTAGCTTATTTTAACCCGTTTCTGATCATCCCGGCTGGTCTCGCCAATCTTATGTCGAACCTGTTCTTCGGTGGACTTGGGATCATTGACATGATTGGAGGAACCTTGGTCGGTATCATCACGGCTTTGCTCGTTTACGCTGTCCGCAAATACAACCTGCCGAAGTGGTGCCTGATCCTGCCGATCATCTTCGTCCCTGGAATCGTTGTGCCGATCTACCTGTCGCAACTGTTGGCCATCCCGTTCCTGCCGCTTGTCGTCAGCCTCTGCATCGGCCAATCGGTACCGGCATTTGTCGGCTACTTTTTGGTGCAGGCGCTGGAAAAACGATTTTACAAAATTGCACTATTAAAATCTTAAGCGCAAGGAGGAACAACAATGACAGCAGGCAGAAATGAAGCCGATCTGAACGGCATCACCCAATTAGGCAACCAACAGACTAAATATCCGCAGGACTACGATCCGAAAGTCCTCGAGACTTTTCCGAACAAGCATCCTGATAATGATTACTTTGTGAAATTCAACTGCCCCGAATTCACAAGCCTGTGCCCGATGACGGGACAGCCCGATTTTGCGACCATCTACATTTCCTACGTCCCGGGAGAGATCATGGTCGAAAGCAAATCGTTGAAACTCTACCTTTTCAGTTTCCGCAACCACGGCGACTTCCACGAGGATTGCATGAACATCATCATGAAGGATCTGATTGCGTTGATGGTGCCGAAATACATCGAGGTGTGGGGCAAATTCACACCGAGAGGCGGCATCTCGATCGATCCTTACTGCAACTACGGCAAACCCGACACAAGATGGGCAGACGTGGCTTGGCAACGATTGGCGCAGCACGATCTTTATCCCGAGAAAGTCGATAACCGCTAGATGGAAAATGTGAACGGGACAACGCAAAAACAAGCATTGGTCATCTTTTCAGGCGGGCAGGATTCCACGACTTGCCTGATCCAATCCCTCCAAAAGTACGGCGCGGCAAACACCGTAGCCCTTTCCTTCAGCTACGGCCAACGCCATGGCATCGAACTGGAACGTGCGGCATGGATCGCCAAAGATCTTGGGGTCGAACACCACATCCTGGACGCGCAGGTCATGGGTAAAGTCACGACGAACGCCTTGATGGACGAGTCGCAGACAATCAAGGAAGCAGATGCCGAAGACTACCCGAATACCTTCGTCGACGGTCGGAATGCTCTGTTCCTGTTGCTGGCCGGCATCTTTGCCAAGTCCAAAGACATCCGCAACATCATCCTAGGCGTGTGCGAAACAGACTTCAGCGGTTATCCGGACTGCCGCGATGTGTTCGTCAAATCGATGAACGTAACCCTGAACCTGGCCATGGATTACAATTTCAACGTCGAAACGCCGTTGATGTACCTGACAAAGGCCCAGACATGGGAGCTGGCGGATCAGTTGGGTTGCCTCGCCTACATCGAGGAACATACCCGTACTTGTTATATGGGTGTCCCCGGTGGTTGCGGCGAATGCCCTTCCTGCAAACTCCGCAACGCCGGACTGGCAGAATATTTGAATAAATAAGAAAAAATAGCCCTCTGGCTGTTCCGCTGCTGTGGATCATCCGGAGGGCTATTTATTTTCACCAAAGGCAACTGTCCAGTCTCTGGGTCACCATACATACAGAAGCAAACGTTTGCTTTCCTGCCTATCCAGCTTACTATCCTTGTCCAGCATTCCCTTCCTGATTTTCCATATCCTTATTCAAAGCTTTCATTTCATCAGCCAGCAAATCGGCCTTATCGGTACGCTCCCAAGGAAGATCCAATTCGGGCCTGCCGAAATGACCATAACAAGCAAGATTTCTGTAGATTGGCTTCCGCAGATCAAAATTGCAGATGATTGCAGCTGGACGCAGGTCGAAGTGTTTCTTGATCAGTTCTTCGATTAATTCTTCGGAGAGGCTAGCCGTCCCGAAGGTTTCAACACGGACGGAAACGGGCCTCGCCACTCCGATGACATAGGCCAGCTGGATTTCACAGCTGTCTGCCAAGCCGGCAGCCACGACGTTCTTCGCCACATATCGGGCAGCGTATGCGGCGGAGCGGTCGACTTTGGTCGGGTCCTTCCCGGAGAAGGAGCCTCCGCCATGCCGTGCATAACCACCATAAGTATCGACGATAATCTTTTTACCGGTCCATCCCGAATCACCTGCAGGACCGCCGATGACGAAACGGCCGGTGGCATTGACGAAATATTTCGTCTGATCATCCAACAGCTCCGCCGGGATAACGGCCGGAATCACCATTCGAAGCATGTCCTCTCTGATCCGTTCCTGATCGACCGATTCGTCATGCTGACAGGCGATCACGACCGCTTCGATCCTTTTGACATGGCCGTCCGCATATTCCACGGTCACCTGCGTTTTTCCGTCCGGCCTCAGATAGGGCAGTTCCCCTGATTTCCGCAGCTCGGCAACCTTTTTGGCCAGCCTATGAGCCAACATGATCGGCAGCGGCATCAACTCCGGCGTTTCCTTGCAGGCATAGCCGAACATCAATCCCTGATCGCCTGCTCCCAATTGGTCCGCTTCATCGTCCGATCCGAGCCGCTTTTCCAAAGAGGAGCCGACCCCTGCAGCGATATCCGGTGATTGCCTGTCCAAACCGATCAGGACGGAACAAGCCTTCCCATCGATACCAAAGTCGCTGTCCGTGTAGCCGACAGCCTGAATGATGGACCGCACGATGGCCGGAATATCCACCGTGCTGACAGTCGTGATCTGGCCGAAAACCGTGATCAAGCCAGTACTGGCGGAAACATCGCAAGCCACCCGCGCGAACGGATCCTCCTTCAGAATGGCATCCAATATCCCGTCGGCTATCTGATCGCAGAGCTTATCCGGATGCCCCTCCATGACCGATTCCGAGGTGAAAAATGTTCTCTTCATACTTTATCGCCTCTTTTTATTAAAAAATGAATGACACAACCTTCCAAAAACTTGTTTTACAAACTTCACGCATCCTTGATTTGCTCTTCGGACTCCGAAGACATGAAGGTTGCGACAAGGTAACCGATCCCGAAAGGACCTTCGTAGGAGAGCACTTCCGCTTCATATGCCCTGCCTTCGAACGCTCCCATCAGGAACAGGATGGAGCGCAACCCGCACTCCGATGCCCTTTCAAGGAACCCGGCATCCAACCGCAACAGCTGCCCGGCATCCTTTTCCTTAATGGCTTTGACCACTAATTTATCAAACAAAGGCCCCGCCGAATGGTAGCCGTAAGGCCCCTCCGGCTTCAGCACGTGCGACAGATCGGAAGAAGCGATGATGGCAGTGCGCAGATCCGATTGGTCGTAAGCTTCCCCATAACGTTTTCCCCATTCGTAGTAGTGCTCGTAGGAAGGCACCGTCACCAAAATCTTTTCCGTTTCCAGGTTGGGCGGCAGTTGTCTGTCGAGATAATGCATGGGCACTTCAAAACCGTGGCCTTCATGCGGTTTCACAATACAAAAATTTAACAGGCAGATTTCCGAAAAATCCACCATGCCTTGATACTGGCATAAATTTTTTTGTAAACGAAAAAGTAAAATAGCCTCTGATTCATTTTATTGATCAAGTTGGTGAATATTGGGCTATAATTAGTAAAAATACTATATGTCAGGAGAGTATAAAATGAAATCAGAAAAAGAAAAAATGATCGCCGGAGAACCCTATTTGGCCGGTGATGCGGAGCTCGTCGCCTTAAGGCAGAACGCACGTGAAAACATGCGCGCATTCAACGACGAAATAGACCCCCGCAAGCGCAGCGAGCTGTTGAAAAACTGGTTCGGGAAGACCGGCCAGAAAATCTACATGGAGCCGTCGCTTTCATTGGACTACGGTTCCAATATCTTTGTCGGCGAGAATTTCTATGCGAACTTCAATTGCACGATACTGGACACCTGCCCGGTCACATTCGGGAACAACGTGATGATCGCACCGAACGTCAGCTTTTATACGGCCACCCATCCGATTGATCCGGTCGAACGGAACAGTGGAACGGAGTACGGCAAACCGATCACGATCGGTGACAACGTCTGGATCGGAGGCTCTTCCGTAATCGGTCCGGGGGTCACGCTGGGGGACAATGTTGTCGTCGGTATGGGCAGTGTCGTGACTAAATCTTTTCCTGACAATGTCGTGATTGCAGGGAACCCGGCGCGCGTCATCCGCAAAATCCAGCTTTCCGATTCAAAGTCCTGAATACACGAGTAAAAAAAAAACGATCGCGTAAGCTGCATCCAGCTGAGCGCGATCGTTTCTTTGCTTTCAACAACTACTTCTCTGTCTGTGCTTCCGTCAGCAACCGATGGATGGCTTTATCGACCAAGGCGACTGTAAACCCGACAATCGTATTGTAGTCCCCTTCGATCCCGGAAACCCAAAGCGCAGCTTCCTCTTGGATGCCGTATGCTCCGGCTTTGTCCATCGGCTTGCCCGATGCCACATATGCCTTCACTTCCGCCTCCATGCGATCATCCCACTCAAAGAAGCTGACTTTCGTCTCAGAAGCAAAGGTCTCTTCCTTTTCGCCCCATAAAATGCTGACGCCGGTCAGGACCGAGTGGGTCTTACCAGCCAGTGCGCGCAACATCGCATAGGCATCGGCCTCATCAACCGGTTTGCCGAGGATTTTTTCGTCCAACATGACCACAGTGTCGGAGCCGATGACCATCGCTTCGCTGTTCTCACGGTGGATAACCGCCGCTTTTTCCCGCGCCAACGTTTCCACCAGCTCAGTGGCCGTTTCAACGAACGGATCCTGTCCCGCTTCGGCGAAGATGCGTTCTTCTATCGCTTTTTCGTCGATATCCGCAGCCTGGACCGCGAAATTCTTTATGCATAAGGACAGCAACTCGCTGCGTCTTGGCGATTGGCTCGCCAATATGATTTTCGGATTCATTTGTTCTACCCTTTCTTCTTCAAAGTGCAAAATCATGTCATACCAAACAGCATTCCCATGCGTTGAACTTGATTTGCCGCTGTTCACCAACCCGAATTTCTCATAATAAGGGATCTTTTCTTCTTTGCAGCAAAGCGTCAAGCCTTTTCTGGCCGCTTTCCTGCTGGCATCTATCAGTGCCATAAGCAACTTTTCCGCAATTCCCTGCCTTCTGAAAGCCGGATCCACATCCAAACCGAATACGCTTTGATAAGCACCCTCCGGATTATGCAGGCCAGCATCATGGTAGTGGGCATCGCGGATGATCGTTTCATCGATGACTGCCCCGTTCACGAACCCCACCAATTCGCCCTCGACTTCGGCAACAAGGAAGCTTTCAGGGAACAGTTTCAGCCGCTCGCTGAGTGATGCTAGCGTCGCTGCCTCGGCTTCCGGAAAACACGCATCCTCAATTATTTTCAATGCAACCAAATCCTGAAGATCCGCTTTCCTGATCTCAACTTTCATCCGCTGATTCCTCCCTTTCTGTACATAGTTCATATTACCGACAAATTTTCGATTTTTCCAGAGAATTCCATCTGGGCGGCCTCCTAGGGAAAAAACATTGTCCGGATTAGACAAACCGCCCTCTCTCACTGTTCGGGAAAGCGATTGCATTCCCTGCGGATCGAGAGTATGATTACGATAGCTTGATAAAATATTCACGCAATCCATATTATCATTACCTAAGGGGGGCTTCAAAATGAACAATATCGAAAATAAATGGATGCGAGCCGCTATCCCGGCACTGCTGATCCATTGCAGCATCGGCACAGTCTACTGTTGGTCTTTGCTGAAAGGAGGAATCGCCGAATATATCGGAAGGCCGAAAAGCGAGGTCGAATGGGCCTTCAGTCTGGCAATTTTCTGTCTCGGGATGTCGGCAGCTTTCGCCGGTAAAATCGTCGAAAGGGATATCCATAAGGCTTCCTTGATTGCAGCTGTGTGCTTCGCAGCAGGAATGGCTGGTACCGGCTTTTTCATCCAGCAAAAGTCGCTGATCGGGATTTTCCTGAGCTATGGCGTTTTGATGGGCATCGGGTGCGGTATCGGATATCTTTCGCCGGTAAAGACCTTGATGCTTTGGTTCAAGAATAACAAAGGCCTCGCCACTGGAATAGCGGTTGCAGGGTTCGGGTTGGCCAAAGTAATCGCCAGCCCAATCATCGAGATGTTGCTGGGTGCAACAAACTCAGACGGTACACTCGCTGATCCTTCTCGTCTCTACAAGCTATTCTACATCCTGGCTGTTGTCTACTTCATCATGATGTTCGCGGGTCATCTTCTTTTGAAGAAGCCGGCGGATTGGGTCGAAGTGAGCGCACAGGCAAAAGGCACCCATACGCTTGATATCTTCAAGAATAAGACATTCATCGGCATCTGGCTGATGTTTTATCTCAACATCACTTGCGGACTGGCACTCATCTCCCAGGAAAAGGATCTGCTTCATTCCATTGGTTTTGGCGCAATTGCCACGATCAGTTCCTTGACTGCGATTTTCAATGCCGGCGGAAGGCTCGGATTTTCGGCGTTCGCCGATAGGCTAAAGGACCGGAATACCATTTATATTTGGATTTTCGGGCTATCGATTGGAGCTACGACGATTACGCTTTTAGCGAACGGAGTGGACAATGCCATCGCGCCGCTGATCATTTTGTTGCTATGTGTCATCAACGCCGGTTACGGCGGTGGTTTTTCAAGTCTTCCACCGCTATTGGCGGACCGCTTCGGAATGGAGACCATCAGTACTGTCCATGGACTGACTTTATCGGCTTGGGCTTTTGCCGGTTTGTCCGGTAACCAGCTGAGCGCCCTCATCATCGCGAAGACCGGCTCGTATAACAATGTCTTGTATGCCATCTTGGCGATGTATGCTGTCGCTTTCTTCATCAGCGCTTTCCTGTTACGGGCAAAATCGGACCAAAAAAAGAGACATCCTGTCCACCACTGACACAACGAATAAAAATCCGGCGACAAGTCATCACGTATGACTCGTCGCCGGATTTTTTTAAGCTTGTCCGAAAACTGTTTCGGCTACTGTGACACCGGCTCGGGCATCTTTGCAGTAGTAATCCGCGCCGATGGCTTTGGCGTACTTTTCTGTCAGTACGGCTCCTCCGACGAAGACCTTCACAGACAAATCCGCCTCGCGCAGGGCCGAGATTGTGTCCTCCATCGCAGTGACGGTCGTCGTCATCAACGCAGAAAGTCCTACCAATTTGACTTGATGTTGCTTGGCGACCGCCACAACCTCTTCGATCGGAACATCTTTGCCCAGGTCGATGACGTCGTAGCCATAGTTTTCAAGCAGAACTTTTGCCAGATTCTTTCCGATATCGTGGATATCCCCTCTTACGGTAGCCATCACGATGGTTCCCTTCGATTCCAGCTTCTCATTGCCTCCAGCAAGTTTTGCACGGATCGTCTCGAAGGCTTTACCGGCCGTTTCGGCGGCGCGGATCAGCTGAGGCAGGAAGATGTTTTTCTGCTCATAGAGTTTGCCGACTTCATCCAATGCCGGCACGATGTGATCGTCCACGACCGCCAACGGCGTATTATCTTTAAGCAGCGCGTTTGTTGCCTTCATGATGCCTGTTTCGTCGCCCTCCAACAGCATTTCCCGGTAGGAACGGACCACGTTTTCCAGCTTGGGCCCATCAGATTTGACCACAGCCTTTTTGTTGTTGTAGTCGATATAGTCGATGGCGCCTTCGTCCTGTCCTGAGAGAACATTAAAGGCCCGCATCGTGTCGACGATTCCATCGGCCCCTGGATTGATGATGACCGTATCCAGTCCCGAAGTCAAAGCCATCGCAAAATAGGTACGGTTGATCAAGGCTCGGAAAGGCAGTCCATAGGAAACATTGCTCAGTCCCAAAGTAGTCAATGCTTCCGTGTTTTCCTTGACCCAACGCAACGCCTTCAACGTCTCCATGACCGCTTTCTGCTGGGCTGCCGCCGTGAGCACAAGGCAATCAACAAGCAATCTTTCGGCACCGATGCCGTATTCCCCCGCTCGGTCAATCAATTTCTGCGCGACCTTGGTCCGGCCAGCCGCGTCATCCGGAATGCCCGCCTCATCCAGACACAAGGCCACGACAAAGGCGCCGTATTTCTGGACGATCGGATAGATTTTAGCCATAGAGGATTCTTTTCCGTTGACCGAATTGACGATTGCAACGCCGCTGTAGCGTCTCAAAGCTGCTTCAAGCACTTCCGGTTTGGTCGAATCGAACTGCAACGGCGCTTCCACTAGGCCGCTCATCCCATCGATGATTTTTGTCATATAGTCCGTTTCGTCGATCATCGGCAAAGAGGTGTTGACGTCCAGCACATCCGCACCTTTTTGGACCTGTTCGAAAGCGACTTTGATGGCCGCCAATGGATTTCCCGCCACGAATTGTTCCTTCAAAGCCTTGTTGCCTGACGGGTTGATCCGCTCACCGATGAGGGTGATCTGGCCATCCAGGCAAACTTTTTTCTGCGCGGAACAGACGTACCGCTTCAATTGATTAATTTCCCTTTTCGCAAAAGACGCCTTGGCCTGCTGCAGATCACGGATGTATTCCGGGGTCGTGCCGCAGCACCCGCCGATCACGGAGACACCCAAACCGGCCAATTCCTTGGCCACCTCAAGGTAATCCTTGGAAGCGACGTTATATTTGGCGACCCCAGCTTCCGTCACAGGGATACCGGCATTGGCCTGCACCATCACCGGCGTATTCGTGAAGGCCAAAATCCTTTTGATGATGGGAATCAATTCCTTTGGCCCCAATGAGCAGTTTACGCCCAGCACATCTACACCCAATGCATCCAAGGAGAGCGCCATGATTTCCGGCTCGGTTCCGGTCAAAGTGTTGCCGTCCTCCGTAAAGGTCATCGTCGCAAAGATCGGCAGGTCGCAGTTTTCCTTTGCCGCCAACACGGCTGCGCGCATTTCCGCCAGATCCGACATCGTTTCGATGAGGATCAGATCCGCTCCGGCCGCAGCCCCGATCATCACTTGTTCGCGGAAGTAATCGTAAGCCTGGTCGAAATCGAGCAATCCGATCGGTTTCATCATCTTTCCGACCGGTCCGATATCGAGCGCCACTTTCGCCTCGGTCCCTGCCGTTGCCGTTTTGGCGATTTCAACAGCAGTAGTGATCACTTCCGTAACGGAGTAACCGGTCTCCTCCAGTTTGTAGGCATTCGCACCAAAAGTATTTGTCGTGATGAACTGCGCACCGGCTTCGACGTACTCCCGATGGATCCGACTGAGCAGCTCGGGATCCTCCAGATTCAACGCTTCCGGGTTTTGGCCGGCTTTCATCCCATATTTCTGGAGCATCGTGCCCATCGCTCCATCGAAGAGAAGCAATTCTTCCCCAATTTGTTTTCTGATATCCATTATTTTTTGTCCCCCTGGCTTAACTTCTGGCCGTGCAGCTGTCGTTCAGATCGCATTCGCTGCAGCTTGTGTTTCCGCAGCGATGATTCTTGCCTTTGGATGTGCCTTCCTCCAGAACGCCCAAAATCGCCACAATCGATTTTCTTGGTGTCATCAGCATCGAATCCGTCAGATGGACCCCGATCCGCTTGTCCGACTGCAATTCCCCTAGCAGCGTTTTGTTGGTGGCTAAAGGAAGATCCCCGTATCCGGGCGCGTAGCGGAAAGTCAGTGCGGCTCCCGCTGGCAGTTGGCTTTCGATTTCCTGCTGACAACTGTCCGCAATCGTCTCGACGAATGCGGATGCACAAGCATCAGCGATCATGCCCAAAGTCGGCGACATCATTTTATTGCGCTCAATGAGGAGGTCCCCTTGCGCGCCTAATGTGCAGACCATGATATAGACTTCTTTACAGCGCTTAAGCGTGCGGTTGATGCTTTTCCCTTCAAGAACCACTGCAGTCCCCTCCAGCTTGATCAAGTCTTCAATTGAATGGTCCAGGAGATAATGGCCATATGTCCATTTCCCGGTTACCGCCTGCTCAAACTGGGCAGCGATGTTCTCCATGTCGTGCTTTGTCCGTTCGTCCGGTTGTTTGTTGCCGAAGCCCAAATACTTTGCGACCAGCTTCAGATCCGTCTTCATCTTTGCGGCTCTTTTCTGCAGACCGCTTTGCGGACACAGGAGATGTTCTCCATGATTCTTCTTGTCGCGTCGGGCTTGTTCATCGTGTAGATGTGCACACCATCCACACCTGAAGATAGCAGGTCGATGATCTGATCGACTGCATAAGCAATACCGGCTTCCTGCAGGGATGCCGGATCGTGCGCATATCTATCAAGTATGCGCAGAAATTTCGGCGGCAGGTTGCAGCCGGAAATTTCCTGGATCCGTTTCACCTGTTTGATGTTCAGCACCGGCAGTATCCCGGCGATGACCGGCTGTTCGATGCCGACAAGATCCAGTTTCTCCTTGAACTGATAGAAAAGATCATTGTCGTAGAAAAGCTGCGTGATCATGAAGTCAGCGCCATGGTCCATTTTCCTTTTCAGATTTTTCAGGTCATCCACTTTGTTGATGGAATCGACATGTCCTTCCGGATAGCAGGCAGCTCCGATCGAAAAATCGCCTGCTGCTTTGATGTCGTCGATGAGCTCGGAAGCATAACGGTATTCCGGATTCCAATTTTTGTCCGCCAATTTTTCCTGCGGGATATCCCCACGCAAAGCCAGGATGTTTTCGATTCCACTGTCTTTGATCGATGTCAGTGTCCTTTTCATGCCCTCTTTTGTCGAGGTGCAGCCGGTCAAATGGGCGATCGATTCGATTCCGAAATCCTTTTTGATGCGCGATGCAATTTCGACCGTGTTGCTTTGGGCTGTCCCGCCAGCGCCGTAGGTCACGGAAATAAAATCGGGATGCAGGTCCTTCAATTCAGTTAAGGTGTCGAATACCGTCTCAAGGGCATAGCTGCTTTTCGGCGGAAAAATTTCAAATGAAACGGTCGGTTCTCCTTTGCTGATCATCTCTCTAATCTTCATAACCATGTCCTCCCTCAATTTGTTCAAAGTGGCAATTTTTCAAGCGCGCTTACTTTGTGTATGATTGATCATGTCAGTTGATGACTTCCCGAAAGAAGTCATTTATTTCCAATAGTATGCCATGGAATGAAGATATAGAGTAACACCAAAAAAATATATTTAGTTATAGCAAAAAACTATACCCAAAATAGACCGGACCTTTTAATTCCCATAGGTCCGGATCACTGCCTTCAGCTCTTTGATGTAGGCGGCCGCCTGCCGGCTGATCCCGGCTTTCTTGTTGGCGATCCAACCGATCACCATCCTGTCCTCTACATCCAAAGGTACGGAAACGATATCTGTGCCGTTCAGCTCTTCACTAAGTACACCGGTGGAGATAGTGTAGCCGTCAAGGCCGATCACCAAGTTGAACAAAGTTGCCCGGTCGCTGACCAGGATGCTTTTTTTATGGAAAACGGTGCTGAGGATCTCCTCCGAAAAATAGAAGGAATTATGCTCGCCCTGTTCGAACGAGAGGTAGGGGTAATCCTCGAGATCCGCCAAGGTAACGCTTTGTTTGGCCGCCAATGGATTGCGGACGCTCACAAAGATATGCGGTTCTGCTTCGAACAAAGGATGGAACTCCAATTGATTCTCCCGCAAAATTTTTTGGAGTGCATTGCGGTTGAACGAATCCAGATAGAGGATGCCGATTTCACTCTGGAAACTCTTGACGTCTTCGATGATTTCATGGGTGCGTGTCTCACGCAGCGTGAACTTGTATTCATCCGCTCCGCTCTTTTTGATCATGTTCACGAATGCGCTGACAGCGAACGCGTAATGTTGGGTCGAAATGGAACACAACTGTTTGGCCGGTTTTTTGTCGAGGTAACGCTGTTCCAGCAATTCGGCTTGCTCGATCACCTGTTGGGCATACTTCAGAAATTCGCTGCCTTCCGCTGTCAGCGTGATGCCTTTGGCGGTCCGGATGAACAGTTCCAGGCCGATTTCTTCCTCCAGATCCTTGATGGCGTTCGAGAGGCTCGGTTGTGAAATGAAGCATTTTTTGGCGGCCTCATTGATCGATTTGTATTGGGCGACTGCCAGCATGTATCTTAATTGTTTTAAGGTCATGTTTCTTGCCTCTCCTCTCGTTGCTTTGGCATGCTTTTTTGATTCTGCTCCGATTATACCAGATGGGTTCCCGCACGGCCAAGGACGGGCTGATGCGCATCGAAAAAACGGTGCCTGCTCCGGTGAAGATAGCGTTCACCGGAGGAATGTCGGATCTTGGGCCGGCTGCTCCGGCCAGGCAGTTTTCGCCGTAGTTGAGGGCGAATCTGAAGTCTCTGCTCCGGTTAGGCAAGCGTTCACCGGAGTAAAATCGAAAAAAACCGGCTTGGCAGCATTCCCATGTGCTGCCAAGCCGATCCGATGCTATTTTTTCCGGTTGACTTTTTCTTCTATCATGCGTTCGAAGCTTTCTTTGTCTTCTGTCACCGCAATCGGTGCGTACTCCGGCCACGCCTCTTCCAAGGCTTCCGCGGAGTCCCCGCTCAGGAGGAGCACCTCGATTTTCCGGCCGAATCGTTGCTCCAATTCCTCCGAATAGCCAAAAATGGATGGCACTGCATCGATTGCGATTGCCGCACTGCCGTTCTTTTTGAATGTCCTTGCCACTACGAATCTCATGAATTCACCTCAAAGTCCATTATAGCAAACAGACCGCATTCTTGGTAAAAGAAAATGATGCGTTCGCATTCCCATTCCTGTTCCCATCCTGCTGATCCGGCTACAGATCCAACTCGGTCTGCACGCTTGCCGTTTCAGGTGCAACCCGATGATGGGCCATCACCAGCGATCCCAACCCTGCCATCACGATCAGCAAGGAACTCAGGAAGCCGATGTAAGGCGGCATCCGCAAAGCACCGAGGATGATCAATCCCAACAATACCAACCAGACGCCTTTATGCAGCTCGGGCCATTTGAAGCGTTTCGCCAACCACTGCCCGATGAATACCGCCACAATAATCCGCGACAGATATAAAGCAATCGGATAAACGGTACCAAGGATAATCGCAATCGGAATGCCGATGACGGTGACCATCGCCAAGATGATCATCGGCGGCACCACCAACAATGTCAGCAGACCGGCTCCCAACGTCTTCAGCGGCCGTTCAGTCAATGGCCGGGCTGTATTTTGCCAGAAAGCGGGGCGCCAGATCCGGATAAGGAACCAAATCAGCAAAGCGCTCGCCAAACTCCAGAGGAAACAGACAACTGTCATGAACGGCCTGCGCGTTTCCCGCATGACAGTTGTTCCCCTATCCATCGTTTCGGCAAATTCCCAATCCGTGTCTCCTGCGATCGTTGCACCAGTCCCGATGTCAGCTTCGTTTCCGCCCTTGTAGTTGAGGTTGCCGGCTATGTTCGCGCCGTCCTGAAGTTTCAGACTATCCGTTTGCAGATTGACATCCCCGCCAATTTGGCCGCTGAGCACGATCTCGGCTTCACCCCCGAAGAGGTTGCGTTGGATAACCCCTTCCTGCAGGATGGTTGCACCTGCAACGAAGATATCCCTGCCTACAGATGCATCCTGACCGATGGCGATATTCTGACCGGCAAAGAAAACATCGCTTTCCGACTGCCCATCAAAGGTGAGCGCTTGCCCCGCTCCATAAATATTGCCGATCACCGTCCCGTTGATGGTAATCGATTGGGCAGCCACGAACAGATCGCCGTTGATGTTGCCGTTGATCCGGACATCCTGCCCGGACACAAACGTAGTCCCTTCAACATTTCCGTCCACCTTCACCACATTGCCCGCAAAGAAACCAGGCCCTTCAATCGTTTCACCTGCAGCTAAAGTATCCAAATTTTCCGCATTCATGGTAGTGGCCGAAGCAACACCTGAAAATCCCAACAAAATCGCCAAAAATAACAAGTTGATGCTCCAGAAGAACCCTTTCCACCAAACCTCCTTATTCATCTTGCTTCCTTCTTTCAAATAAAGCGCAAGTGACCAATTGACTATCCTTCGTAAACTCTTCTCAGTTCCCCAAGGTCTAATTTTTTCATTTTCAGAGTCGCCTCTGTGACGCGTGCCAATTTTTCAAGATCCGCGGTCTGCATCATCTCGTTCATGTCCGTTGGAACGATTTGCCAAGATACCCCGTATTTATCCTTCAGCCATCCGCAGTTTTCCGCTTCCGGGACATAAGAAAGGGCTTCCCAATAGTAATCGATTTCTTCCTGATTTTCGCAATTGACGATGAAAGAGAAGGCTTCATTGAATTCAAAATCATGGGCCTGAGCACTGTCCATGGCTGCGAACGCTTGGTCTTCCAACTTGAAAGAAGCGAACTTTACCGTCCCTGGCGCATCCGGCTCCTCACCCACTCCGTAGTAATCCATTGCATCGATTGAAGTATCTGAAAATACAGCCTCATAGAAAAGGATGGCCTCCCCTGCTTTGCCGCATTGTTTTTTTTGTGAACATCAAGGTTGGTGTCAATTTCTGTTCTATCTCCCGTTCGCCGACATGCATGACCTGCCAGGACAGGCCGTAGCGGTCTTCTGTCCAACCATACCTTTTGCTGAAGGGATAAGCGTCCAACGGCATGAGCACCGTGCCGCCATCGGAAAGCTTTTCCCAAAGGAAATCGACTTCCTTCATCGATGCGCAATCGATTCGGATGGAAATGGATGGATTGAAGCGGAAATACGGACCTGCCGCAATCGCCATGAAATCCTGACCAGCCAACGTCATCGAGACAATATCGGCCGTTCCATATGGTGGTGGATTTTGGATTTGGCTGATGTTTGTGATTTTGGAATTATCGAACAGCGAGGTATAGAATTCGGCTGCTTCTGTAGCCTGCGTATCAAACCAAAAATGCGGAACAATTTTATTCATATATAAAATCCTCCTTGATCTTTTTCATACCGATCCCGACAGTGCAAATGGACAAAAAAAATAGCGGCTGCACCGACCCGCCGAAGAAGTTCTTCGGCGAAGTCGATGCTCTCCACTGCCATTATGCCACTTTTCGTTGGCGATCGAAAATGAGAACCATCGGCGCTGAGCGGCTATTGTATTCTGTTCAATTTATCATTCAGCTTGGCGTAAATGATCCTCATGTAAGGCTCGCTGCACTTGGTGAGCGCCTCTTCCAACCCCATCCAGGCGACACCGCTGTTTTCGTCCGGTTTGACGCTCGTCTGTTGCGTTTCGTCCGCCTCCAGCAAGTAAGTCAGGTTCAGATGCACATGCGTCCCTACCTGTTTGCCGTTTTTGACGTGCCCGTCCACACTCAATATTTCGAGCGAAAAGAGCTCTTGCGATATCGGCGTTACCTGCTCGATACCGGTCTCTTCCTTCGTTTCCCGGATGGCTGTCGCCAGAAAATCGGTTTCGCCATCCATGTGACCACCCATCCAAGCCCAAGACTGGTAGATGTTATGGTAAACCATCAGCACCTTGGTACGATCGCGATTGACGACCCAACTCGAAGCGGTGAAGTGGGCTAACTGATTCTCGCGCTTGAACAGATCATCGAATTGATCAAGATACCGAAGCATCAGCTCACGATCTTTTTCTTCCTGTTCATTAAAGGGAGAATAGTCCGCAAGCAATTGTCTGATTTCCATGACAGCCCTCCTTTCACATGCTTTTAACGGTTAATTGGTGCGCGAGAAACCTTCATCATTCAGATAACCGACAGCCGCATCACGTGTCTTGAAGATTCCTTCCATTTGACCGTTCTTCAACGCAACCGACCACATCGGATTATCGTAGATCAGCAACAGAACATCTCCGGACCGATCCACCCATTTTTCCGAGTAACCTTCCACATAGCCGTCTGCGGTTTTTTTCAGGAAGGAAATCGCTTTTTCCAAAAGGAAACGGATCGTTCCTTCGTCGCTTTCCAATACGGAAATATAGCCTTTATCCGTCTCTTCTTTCGGCAGATAGCCTGCATATATGAAGGCATTGCCGTTTGGATGCAGGAAGCGGACAGCGATTTTGTGGTCCACCGCACTCGCATTGAAATGATAATTGATCCGGTTCATCGAAACCGGTACAGCCGTCAATTCCTCGTAATCATCAAATATCGCTTTTTTTTCTTCGAATGACAGGGTCATTTTATTCACTCCTCGTTAATGTTCTCCGATTTTGCGGAGGCTCGGTTCATTCTACCATATCCGGCTGCGGGCGTTCAGCCCCATCAGCGTATTTTTCCAGAAAATGATGCCTTCCGTCCCCATCGCGGCAGGAAATGATTTTTTCGAGGTTCACGCTCTGCACACTCTGGAAGATATTCGCATCGATAAGCGGACTCGTTTCGCGAAGCTGCCTGATCAATGCCTTCACCTCTTTGCGCTTGAAGCCTCCCAGATCGCTCGGTTGATCATCGTACATTTCCGTGAAACGGCAGGCGCACCGGAGAAAAGTCAGTTGATGATAGTCTTTCCAAGCAATGATATCCGCTTCTTTCACATGATAAAGCGGTCGGATCAGTTCCATTCCTTCAAAATTCCGGCTGTGCAGTTTCGGCATCATCGTCTCGATCGTCCCGCCATAGAACAGATTCATCAGGATCGTTTCGATGACGTCATCAAAATGATGGCCCAAAGCGATCTTGTTGCAGCCGAGCTCTTGGGCTTTTTGGTACAGATTGCCCCTGCGCATCCGCGCGCAAAGATAGCACGGGGACGAATCCACATTCTCCACGACATCGAAAATGGAGGACTCGAAAACGGTCAGCGGGATGTCCATCAATGCGGCATTGGCCAAAATCTGTTGCTGATTCTGTTCACTGTAGCCCGGATTCATCGCCAAAAAGACCAGCTCGAATCGTGTCGTGCCATGCCGTTGCAGCTCCTGCATCAGTTTGGCCAGCAGCATCGAATCTTTCCCGCCGGAGATGCAGACGGCTATCTTATCGCCGTTCTGGATCAGGTCATATTCCTGGATCGCTTTGATGAAGGGCCGCCATAGGGGTTTTCGGTATTTTTTGATGAGACTTCGTTCGATTTGATCGCATTTTTCCATCTGATAAGGGTTTCCTTCCTTGCGGGCTGCCCGGTTTATTTTTTATTCTTTTGCTCCGGGGAACGCAGGCTTCGCCGGAGTTCAACCTATATTTCGCAGGCGTTCTCCGATAAAACTGGCTTCATCGGAGTTGCGGCCAGGAATCAACGGTGTGCTCCGATTAGCGCCCGTTTCCCCGGAGCTGGGGCACCACTTGATATGCCCCGAGGTCCAAATGACGCTCCTCCAGAAGACTCACCGGCATGACATCCATCAAGGCATTGGTGACGAATACTTCATCCGCACTCAAAAGCTCCTCCAGAACGTACGCTCCTTCTTGGAACGGAATCTGTAATGCAGCGCATTTCTTGATTATCCGCGCTCTAGCCGTTCCTTCCAGGATACCGCAATGCAGCGACGGAGTGTATACGATTCCGTCCTTCACCCAAAAAACATTCGAAACGCACCCCTCGGAAACATGGTCATGCGTGTTCAAAAAGATGGCTTCATCAAAGCCTTTCTGAACGGCCGCTTCCTTTTCCAGAATGTTGTCCGCATAGTTCATACTTTTGATGCCGACAATTTTCGAGAATTCGTTCCTTCTCGCATCAGCCAGACATACTTTCAAGCCTTTCGCATATTCCTCTTTGTAAGTTTTCGTTCCTGTCAGGATCAGGATATCCGCTTTCTGTTGTGCCTGTTTTGTTGGGGTCGGTTTGATGCAAACGACCTTTACGAAGCCTTCGGAAACGCCATTCAGCTCCAGTAATTTTCCGATGATCGGCTGGAGCTCGGTTTCTTGATAAGGGCAAGTCATCCCCAGAACGGACAGCGCCTGGACCATGCGTGCGTAATGCTGGTCCAGAAACAGCGCTTGTTTACCGGAAACGCGGATCGTCTCAAAAACCCCGTAACCGTACATGAAACCCGGCGACAGCGGACTGAGCAATGCTGCATTTTCTGCAGAATAGGCATCATTCAAAAATACTTTCATTCGTTTTCCCCTTCCGGTAATTCCGCCTGCAAGGCTTCGATGAGTGCCTTCGCCTTCACAAGCGTCTCCTCGTATTCCATTACCGCATCCGAATCCCAGACGATGCCGCCGCCGACCTGAAAATAGGCCGTATCATCCTTCTGTAGGATCGTACGGATGACGATGTTCAGATCGGCATCGCCGTTAAAGCCGACATAGCCGATTGATCCGGTATAGACGTTGCGTTGCGTCGGTTCGATTTCATCGATGACTTCCATCGCCCTGATTTTCGGCGCACCCGTTATCGATCCGCCCGGGAAGGCGGCTTTGATGCAATCGAGCGCGTGGAGGCCTTCCTCTAACTCCCCTTCGACTGTCGAAACAAGCTGAAAAACCGTGCTGTAGTCTTCGATATGATACATTTCCGTTACCTTGACGCTGCCGGTTTTGCAGACTCGACCCAAATCATTGCGCATCAGATCGACGATCATCAGCAATTCGGCACGGTCCTTCTCGCTTTCCAGCAATTCTTGGCGATTGGCGCTATCCTCCTGCTCGATAGCGCCGCGTGGCCGGGTACCTTTGATTGGCCGTGTCTGCACCTTGCCGTTGCGGATTTGCAGGAACCGTTCCGGCGAACTGCTCAAAAGCTGGCCCATTCCGAAGTCCAGATATGCGGCAAACGGAGCAGGATTGATATTGCGCAAGCGCGTGTACAGTTCGTAGGGCGATGCTTCCGTCCGGCACTGAAAACGTTGGGTCATGTTGACCTGATAGATGTCGCCGGACCGGATATATTCCTTGATGCGCGCGATTGCATCCAGATAATAGGTTTTTGTCATGTTCGCGGTGAGCTTCGGTCTGGCTTCACTGGCCAATTCAAAGTCCGCAACTGGAAAATGCATCTCTTCCGCTGCCAGGATGACCTTTTCCACCTCGGCCACCCACTTTTCCGGATCGCCGAAGAACCCCGGCGAAGCTAGATGTACCTTCCCCAAAAGATGGTCCACCACGATCGCCCCGTCATAGATGCCGAAGAAGCTGTCCGGAATCTGGACATCATCGTGCGCTTCCTTCGGCAACCGTTCTACTTGGTGACGTAATTCATAACCGAAGTAACCGACAGCTCCGCCGATGAAAGGGAGTTCCCCTGTATAATCCAGCTGATAGTCTTCCAGCAACGATTTTAGTTCTGCAAAAGCATCCACACCCGCTTTGGCGGTCAGCGTCCGTTCGGGATCGAATCCGATGAAGGAATAGCGCCCCAGCTTTTGCGGATCCATGCCGCTGTCAAGAAAAAAACAATGCTTGCGGCCGCGGAACAAAGAGAACAGTTCGAAACTCGAAAGTCCGGTAACGATTTCCTTGATCACGATATCAGTCACGCTTTTTTTCATCAGAAACCGCCCCTTCCCGCTTTTTTTGGGCGCGCCCATAAAAGTTGTGCAACATATCCAAACCGTGCTCCGTCAGAATCGCCTCGGGATGGAACTGGACCCCCTCGATCAGCTCTTCCCGGTGAAGAAAGCCCATGATTTCGCCATCCGCTGTCCAAGCTGTAACCTCCAGTGCATCCGGAAGGCTTACCTTTTCCACGATCAAGGAATGGTATCTTGTGACATTCAGCGGGTTTTTCAAGCCTTGGAAGACGCCTTTGTCTGTGTGTTGGATGGCGTGAACCTTGCCATGGACAGGTTCTTTCGCCTTCACGATTTCCGCGCCGAACAGCCCGGCGATCGTCTGATGACCCAAACAGATGCCCAGAATCGGGACAGTCCCTGCGAAATGTCTGACGACAGCCAGACTGATGCCCGCTTCATCAGGAGTCCTCGGACCCGGGGAAATCAGGATCATCAGCGGATCCAGTGCCGCTATCTCATCGATCGTTATCTTATCGTTCCGTTTCACCACAACATTCTCATCCAATTGTTTCAGGTATTGGACGAGGTTGTAGGTGAAGGAATCATAATTATCTATTACAAGTATCATACGGTCCCTCATCATCACTGTTATTTTTTCTATCGTTCTTTCTGTCAAATCTCCTAAAAATGATAGGTCCATCATACCAAATGCCGGGACTCCAGCCTATAGTTTTGAGGAAACTGAATCCTATCGAAAAAATGGCCAGGACAAGAGCCCTGGCCACTCAGTCTGTACCGAAAGCGGAAACCTGCGCGGATACAGTCTGATCATAACTGAAGTCACTTTATTTGTGGTTTGACATCCGCCTTGTTGTCAAAGCCCCGCTGTTCCCAATACCCTTGATAGTCCGCGTCATCGGACAGTTCGATGCGGGTGATCCATTTGATCCATTTGTATCCCAGTTTATCCTCCGCCACCAGTTGGAACGGAAAGCCTCTTTCTGGTGGCAACACTACCCCATTCATCTTATAGGCGATCATCAGTTGCCTGTCCATGATCGTCTGCAACGGCAAGGCTGTACTGTAGCCATCCTCTGAATGAAAAATGACCGTATCGGCGCTTTCCTGAATGTCCACTGCTTCGAATAGATCCGCAAGCAGGATCCCTTCCCAAAGGATATCGACGCTCCATCCTTCCACGCAATGCAAGGTCACAACCTTCGTGTACTTCTGATTATCCAGCACTTCGTCGTAGGTCAGGGAAATCGGCTGCTCGACCAAACCATCGATCGTCAGCGTGTAGACATCGGTGTTTATATATTGTGGACCTTTGATGGAGTTTTCCCGAAAATCGGTCAAGGAAGATAAATCTTTCCCCTCGTATTCGGTCACCTCGATTTTGGTCAGTTCTTGAAGATCAGTTTGGTTTAAAGTGTCATCATTCGAGGTTCCACACCCAAAAAATAACAGACTCAGCAGCAGAACTAGGTATTTATTGAGAATGCGATTGTTATAGTGGCACTTTGCTCCGACTGTTTTCGCTTTTTTCATCAAAATGCCTTCTTTCCGAAACCCTTCCGACTAAAAACCACGTGTCTGCCCTTCCCACGGCTGCTGCTTGCCTTCCCGGTGTTCTTCCACGCTGGGACCTTTCAAGTTGCGGAGGCGCCAAATGCCGTAAAGATAGCTAAGGATCAATCCAGCAAGCGTGAACGGAAGTCCCAGGAGCGTATTTGTCCAAGCCAACTCGGCAACATCACCGCGTCGGAAAAGAATGACCTGCAAAGCCAATCGCATCAGAAAAAACAGCAACCAAATGACTGTCACTTCCTGATAGGCCGGCTTCACGTCCTTACGCCAATACCATTCCAGATCCCACCCGCGCGTCAGATGGCTCGTCAACGCGGCCATCGGTTTCCCCATGATGAGGCTCACCAGCGCCGCCAATACGAACATGGCGCTGGATACTATTTTGGGCAGGTAATAATTGGCGGCATTGTTGGAAAAATAAGCGATTGCGGAGGCAAACATAACTCCGACCAAACCACCCATGGCATAGCGCAACGGTTGCTTCCGTGCCAACCGAATGATGGCCAACAGCAAAGCCAAAGCAATAGCCATAATACTGGCGACAGTCAACTGATAACGGCTGTTGACCACGGCAAACAGTAAGGGCGGCAATACAGCATCGACCGTCTTCCCTGAGATGACTAATTTCAATTCTTCCGAAATTTCCTTGACTCTGGTTTTCAAATCATCATCCCCTCCCCATTTTCTGTAAATCTGAAAATCAGCCTTTCTATGTGCCCCAATTATACTATTTCCAAGCAAGGAAAGCATTTATCAGAAACCGGTGTTATCCGGAAACTTGGCACCTGATCCAATTCAATAAGGAAAGCTGAACGGGTTCGTTCAGCCCTGATTAAGGAAACACTGTGACCTAATCGGTCAAGTGTATCATGCCTCTAAGCGATTGAAATCGCAAGAGTCATGACAATTTAGGAAATCTGTCCACGCAACGTTCCCTACGGTCACCTTGTACTGGGGCTCTAAGGGATGAATCCCTAAGAGTCCCATGCAACTGAGCATCGCAGAGCGCAATTGCTGAGAGACTTTCTGCGTCAGCAGATTAGTCGAACAGTATGTCTTGGCTCGCAGAGACAAGAGGTTCCTTATTCTTTTTTCCGAAGGGCTAACCCGTGAAGCTGGACATCATTTTAGATGCATGAAACATGTTGCAAACTTGTGAAACACCTACGGTGATGCACTTTTGAGTTGAAAAAATTTTATAAATTCCTATATGTCCAACAAAAAAACAAGTCCAGGATCATCTCCCGGGCTTGCTTTTCATTTGTCGCTCAGATGACTTTATCCCTCAGCAATATCGCAGCTGGGATGCCGGCCATGTGCTTTAGATCGAGGATGCTGTCCGTTTCCGCAATTGTTAACAAGCCTTTTTCAAGCACCAATTCCCTGACTGTTTTCCCTGTCTCCAGTGATTCTTTGGCGATTGCGTTGGCTTTTTGGTACCCGATTGTCGGGCAAAGGGCGGTCGCAATACCGGCGCTCTCCTCCACCTGTTTGTAGCAGATCATCTCATTCGCTTGGATCCCTGTGATGCAATTGGCGGTCAGAGTGGCGACTGCATGCGTCAAGCAGTCGATTGATTCAAACAGCGCGTGGAAAATGATCGGTTCGAAGGCATTCAGCTCCAGCTGACCCGATTCGGCGGCCATCGTGATGGTCAAATCGTTTCCGATCACGCGGAAAGCGACTTGCGAAACGACTTCGGGTATTACCGGATTTACTTTTCCCGGCATGATCGAAGAGCCATTTTGCTTGGCAGGCAAATTAATTTCACCGATGCCCGCCCTCGGTCCGCTCGACAACAAGCGCAGATCATTGCTCATCTTCGACAAGTTCACCGCCGCCGTCTTGATGGCCGATGACATCCTGACAAAGCCATCCACGTTCTGAGTCGCATCGAAAAGATCATCCGCCTGCGTGAAAACAATCCCCACTTCCTCGCTCACAAAAGCTGTGATGTTCTCCAGGTATTCCGGCGTCGCATTGATGGTATTACCGATTGCGGTCCCGCCGAGATTAAGGCTCTTCATCTCTTCCGCGGCACTCATGAGGTGGCGGATATCCCTCTTGACGAAGGATTGATAAGCCCGGAACGTCCGCCCCAACGTAGTCGGGACCGCATCCTGCATTTGCGTACGCCCCATCTTGATGACCCCGGCAAATGCTTCGGCCTTTTCACCCAATGCGCTCTCCAACTTTTCCAGTTCGGCAATCAGCTCAGGCAGAATTTGCAGCACGGTCATTTTACCCGCTGTCGGGAAGACATCGTTGGTGGACTGGCAAAGATTCACATCATCATTTGGATGAACGATGCGGTAGTCGCCTTTTCTCCCACCCAATATTTCGATGGCGCGATTGGCGATGACTTCGTTGGCGTTCATATTGGCTGAAGTACCGGCACCGCCTTGGATGGCATCCACGATGAAGGCTTCATGAAAATATCCCGCCATAATTTCGTCGCAGGCTTGGACAATCGCATCCTTTTTAACGGCTGTCAGGTTCCCGGATTGAGCGTTCACAACAGCTGCGGCTTTCTTGATTCGCGCCAGGTTGCTGATTAATTCCGGATGCAGATTCGTGCCCGTGATGGAGAAATTTTCCTTTGCACGCGACGATTGCACACCATAATACGCTTCTGTGGGTACTGCTAACGTTCCGATCGAGTCTGCTTCAATTCTCATGTTCATCTCTGTTTGCCCCCTGAAATTTTTCTGTAATTCATTGTGCAAACAATACCACCCCTGAAAAATGAATGAAATAGTTTAAGGGAAGTTGCGAACAAAACCTGCATATTCGACCATCTCACAGAAGAATCACACGCTATTTCCCATGTAACTTTATTTTCTTAAGTCATGTCAGCATTCGTTTGCTTCCCTTGATAGGTCTGATATAGAATCTTAAGAATACAAAGCAAACAACAGCAAGGGAAGGAGCCTCCAATGGATAAAATCGACAAGCAAATTTTGAACATTTTGCAGACAAATGCGCGGGCTTCGCTTAAGGAAATCGGTGAGGCTACCTTTTTGTCTTCGCCGGCAATTTCCGCAAGGATCTCCCAGCTGGAAAGGAACGGCGTCATCACAGATTACGGCGCCCATCTTAACCTACAGACGCTGGGCTACAATATCAAGGCTTTCATCAATCTGGAGGTCGATCCCAAGCAAAAGCCGGTTTTTTATCCTTTCGTAGACAGCATTCCGAATGTGCTGGAATGCAACTGCGTGACCGGAGAATTTTCGATGCTCCTGAAGGTCGCCTTTCCGACGACGAAGGAATTGGATACTTTCATCGGCGAACTGCAGCAGTTCGGCAAGACCTACACGCAGATTGTCTTCTCCACCTCGGTCGGTCCCAGGGGCATCCATTTTGAGGACCAATGACAATAACGATCCGCATCAGCCCCGAAAAAAAGCTATCCGCTCCCGAAAATGATAGGGAGCGGATAGCCTTTGAAATTGGATTCTGACGATTTATCGCAAACGTGTTCTGATTTGCAGACACCACTACCGTTTCGAAACCAGCTGTCGTCCACAAAAGAGGTGAACGGCTGCTGGTTTCTCCAACGTACGGGTGTCTAAACGCGAATCATCACACTCTATTAAACGTAATATAAATTCTCGGATGGGTAAACCGGATCGCAGGTGATATCGAGGCCAAGATTCCGGAGGATCTGATCATCGTCTTTGTTCAGGATGACAGTCGAGTGTGCCTGCACATCCTTCAGCTCGGAAAGTTTATCGTAAGCCAACTGGGCTGTCGGATTGGTGACCGCCGAAATGGATAGAGCGATCAGGATCTCGTTCGCAGTCAATGTCGGGATGCGCTTGTGCAAGCCATCGCTTTTCAGCTTTTTGATCGGCTCGAGAATGACCGGAGACAACAACAGGATGTCGTCGGAAATGTTTGCCAAGGCTTTGATCGCGTTCAAGATGGCGGAGGAACAGGCATCCATCAGATCGGAAGTCCTGCCGGTGATGATTCTTCCGTCATTCAATTCGAAAGCGATGACCGCAGGAATTTCGTTGTCAACCGTACGTTTCATCAAGCGTTCCGCGTATGCGCGGGCAGGTTTTACTGGCGCGCGGTCTTCCTGCTTCAGCTCAAGTTCTTCCATGATCAGACGCATATGATCACGCGTCTCTTCATCACTCAGACCTTTCTTATAGTCGCATTCCGTGTCGAAGCTGCGGCGGATGATTTCCTGCTTCGATGCTTCACGGATCGCTTCATCATCGGTGATGCCGAAGCCTACTCGGTTCACGCCCATGTCAGTCGGTGATTGGTAGACGGATTCCTTGCCGGTGATGCGCTCGATGATCCGTTTGATGACCGGGAAAGTCTCCAGATCACGGTTGTAGTTGACCGCCACTTCGTTGTAAGTCTCAAAATGATAGTTGTCCATCATGTTGACATCCTTCAGATCGACTGTTGCGGCTTCATAGGCAATGTTCAGCGGGTGCTTCAAAGGAACATTCCAGACCGGGAAAGTCTCGAATTTAGAATAGCCGGCCACGCGCCCTTGAAGGCGTTCGTGGTACAGCTGGTTCAAGCAGGTAGCCAACTTGCCGCTGCCGGGACCCGGAGCGGTAACGACGACAATCGGCTTGGTCGTCGGAATATAAGTGTTCTGGCCGAAACCCTCTTCGCTGACGATCTTTTCGATATTGGAAGGATACCCTTCGATGGCGCCATGGGTATAGACTTTGATGTCGCGTTTTTCGAGTTTGTTGATGAACACCTTTGTGGCCGGTTGTCCGTTATAGCGCGTGATGACGACACTGTTGACGGATAATCCATAATCCCTCAGCTCATCGATCAAGCGGAAGACGTCCATATCATAAGTGATGCCGTAGTCGCCGCGGATTTTATTGCGTTCGATATCCCCCGCATATACACAAATCAAAATTTCCGCTTGGTCTTTTAGTTTCTGCAGCAATTTGATTTTTGCGTCTTCATCGAAACCAGGCAATACGCGTTTCGCATGCTTGTCGCCGATCAGTTTCCCTCCGAATTCAAGATACAATTTATCGTAATTGTTGACCCGTTCGAGAATATATTTCGATTGCTCTTCAATGTACTTCTGTGGATCAAAGCCGATTTTTTTCATCTGTTTTCCTCCGATTGTCTGAATGGTGTATCTGTATACTTACTATTATGCGTCTCTTCCCGGATGCGAAACTGTATGATCTGCCTCATCCAAAAAGCTTTGTTTTCAACTCTAACTATTATAGAGCAATTTCTTTGATTGGCAATAAGCATTTTAATCCCGCGATGATTCGTTCAACAACATGTGAGCCGTAACCCACGCGGTGAGTGGGATAATGCCGGTCACTCCGATGCCGATGACGAACATGGAAAGGACTTCCGAAACGAGCACTTTTGCGTTCAGCGCCTCCCCGAAAGAATAAGACAGGTCCCTGAACCAGAGAAAAAGTGCGAGATAACTGCCGACGAAAGAAAAATAGAGCGTATTCGTCGTTGTTCCGATGATGTCCTTTCCGATTGTCATCCCCGAACGGAATAATTCTTTTTCCCCCAACTGCGGATTGCAGTTATGGACCTCATACAATGAAGATGAAATGGAGATAGCCGTGTCCGTAATGGCAGCTATCGTTCCGGTTATCATGGTACAAATTCCGATTTGGACAAAATCAACATTCACAAAAAAGGAAAGCGTGGTGTACTCCTCCACTTCCTCGGGACCGAAGCCCTGGATCATCGCAAACCGATGCACAACAATAGTCAGTAACAACAAAAAAAAAGTCGTAACGATCGTCGCAATAAAGGCCGCCTTCGTTTTAACATTCACGCCGTTTATGTAGAATAAATTGATGTAGCTGACCACCGCACAAGCCAGCAGGGTAACAACAAGTGCAGGAAAGCCATTTATCAACAGCAACACCAATACATAGAGGACAGCAAAGTTGAAAAACAACGACAGGAACGAAGAAATACCACGTCTGCCGCCCACTACAACCATCAGCAGCAAAAGCAACAGCGCCAATACCAGTTGCACGCTCATCGCCGATCACCCGCTTTCTTGGGAATCAGACGGACAGCTGTGAGCATTGCCAACGGAACCGTCAAAACGATACCCAAACTGCCCGCCAAAGCCCGGGTGATTTCCAAAGATAATTGCATCGAAAAGGTATGGAACACATCGGAGCCGTTCTCCAGATAAAAAACGAGCATCGGAATCGCTCCGCTGACATAGGCAAAAAGCAACACATTTGCCATCGTTCCCATGATGTCCTTGCCGATTTCGCGTCCCGACTGGAATAAAGCTTTGGCGGATATTGCGGGGTCTTTTTCGTACAGTTCCTGAATGGCCGCGGTCATCGTAATGGCGACATCCATCACCGCACCCAACGATCCGATCAATATGCTGGATAGGAAGATTCGTCGCGGGTAATGCGTCACAAACTGCATTTCCTCATAGCGCAGGCCTTGCCCGTTCGTCCCGGCAATGACCCCATAGGCGATGATCAAAGTCAGGAATGTTCCGATCAAAGTAGAAAGGATAGCCGCGTAAGTCTTTCTGTTTCGGCCGCTGACCAAGAGCAGTGTCAGGACGGTCCATCCGATCACTGCAGCACTGCTTATCCATAATAGCTGTGCGTTATCTGCAATTTCATAGCTGTCCAAAGCGATATTGAACAGCAATATATTACCCGCTATGCTGATGAGGGAAAGTAGGCCTTTTTTCCCCGCTACCGCCACCAATACGAAAAGAAACAAGGACCCAAAAAGGACAACATATTTATCTCGCTTTACTCCGACGATTTTTCCTGTCACGGCACCCGAAGCACTCTCGTTGAGGGAAAGGAACACTTCCTCGCCTGAACGGTAAATCTGGCTGTAAGCAAGTGAGTCGGAATAGTTGTTTTCTATCACGACTTGCGTCCCTTTCGACTCCCCGTTCATCAGTACAGCCGTCAGTTTTTGGTTGTATATGGGATAGTTTTCCTGACCTGCACCAACCGTTTCATCGGTTCCAACAGCTTCAGATGCGGTTATCTTGGCGATCGGCTCTTCGTACCACGCGTAGTTGTTGTAGCTGAATAGCGTCAGCATCCCCAACAACGCCGCAAAGAAGGTCAATAACATCGCTTTTCCCCTAACCAACAACCATTTTTTCATTCGTTGTTTTTCCTCCCTCCAATAGATTGCCGCATGGATTTTATCCTAGATTGTGACAGAGAATCTTTTCCATTCGGATGTCGTCGCGCCATTGGCCTTGTGAATAGGTGAAGTGAGGAATGACGCCTATTTGTGTGAAGCCGGATCTTTCATACAATCTGATTGCGCCGGCATTGTGGGAAAATACACCCAGTTCGATGCGCCGATAGCCGAGACTCCGGCATTTCTCTTCATACAGAGCCATGACCGTTTTGCCGATGCCCTTGTTGCGCCAATCCGGATCGCCGATATAGATTCCAAGCCAAGCTGTTTTCCCGTCATTCTTCAACAGGGCAGGAAAGTCACGGATGATCGATGCAATCCCGATCGGCTTGTCATCCACGCAGATGAAATAATTTCGCTTGTCCGGATTGGACAGGCTCTCGCGGACATCGCTTTCCGTCACCAACGGCAGCTCACTTGTTTCAACATAGTGCGGCGTGATGAACGGTGAAATAGCCGGGTCATTTTCCCAACGGCGCACTGCCTGGATCAGTTCTTCGTTCAATGGTAAATTTTTTAGGTGCACGTTCATTTCATTATCTCCTCATCGTTTCCACTGATCGATCATTCCATGCGAAAAGGATTGCGCCTCTTGGTCAGGCGCAATCCTTCTTGAAAATCTGCAGAGTTCTTTTTACAGTAGCTTTTCGTACCCCCAACGCATATCGCCGATGCTCGTCAGGATGTGGCCGCAGTAGGTGTAGCCGGCTTTCTGCAGGGCCCGCTGCATGCTTTTGTTGTCGGGATGCGTATCGATGCGCATACTGGAATAGCCTCTTTTACGCGATTCGTCCCCAGCCCATGCGACGATTTCCCCAAGAACGCCCTGACCACGGAATGTTCCTTTTATCGTGATGCGATGGATGACCGTGTAAGGATTATCCGTTAGCCATTGGCCTTCGGTAATGACTTTATAGGTAGGGTCCTCGCCGTAAAAAAATGCAAAAGTTGCCGCTGGGATACCGTCCCGCAAGTAGATATAGCTGTACCCTCCGGCCATATCCTGAAGAATGACCGCTTCATTCGGATACCCTTTTTGCCATTGATCGATGCCGGATACCTTCAGTGTGACTTTCGCCTCATTGATGATTTCCATGATTGCAGGCAGATCCGTTGGCATTGCTTTTCTGATCATTGTTCCACCGCCTTCCATTTTTCCATTTAAATAAGATTATACCGGAAATTTTATTGTTTTCAGTATTTTTTGCTGTCTTTCTTCATTTTTGGTGATTCCGTTCTTTATAGGTTGAACATCTTTCGGTACTGCTGGATATAGGATTGCTTTTGTTTTTTCAGCATGTAGAGCGCGTTTTTGATTTGATCCGGCTCATCCGCCATGTCCAAATCTTCCTTTTGTTTTTCGATGCCCTCCACCACAGGCTCACAGTAGGCAGCTTCTTTGATTTCATCCAAAATGGCGATGATTTCCTTGCGCATCCTTTCAACACGAGGGCCTTCACCGGCTTTTATTTCATCCAGGCTTTCGACGAGTTCCCGGAATGGAAGGTTCCTTCTGACTTTTCCGTCCTTGATGCGGATATATTCTTTTTTGAACTCCGTGACACCGGGCACCGCTCCATTCAGCTGGTACCAGCCATCGTAGAGGATCCATCCGCCTTCCGGTTCGGCCGGGATGAAGTCTCTTTTTAAAATGTATACTTCGTCCGCTCCGGTAATTTCCGCCACCCAACATTTGCTTTCGCTGTCTGCCGGGCTGAGCTGCAAACCTAACTTCGACATGGTAAAATCCTCTTTCTGATCATTATTGATGGTTCCTCATCGGACCGACTCACTTTGCCTGATTCCGCTCTTCCATTATACGCTAACTCCATACTTGTGGATAGCGATTCACTTTCTGACTGGTTGACATTCCCAACTTTTCTCAATGCTTCTCTAACATGATTTTACCACATCAACAAATACTTTCGTGAGACCAGTCCCACCTTGCGTGTCTTTGTGTCGGAAGCTTTTCGTTGGTTACTGATAAACTCCTATAGTAAAATGAATACAATAACAAATTCGTCGAAATATATAGTTTAGGAAGTGATCATATGGCAAGGAAAATGGAAAAATTTAAGCTCGCACTGATCGGCATCATCATGATAGGGGTGGTCACGCTTGCCTTCCTGACTAAGAACGGAAAAATCGAACGGTTGACTTTTGCCGAAGAAACGAACACGGAAGCCAGCCTCGGTTCACTGGATGAACTAAAGGAGGGATTGTCCGACTATCCCGAACTGTACCGAGCGGCTTTTGAAGAGGATGGCATCGATCCGGAAGACAACATTTTCATCATCCCGGGAATGGATGCCACTTTGACGCTCCATCATGAACACGGAGAGGAAGAAATCTGCACTACTATGACGCCGCAAGGTTTGGCTGTCAACAAAGATTACCTGTTCATATCGGCTTATTGCCAAACCAAAGAACACAATTCCGTCATCTATGTGCTGGAAAAGAAGAGCGGTTCCTTCATCAAGGAAATCGTCTTGGACGGCATTCCGCATGCAGGCGGCCTCGCCTACGACAACAACCATGAGCTGCTCTGGGTCACCTCGGAAAAAGGCGACACCGCGCAGGTCATCACGCTGTCTTTGAAGGATATTGAAGCCTATGACTTCGCGGATTCCGCTGAACCGATTACCTATACGGACAGCATCGAACTGCCTGACATCAAACGCGCTTCAACGATCACGGTACACGGTGATGACCTCTACGTGGCGCATTTCGATGACGAAGAGACGAGTGTCATGCACCGCTACCTCATTTCCACAACAGAAGATGAGGACGGAAAGGAAGTCCATGCGCTTGATACAGGAAAAAGTACAGAAGAGGCTTATCCCGACGATGTCGACAAGATCGGCAAAGAGATCCAAGGACTGGCTTTTTATCAAGAAAAGCTTATGCTGTCGCGCTCTGCCGGCAGAAAGAAAGATTCGACGCTGCTTTCTTTCGATCGCTTGAAGGAAAACGAAAATTTCACCGACAAGAACGCCAGCACCGAAATCACGATGCCGTCCTATCTGGAACAGATTGCCGTGGATGGGAAGCAGCTCTACATCCTCTTCGAATCAGGTGCTTACCCTTACCGCGACCATGGCAACCCAAGCATCGACCGGGTACTGCGGGTGGAAATCGACACCTTGTTCTCGGAATGAACAAACAGGAGGTTATCCCGCTTGCGGGATAGCCTCCTGTTTGTTTGGGGTTGGCTGCTATGTTTTTGCGGCTTGGGATTTGTGCTTCGTTGTCCGATATCCGTATAGTATCGGACAATCCGAACGCTAATGCTCTACTCGTTGTCCGATATCCACATAGTATCGGACAACACGCGATACTGATATTTCAGTCTACATGATCCGTCAGTTCGATGCGTTGATCTCCCTCCAAAAGTTCCCTTACGATTTCCATGTAGCGCTTGGATATTTTGCTGAGCGGACGCACTTTCGAATAAATGAAGCCTATGGTATTTTTTTGATCGACATCCATCGGCACCACGACGATATGGTCCTGCGTATTCGATTTCAGAAGACCGGATCCGACCAAGTAGCCATTCGTCACGGACAACAGATTCAATACGGTCGCGCGGTCACTGGCACTGATTCGCTGAGCATTTTGATCGACTTGGATCGATTCTTCCATCAACTGCAAGGTGCTGTTTTTGCTTTGATCAAAAGAAATGACAGGATAAGCGTGGAGATCTTCTTGGGATATCTTCGCTTGCTTCGCCAACGGGTGTGATTCGCTGAGGAACACATGCGGTTGGAACGCAATCAGCGGATCGAACTTCAAATCGAAGGATTCAAGATACTGCTTGATGACTTTCCCGTTAAAATCATTCAGATAGATGAAGCCAACTTCACTGACGGCATCGCGCACATCTTCCATCACTTTCGAAGTGCTCGTCTCCAGGAAGCGGAAATTCAATGATTCTTCCTTCTTTTCCGAAACCAGTCGGGCAAAGCCTTCCGAAGCAAAATCATAGTGCTGACTCGAAACGGAAAAGAGTCTTCTGTTTTCGGTTGCAGACAGATAGCGGTAATCCAGCTGATCCGCTTGGGCTACGATCTGATCGGCGAACTCCAAAAGCATAGCCCCTTCTTTGGTAATTTCGATGCCTTTTTTGGAACGCTCGAAGATCTGGATGCCATATTCTTCCTCCAGATCCTTGATGCTTGACGACAGACTGGACTGCGCCATATATAATTGCCTTGCAGCTTCCCTAAAAGTGCCGTATTTCGCCACTGTTATGACATATCGCAATTGTTGCAAGTTCATATTTTTGCCTCCTTGGCCCTAATTTCCGATGGGTTCCCATCGTTTCCACAAAAAAAGTGCATGCGCGTCAACAAAACACACATGCACGAGTATTCATCATCATTTCAGCGCTTCACTTGGATACGGATGCACAATCTGCCCCATGATCCCCTCTACAGAGCCGGTAAAAACGCCCGGTTGTGGAGATCAAACGATGATAAGAATATTCCTGCATGTTTCTTACATCCGCACATACAACACATCATCTTTTGCATGGTTTTGCCTCCCCTATCCTTCTAATCTCTTTCTAATAAGATAGCGATTTTTCCGGTGTCTGTCAATCTTTTTCACTTGGTCGGCCTTAAATGAATTTTCCCGTCACCGAATTTTTGTCTTTCCGGATGTCGGATGGCGTTCCTTCCGCAATGATCCTACCGCCGGCATCCCCGCCTCCCGGACCAAGGTCGATGATCCAATCAGCCGCTCCGATGATCTGTTGATTGTGTTCCACAACGACCACCGTGCTGCCGGAACCGACCATCCGATCCAATAATTTCAGGAATTTTTCGACATCGAGCGGGTGCAGACCAGTAGTCGGTTCATCGATCAGATAGAGATTCTTTTTCCCCCGATTTGCGAGGAGTTCCACTGCCAATTTGAGCCGTTGCGCTTCGCCGCCGGATAAAGTCGTTGTCGTCTGGCCGAGCTCGAGGTAGCCGAGGCCAACCTCCTGCAGCAGTTCAAGGATGGCACTGATTTTGGGCGAATCCGCAAACAGTTCCGCGCCTTCCTCAACCGACAAGCCAAGCACTCCTGTGATCGAATGGCCGCGGTAAGTCACGGACAGCACTTCATCCTTGAAGCGTCTGCCCGAACAGACGGGGCAAGGGACTTCCTGATCTTCAAAAAACAACAGGTTATTTGTGACAACCCCCAATCCTTCGCAATGCTCGCAGCGTCCTCCTTTCACATTGAAGGAAAAGTGATTGGCGGTCATTCCTTTTTCGATGGCAGTCTGCTGCCGGCTGAAGATTTTCCGGATTTCCGTATAAGCATCCGAATATGTCGCGACATTCGAACGCTTCATCCGGGTGAGCGGAGCCTGTTCCACAATCACAATCCGGTCAAAGGAGCTGGTCCCTTTCACCTGATTCGAATTCTGTGATTGGTCCGTATCCCCCTTCGCCAGCACATCGAAGACGAGCGTCGATTTCCCGGACCCCGATACACCGGTGACACAGATGAGACAGCCGATAGGGAAACGGACTGTCAGATTGTGGAGGTTATGCTTGTTCGCTTGGCTCACTTCGATGCCATCACCGGATCCTTTGCGGAAAATTCCGCGCGGTTCCGGGGTGCTATTCAGATAGGCACCGGTGACGGATGTCGCTTGACTCTTCAGTTGCTTCAGCGTTCCCGACCCGATGACTTCGCCCCCATATTTCCCGGCTCCCGGACCGATATCAATCAGATAATCCGCTGCCGCCATGACAGCTGTGTCATGTTCGATGATGAGAACCGTATTGCCTTTATCCCTCAGCGTCCGCAAGACAGTCAGGAGCCCTTCCGTATCTTTTGGATGCAGACTGATTGTCGGTTCATCGAGGATGTAGACGACACCCGTCAGATCCGAATCGAGGACAGCCGCCAACCTCAACCGTTGTGCTTCCCCTCCTGAAAGTGTCATGGTTTGCCTGTCGAGCGACAGATAGCCCAATCCCAACTTCAGGATCCGTTTCAGCTTAGTCTTCAGATCCGCCACATAGACGCCCGCCAACAGTTGTTCCGAATGCGTCAGATTTGCATCAAGTTCGCGGATCCAATCCACGAGACCGGTCAATGATGACGCGGACAATCCAGGCAAGCGCATCCCCTTCACGGTCACGCTCCTGCTCAGCTCGTTCAGTCGTTCGCCGTGGCATTCCGGGCAGATGACCGATTCAAAATAGGTTTCCCGGAGTTTGGAACTCCCTTTTTGATCCGCCATTCTGCGCCAAAGGTTCGGCAATACCCCTTCATAGCGGCCTTCGGCAACCGTTCGGGGCACCGGCAGATCCGGGAACAACCGACGCACTGCTTCACTTTCGGCCCCTTGAAGCAACAGTGAACGCTGCGCCGACGTAAATTCCTTCACAGGCATATTTGTTTTCAGCGGAATCCCGTAATGGACACTAGCGGCAACCAGCGACTCCAGTTGATACTCCCGGTAGCGTTTTTCCCAAAAAACGATCGCGCCCTCCTCAGGCGACAACTCTTCATGGAGCACCTTCTCTTCAGCAACTTTCATTACCTCTCCCAATCCTTGGCAGGTAGCGCAGGCGCCTTCTCGAGTATTGTAGGAAAAATGCGTGCGGGTCAGCTTCTCCATCCGCTGATCGCAGTGCGGGCAATACTGGAACACCTTGAAGTCATCGGCGGTCTTTTCGGTTTCCTCCCGGCAGTCGGCCGAACTGAATTCCTTCCCGCAAGCCGGGCAGTCCCTCGTGCTCAACTTCTCGAACAGCATCCGCAGATCGGTATAGATGTCCGTGACCGTTCCCACAGTCGAACGCGGATTTTTATTGTAGGCTTGCTGCTGGATTTGGATGGCGGGGGACACATTGCGGATCGCATCGATGTTCGGTTTACGGATCCCTTGGTAGCCGATCGCCTCCAGATATTGGCGCTGGCATTCCTGATAGAGCACATCCATCGCCAACGTCGTTTTCCCGGAACCGGATACCCCTGTGAGGACGATCCATTTGTTCCGCGGCAAGTCCACGCTGATGTTCCTCAGATTGCCTTCCTTGGCACCGCTGATGCTTATGTATTCCATGACTGCTCCCTCGCTTCCTTTTGATATCCTTTTGTTTCAATTATATGCCACTTGCTGCATTTTTGTCCTGATTAGGCGGGATGGATGCTCAGTTTTCTGTTATACTTCAGAAGAGAGACGACCGCGATACTCAGGCGGCGAACAGAGTCAGGAGCGAAATCAGATGAAAAAAACAAACCAAAAGAATACAAATAACAATAAACGCAATCGTCAGGTCAAGGCGACAGAACCCCAAAAAAGCCCGTCCACCAAAGGGGTTACCCAATACCCTGTGACCGAACCGAGCGAATTGTTGCCCTTCTTGCTGCAGATCCTCAGCAAGCAAAGCCGCAACTCAGTCAAATCAATACTTACCCGCGGACAAGTGACGGTCGACGGGAAGACCATCACCAAGCACAACCATCCCTTGGAACCCGGGCAGACTGTCGGCATTTTGGCAAACAAGGAAGCCCTCAAAAAAACGTCCCTGTCAGGCCTCAAGATCCTGTTTGAGGATGAAGCCATCATTGTGATCAATAAGGATGCCGGCCTGTTATCGATGGCAACCGACGATCCTAAAGAACCAACCGCTTACCGCCAATTAAGCCAATACGTCAAAGAAGACAACAAAGCAAACCGGATATTCGTCGTGCATCGCCTGGACCGGGATACCTCCGGCGTCATGCTGTTCGCAAAATCCGAAGAGCTGAAAGAAAAGCTGCAAAATAATTGGAAAGAAATCGTCAAAGAACGCATCTATACCGCTCTGGTCGAGGGCGAAATCAAGAAGGATGCAGGCACGATTTCCTCGTGGCTGACCGAGAGCAAAGCCATGAAGGTCCATTCCAGTCCGAAAGACAACGGCGGCCAGCATGCCGTGACCCATTACCGCAAGATCCGCGCAAACAAGGAATATTCGCTCTTGGAAGTGGAGCTGGAGACCGGACGCAAGAATCAGATCCGCGTCCACATGGAATCCTTGGGCCATCCGGTTGCCGGAGATAAGAAATACGGTGCCCATAGCAATCCGATGAAGCGTTTGGGGCTGCACGCTACCACACTCGCTTTCATCCATCCTGCGACCGGTGAGCTCGTCCGCTTCAGCGCACCGGTGCCGAAAGCTTTTCTGCTGTATTCGAAATAAGAGAAAAACATGATTCCCCCCATTTTTTTGCGGAGAATCATGTTTTTTTGTTTTTAATGCAGGATTCTGCGGAACCGGAATAACTCGCCAAAAAACGGTTTGGCTGGGTAAAATAAAGCCTATCCGCGGTAACGCAACGCCAGTCCTTTCAGGAAATTACGCGCATAACGATCGCCGCAAGGCTTGTAGTTGCGGTGCCCTTCTTTGCGCAAGACCGCGCTCAGTTCGCTTTTCGAAACGGTGACGCCTGCCGATTCCAGGATTTCCAGCATATCTTCGTTTGTCAAAGTCAGCGCGATTTTGACTTTCTTCAGCAGCAAATTGTTGACGTTTCCGTTGTTCAGCACAAATTCCGGCTTTGGTTCCGGTTCGCCGGGCTTCACTTGCGGTTTGCCGCGTTGGGAAGTGATGAGTCCGTTCAGGAAAGATTCCAGTGTCGCATTATCGCAAGCCAGTTGATCATCGCTTGAAGGTGCAGTTGCGCCCGCAGCATCAGTTGCGTCATCCTTCTTTGGATTTTTGAGCATCTGCTGTACGGTTTCCTTCGTCACTTCGAGTCCACCCAATCGGAACACTTCCACCATATCCGCATCCTTGATATCCAGCGCATAGCGCAAGCGGATCAATATATCATTGTTGTCCATATTAAACCTCCAAATTTTCCTGTAAAATTATCCTTTTCCAGTATACCTTGTTGTCATGTGGAATGCATGCCTTATTCGCTCCACATTTTTTTTAATTTACCTCTTCACTTCTCGCGCAAATATGTTATAATCAGATATACGAGCAGGTGATTCATCTGTTTAACGGTTCCTTAGCTCAGCGGGAGAGCACTACCTTGACATGGTAGGGGTCGCTGGTTCAATCCCAGTAGGGACCATCAAGCTTCAGTACAAAATAGGAAAGAGGCACGATCGAGAAATTCGATTGTGCCTCTTTTTATGTCCATTTTGAGCCTTGTCTACTCGTCATTCAGCCGCTTCCGGTGCCTCGCTCATCGTTGCATCCAATAAGTACTCGCCTTTGCTGCTGTTGTCTTCGGTAGCGAAGCGCGCGTCCAGATCATTGAAATGCCACCATTCCGAAGCCAAAGGGGTCAGTCCGGCATCGGTGCAATAGCGCTGCAGGAGAATCGCCGCCTCATTCATCGTATCTGCCAAGGTGGCTTGGAGCCAGGCGGTCGGGGAACTGGATTTGACCGGTCCAGTGAATGTAGCCGAAGCCATACTCAATTCATGGATGGTTGTCGGCATCGTGTATTCCGTGTAGCCCGTTATGGCGGTCGCAGCATAGTCGCCGATGACGATTTCCTGTTGTTCCGTTATTTTCGCCAGAGTGACATCGATGGCATAGCCCATCTGATGATTTGAGACGCTTGTCGCAATAAACCAGTTGGTGTCCCAAGGATGGGTATTGATTCCAGCCATCACTTCCGGATCGGATGCAGCCAGATTCGTCAAAGCATCCACCGTCATCTTCTGGGCGGAATAAGGACGATACCCCTCATAGATGACCAAGGTGTTTCCCTCCGCCAAGGCAGCTTGTTGTGCTAAATAAATTTTCTTTGACATGCTGTAAAGCACCGGCACGATATCGGATACCTTACCCAGACGCATATTGTATGCTTTCCCGTCATAAAGCGCCACTCCGGTTATGCCAGGGATCGCTTTTCCGGAAGAAACGAACTTGGATGCGTACGTGTTGGTATTGTCGTAGATGATGGAAGGGATCACGTCCGGAAGGTTGATGAAGCAATAAAGGTGTTGCACCCAGCCTGATTCTGTTTCGGTCTGGACATACCACCAATCGCCCACTTCCTCCACCACTTCAAAAGCGGTTCCCGCCTCCAGTGCCGAAATCGTTTCGGATCCTGCATCAGCAGCCGCTTTCAGATCCATCCGGACCGAAGCATAGCCGGTCGCCCCGTTGACCGGAAGTTCCAGATCACCTTCATACAGCAATGGCTCTGACTCTTCCGGCCGGACCACCGCTGCTTCTTCGGAAGTTCCCGCTTCGGCAGTCGAACTAGACGAAGCGGTCTTAGACTCATTCGTTTCCGTTTGTTCATTCGAGCCGGAGCAAGCGGACAGCACCATCCCTGTCAGGATGCCGATGAAAACGCGGCGCCAAATTTGTCTTATTAACATATGTATATTCAGCCCTCCATTACGCGGATACGATTATTTTCACTAGTTCCAACAGCAACAGATGGAATGGATAGAAAGCATAGAAGCCCCACTTCATCACATTGGATTTCTTGCCTTGACGGCCTTTGTAGAACAGCAACAGCGGTACCGCCAGAAAAATGCCGACTTGGTAGGATTGCGTCCAGCCGATTTCGCTGATGGAAGGGATGATGTGGAACAGAATCCCTATGATTGCAAAGCTCAGCAGCTGCTTTTCGGTTTGTCCCCTGAACAATCCAAAAAACAGGATCCACAAGACCGCTACGTAGTTCCAATCAGCCGGGACCGCCAACAGACAGCATGCCAAAACGACTGTTGCCTTAAGCGGAAGCGACCAGTCCTCCCTTTTGGCCGCCGCCAATGCGATCAATCCTAGCGCCAATCCCCAGATGACGCTCGTTGCCTGCCACCACGGGAGACCGAAATACCAGACATACGGAAAATGCGAGACGGCGGCGAACAACAGTAGCCGTACCATATATTTCTTCAGATTGGATGTGTAATGATAGCCTTCCGCAATCATATAGCACATGATTGGTGCAGCAATCCGCCCTACTACGCGCAGCGCAACACCTTCAAGACTGTCCTGCGGCACAAATACCGCAAAAATATGATCGAAGAACATTGCGAATATCGCAAAATTTTTCAATGTATAGGATGATAGGTCTTTTTGAATCTCGCTGATGTCTTGCATCGGAGTGCTCCTCACTGTACTTGGTTTCACAGCGTTTGCTGTGAGCTGATCGACAAGCCTGGCCTGTGTGCCTGTCCTTTTCCACAGTATAGGCTTCCTGACGTCCGCTAATCCCCGAAAAAAAGGAAGAGATTTGCGGAAAAACTTACGCAATCCGAAATTGGATACGTTAACATTTGCAAAACGCATGCGAGAAGCCATTTTTGGGAAAATTGGACCGTTCACTTTCTCTCGGATTGGACGGTCCCATAGTCCTTTGCATTTGCTAAAATTATCAGCAATATACGAAACGAGAAGGAGGACTTCCTGATGAGATACAAACCGAATTACGCCCCGGGTCCGACTGAGGTACGCGAAAATGTACGTTTGGCCCGCGCAAAAAGAACCAGCAACAGCGACTTTGACAAAACATTCGTCCGCTATTACCGTGAGGTCAGCCAAAAAATGGGCAAAGTCATGGGCACCACAAATGAGGTCCTGTTACTTGCTGGTGAAGGGATCCTGGCTCTTGAGGCCGCTTGCGCAAGCCTGACGGAACCTGGCGACCGCGTGCTCGTACTGGACAACGGCATCTACGGCGAAGGCTTCAAGGATTTCGTCAGCATCTATGGCGGCGTACCGGTCGTCCTGAGTTTCGACCATCGCAGCGGCATCCCTGCTGAAGCGGTACGCGCCTATCTGGAGAAGGATTCCGACTTCAAATATGCTACCCTGGTCCATTGCGACACGCCGACATCGGTACTGAACAACGTCGCCGAGCTTTGTCCATTGTTGAAGAAATACGGCATCCTGACGGTGGTCGATTCCGTCGCCGGCATGGTTGGCGAGCCGATTAACGTCGACGAAAATAAAATCGATATCTGTTGCGGCGGGACCCAAAAAGCCATTTCGGCCCCGGTCGGACTGGCGATTGTCTCAGTCAGCGCAGACGCGCAAAAAGCGATGGACAACCGCAAAACGCCTATCGCTTCCTTTTATGCCAATCTACAGGTCTTCAAAGGCTACGCGGAAAAAGAATACTTGCCCTACACGACTTCTGCTGGCGATGTCGCAGCGCTTGATGCCGCTTTGGACAACATCCTGGAGGAAGGCATCGAGACCGTTTTTGCACGCCATGACAGGATTGCTTCCGCAGTACGCGGATCCGCCCAAGCGTATGGATTGGAGTTGTTCCTGGATTCCGACCGTTCCAATACAGTCACTGCCATCAGGATACCGGAAGAAATCGGCGCCTTGCGCCTGCAGGACCACCTCAGCGAAAACTACAATCTGTTGGTCGCAACTTCATTGGCACAATACGCAGATGTGATCTTGCGCATCGGACATATGGGCGAAAATGCCTTCATCGACAAACTTATCTATGTTTTGTCCATCATCGACAACGGTCTGCGCGATCTCGGCTTCGCCGGAAACGGGGATTTGGCCCAACTTTTCATCGACATTTACAAAGAAAATAATTAGGAGGCTTCACTATGCAAAAAGCACAAGGTTATTCAAACACACGCACGTATGATTTGGTTTTGACGGCAATCCTGATTGCGCTCGTATTCGTAGCGACGGTCTTCCTGAACATCAAATTGCCTATCACGGCAAACGGCGGACTGATCCACCTCGGCACTGCGATGCTCTTCCTCGCATCCATCCTGTTCGGGCCGAAAAAAGGCGCTATCGCCGGAGCGGTCGGCATGGCCATCTTCGACCTTATGGCCGGATGGGTTCTGTGGGCTCCCTTCACATTAGTAACCCGCGGCTTGCAAGGCTATCTGGTCGGTAAATTGGCCTGGTCGAAAGATCGTCAAGGGAACAGCTTTGCTGTGAATCTTTTAGCCACGCTGCTTTCGGTTCCCATCATGCTGGTCGGTTATTATCTGTGCGAATGGATCCTGTACGGCAATGCCATCACCCCGTTCGCTTCGATTCCCGGCAACCTCGTCCAGAACGCGGTCGGAATCGCCATTTCCTTGCCGCTGTCGGCAATTTTGAAAAAGATGAATATCGCTGGAAGATAATGAATTGAAAAGTAAGGCTCTGTCTCGGGATGAGACAGAGCCTTACTTTTTGGTAATAGTCCTCGGGTTGTCCGATTCTTTAATGGTATCGGATTGGTATAGAGTGGGTGAAGCGTGCAATTTTATTTGGTTATTGCAGATAGCACCGGCCAGATGCCCGTATTGACGAATAAAGTACCTGTATTCGTCAATCTTGCCTTTCGCTATGCCCAAATTGTCGAATGTTTTTGAACATTCGACAAATCAGCTCTCTATTGGGGGCAAATTGTTGAATAATTTTGTAGCATTCGACAATTTGATTCGCCGAACGAAACTTTGGGATGCAGGACCACCCGCTCCTTGAAACGGAAACAACAAAAAAGCCCGGAAGCCGCTGCCTCCACAACTGTGAGCCAGGGATTCCGAGCTTTTTATTTACAGTTCTCCGTTCATAGAGAGCCGCTTAGACCTTATTTGCCGCTTGTTTGCGCTTGTTTTTTCTTCAAACGCTCTTGTTTGCGCATGTCGATCTCTTTGTAATACGCTTCCCATGATATTTCAATAGTCACGTTCTGCGAATTCGTATAGACGATGTTCTTCATATATTTCTTGCTCCTTCTTTAGCGTAACCATATGCGTACGCTACTATCTTTCAACCTCCTCATATATCCTTTTTTTCTGTATTCAGAGAAATCAAAAAGGCACTCAATCGAGTACCTTTTGTGTCTCTACTTATTATCATAAGAAAGAAAAAGGTATTCCTGTACAGGAATCGCGGCTTTTTCACTATCAAATCTAAATCTTGGAAATTCATGTTGCGGGCACCACAGTGTGGCGCTACATAATAAATTTAACTTCGCTTATTTTTGGTTCCGTTTGCCTGCAGCATCCGCTGCAGAATAGAGAAAAGCCATGGTTCCATACATATAAGATGCATATGTTCTTGGACGTTGAAATGTAACTATAACACGAATATCCGTTCGATGCAAGTGAAACTATTTCTGGAATCAGTGCTTGTTCATCCCTTGCTTTTCAACGAAGTCATGCATGTACATGCGTTGCGGATGGGAGAGCATCTCTGCCATCTGTCCGGTCCACGTGTCGCAGCGTTCGCCTTCGGTCCGCGCCTGATAGTACGCTTGGATTTCTTCGTTGTACTGCTCCAGTTGCGCTCTATAGAGTGCATCATTCTGTTGATACTCATTTTCATGATAAACATGTTCGAAAGGCAGGCGCGGTTTCTGATCATTGACGCTGGCCGGATAACCGACCGCCAGTCCGAAGAGCGGGATCACTTTATCGGGAATCTTCAGGAGTTCGCTGACTTTTTCGAGGTCATTCCGCAAGCCGCCTACGTAACAGATCCCGAGCCCCATCGCTTCAGCCGCCAAAGCTGCATTCTGGGCAGCCAGGGATGCATCTACCACGCTGACCATGAATTTCTCGGTGCTCTCAAGCGAGTCTGCAACATCCTTCCCTTCCATCTTTCCGATCACATCGTGGCGATGAAGATCGGCGCAAAATACAAAGAAATGGCCATTCTCGGCAACAAAATGTTGGTTACGCGCGATTTTCGACAATGCGTGTTTTTTGTCGCGATCCGTGACTCCGATGATGGAATAGGCCTGCACAAAACTTGAGGTGGATGCAGCTTGGGCACTACGGACGATCGTTTCTATCTGTTCCGGGCTCAAAGGCCGTTCTTCAAAATCCCTTACCGTGCGATGCGCCAGGATGCGCGCGATCATTTCATTCATCTATTGTTTTCCTCGCCTTCAGAATAGCTTATATTGAATCCATAAGATCATTCTAAAGGAATGCAGCAGCCACGTCCAACCGGGTGCTCAAGGTCCCAACAGCGAAAAAGCCCCGCTCCTTTGCCATTTAGGCGAGGAACGGGGCCGGAAAATCCAGGCATTATATTTTTTTGGCTTCTTTGATTGGGCGTTCGTGTTCTTCAATCGCTCCGTCGCTCAATAATTTTTCAGCGACCAAAAACAGGATCGGCAACAGCACATCATCCGCATAACCGGCCATCGGGATAAAATCCGGGATAATGTCGATTGGACTGATGATATAAAGAATGATCCCCAACACCAGCCATTTTTTCTTGCCTTCGACTTTGGAATCGAACAGGGAAAGGATAAGTGACTTGACTTTACTGAACGGTGTCAGACTGATTTTCTTTTTTACTTTCATTTTGCATTTTCCTTTGCTGATTGATTTGGACAACCATTCTTCGCACCTAGCTTGTGAGCGGGCTATGACTAGTTATCGTGAACAAAGTATACTACTTATCTTAAGTAAATGAATCAGTCTCAAGAATGATTTTTTGGCCTGTCTGAATGCCTCAGCTGTGCCCGACAATCAAATGCGGAACATACGGTTCTTCCAGGAATGCGACTTCGTCAGCGGTCAGCTTTACAGAGACGGCATCCACCGGTTTATCTAAGTGCTCCAGCTTTGTCGCCCCGATGATGGGAGCTACGACCGGTTCCTTCTGCAGGAGCCAAGCCAAGGCGATTTCGACACGGGAAACGCCTCTATCGGCGGCTATCTGGGCCAATCGTTCGACGATGACCCGGTCCTTATCGGCAGTGGCGTCGTATTTCGAACGCGCCACATTGTCCGTTTCCATCCGTTTGGACGTCTCCGACCAGTCGCGCGTCAAACGACCTGAAGCCATCGGACTGTATGGGGTCACGGCGATTTTTTCTTCCCGGCAAAGCGGCAGCATTTCCCGCTCCTCTTCACGGTAAAGCAGGTTCAGATGGTTCTGCATCGATACGAAGCGCGTCCAACCGTTCTTTTCTGCTACGTGCAGGGCCTTTTGGAACTGCCAGGCATACATCGCGGAAGCTCCTATGTAACGGGCCTTTCCGGATTTCACCACATCGTGCAGAGCTTCCATCGTTTCCTCAATCGGTGTATTGTAGTCCCAACGGTGGATGATGTAGAGGTCCACATAATCCATATCCAAGCGCTTCAGGCTGTTGTCGATTTCGCTCAGGATGGACTTACGGGACAACCCGGAGCCATTCGGACCCTCGTGCATCTTACCGTGAACCTTCGTCGCGATGACCACTTCATCCCGCTTGGCAAAGTCTTTGATGGCGCGTCCGAGGATTTCTTCGCTTCTTCCCAGCGAGTAGACATTGGCTGTATCAAAGAAATTGATGCCCAATTCTAAAGCACGTTTGATGATCGGTCTGCTTTCCTCTTCCTTCAGCGCCCATTTGTGCAGCCAGGTATCCGGATCCCCGAAGCTCATGCAGCCCAAACAGATCCGTGATACATCCATTCCTGTGTTGCCGAATTTCACATATTCCATCTTTCTTCCTCCGTTCCTCTTAAACGTACAGTCTTATTGCGCTATAAAACCGGCCTGACGACTTCCTCCAATCGGAATACCTTCTGTTTGTATTCGTAAACGAAGATGCTCCCGTTCGGGAAACCTTTCGCCAACTCCTCCGCCGGGTCTTGCCAAAGCTTCAAAAAGTTGTAGCAGGCCCCACTGTGCGAAACCGCCAAAACATTCGTATGGTCATTCTTCTCCATCACGTCGGTCAACGTTTTTCTCATCCGCTCCGCCACATCATTCGTATTTTCCCCTCCGAATGGCACAAAGAAAGACACGATTTCCTGCGGCTCTTTCGGTTTGAGCATCTCCCGCTCCCCTTCGAAGAAGCCATAATTGACTTCCTTCAATCCTTTCAAACGTGCATAGGGCATGCCGGTGATCAATTCCAGCGTATCGCTGGCCCTTTCCGATGTGGAACTGTAGGCATGATCGAAGCGGATGCCTTCCGATCCGAAATAATCCCGCACGGCCTGAGCCTGTTTGATGCCCCGTTCCGTCAAAGGCGAGTCGCTCCAGCCCTGAATCTTTCCTTGGGTATTGAACAAAGTCTCGCCGTGACGGACCAAATATAATCGTTTCATCCGCGAATCTCCCATCATTTAGGATTTTTTCAGGCTGAATGGCTGCCCCGGTGCGTAAGCATGGATCCTTTCCGGATTAACCACCCGGTCGTACAAGGATTGCGGGTCGGCGTTGAACACGTTCAGATCCGGCGCATCCACCGTGCCCCAATGGCAAAGAATCAGATGTGCTTCAGGATAGGTGTTCGCCATTTGGATGGCCCCTTCCAATCCGATATGCCACTCGTTGTCGGAAAAGTCGAAGAGAATCGCATCCGGCTGCGGCATTTCCAAGTGCTCCTTCATCAACCGGGAATCGCCCGGTGCCCAGATGATTCCATCCGGTGTCTCGATCCAAAAGCCGCAGTAATCCTCCAACCGGAATACTCGGTAATTGTATTTGGCTTTTTCATTCTGCCAGGCATGGTCCGCCGGTGTCAGCGTTATTTTGGCCGGTCCGATTTCGAAACTGTCGCCGATAGTATGTCCGCTTGCTGGAAATCCTTCCGCCTGCATCAGTTCGGCCACATAATGCGGCCCGTGGAATGCTTTGGAGACATGCTCCATTGCGTGCAGTGACGGCACGCTGTAATGGTCATTGTCGCAGTGCGTAATCAGCACAGCATCCAGATGCGGGATGTTTTCAGGCGCAATCGGCATGTCGATCAGAAGCGGCATATCGAAGTCCTTCAGCATCGGATCCATCATGATGCAGGTGCCGCGGGTGTTCACGAACATCCCGCCGCTGCCCAGCCAGCGGACCTCCGTGTGGTCGATCGGTTGAAAGGCTTCTTCTCCAAAAAATACGGTAGGTGGTGGAACGGCTTGTTTGTGTGTTGCCATTTTCTTTTCCTCCTTAAAGTTGTCTAGCTTTTTCATGCAGTCTTAGTTTTTTTGTTTTTCTCAAAATGAATGCGTTCACATATCCAAAATAACACAATTCGCTAAGCAGGACCAGCAAGGACCCTGTTTCAGCGCTCCATTGAGATCAATGTTGCGCCGAAACCGAGCTGCTCACACTTCCTCCGCACTGGATTCAGCATGCTTCGCCAGAAAATGATAGCCGCCACCGAGGATACCGCCTCCCAGCAGCAGTGCCCCTTCCAGGAAAAAAATTCCCCGTTCTGAAGTCAGCCGGAACAGGCGCTCCACCAGAACGATACCGTAAGGGGAAAAGGCTGCGCCGATATTGAATCCGACAAGCAGCAGCGATGTGGCGGCATTCGCGTTCCCCGACGCCGAGCTGTTGACTTTGTTGAAGAGATAAGGGATGAAAGTACGGAAGGAGAAGCCGCAGAATGCAGCAGCCAAACCGGTCACCCATACAGTGTCCGAGAGCCCGATCGTGACCAGAGCCATTCCCATCCCGAACAAGGCAAGCGGCAAAGTATATTTCCCGACAGCCCCAAAAACTTTTCCGAATAAAAAACCAGCTGTCATTGCACCGATGCCAATCAGGGAAAGGATGTAGCTTCCGTTCGTAGCGTCGCCGTAACCGTTCGCCAGCATGAGCGGCGTGACCCGGACCGTGATCGTCATATAGAACATCACCGCCACAACGAGCAGGGTCAGATAGCCGAAAACCGCCTTGTCCATCGCATTGCTGCGTGTGCTCAAAGGGTCCGTTTGCTGTGGCTGACTGGAAACGGCAGCCGGTTCAGCCGGGATATCCGGAACCAAGGCCGCGAACAGAAGCATCGCCGGCAGAGCCGCCAAGTAGACCCAAAAGGAAGTTTGCCAGTCAATTTTCAGCAGCTGCCCCACAAGGAAGGAAATGGTCATCCCGCCGATGCCTTCAAAAGCGCTCTGCAGCCCGATCATCGCCGCTCTCTCGGCCCCCTCATAAAAATGCCGGATAAAACTGACCAGGAGCGAATTGAAAAGTCCGATCCCGAATCCGAAGAGTGCCCTAGAAAGGAAAATGATCCAGAAATGATGCACAAATACCGGAACCAAGCCTGAAACCAGAACCGTAGCCAGCCCCACAAGAACCGTCCTCTTATAGCCGATTTTCCTTGCGATGGCGTGGCTGAGCAGAACCGAAACGATCAAGAACAGGGAAGGCATCGTTGTCAAAGATTCAACTAACGGCAACGGGATTTCCGGAAAATCCTGGGCGATGGCGGGCACATTCACCGCGATGGCTCCACCGGAAACAACAACAAATGAGCTGGACAACAGCGAAAGCTTCTTGAGTGTCCTCATATCCATACTGATGATCTTCCTTTCTGAATATCCATGCCTATAATGCATACATCATTTTTCTTAATACCAGTTTAAAACGCAACCGTAGAAAAAGATAATAGTTTTTTCGCATGATTAATCATGCCCTGAAGGCATTCTTAAGAAGCTCGATGAATTTAGCAACTGCCGGCGGGAAAATCTGATTCTTTTTCCAGGCGATGACCACGCCTGTCTCCAAGGCAGGCGCCAAGGTCCGGAAGCAGAGCTCGGTTTCCTCACGGACCGGGACAAGTTTTTCCAGACACAACGCAGCCCCGACGCCCGCTTCCACCAGGATGGCCGCATTGTAGATCAGATTGTAGCGCCCGATGATATGCAAGGCCCCATAGGCGTCGCCGAACCAATTGTCAAGTTCGTTCTGGACCAATGCTCTCCCCGGAATCAGGATCGGATAAGCCAACAGATCCTCAGGTGCAACGGAGCGCTCCTGCGCCAGCGGACTGTCCTTCCGCATGATGACACCCCAGCGTTCTTTCTGGGGAATCCGGATGAAATCATATTTATCGACATCGACCGGCTCCGTCAGCAGGCAGATGTCCAACAGCCCTTTGTTGACCCGATCCTTGATGTCATCGGCATCGGCACTGTACAATTTGTAGGTCACTTGCGGATATTCCGTGCTGAAGGTCTTGATGAAATCAGCCAAAACGCGCATGGACTGCGTTTCTCCCCCACCGATGGCGATTTCGCCGTTCATGAGCGTTTTCTGCTCCTTCAGCTCCAGTTCGGTCCTGCTGGTCAGATCGAGGATTTCCTCCGCCCGTCTTCTCAGCAGCAACCCTTCGCTGGTCAACGTGATTTTCTTTTTGCCGCGCCGGAACAAAGAAACGCCTAATTCCTCTTCCAACTGCATCAATTGGCGCGACAAGGTCGGCTGAGTGATGTGCAACTTTTCAGCGGCACTAGTGATGTTCTCTTCATAAACCACTGTCAAAAAATAATTCAGAACCCTTAATTCCATAATTTACGTACTCCATTTACTGATCATTTCGCCATTAAAGGCGTTCACACTTCCATGATGACACAAGTATCTAAATCCGACAAGCGGGGCCCAGTAATATAGTCTTTAATCAATCGTAGAGGCCGACTACTCCGCACCCAACACCCTTTTCATGCTTTGAAGACGACAGAAATCCGGGTAAGAGCAGGTACACCGGAGGCAAAAAAGAATGGCGCACTAGGCACCATTCTTTTGTTGTTCATTATTATCCTACACATTAAAGCTGACTTTGATGCAAGCATTCTATAATTCTTCACCATTTGAAGCAATTACATTTTTATACCATTCAAACGATTTTTTCTTCGTTCGATTCAGAGTACCCTTCCCTTCGTCATCACGATCGACATAAATAAATCCGTAACGTTTACTCATTTGCCCGGTGCTTGCGGCAACAAGGTCAATACAGCCCCAGGTTGTATATCCTAGCAGTTCGACGCCATCAATCTCTACAGCATCTTTTAAAGCTTGAACATGTTTTTTCAGGTAGTCGATGCGGTAATCGTCAGCCACATACCCATTTTCATCTGGGATATCGATCGCACCCAATCCGTTTTCTACAATGAATAATGGTTTTTGATAACGATCATACATTTGATTTAATGAATTTCTCAATCCTAATGGATCTATTTGCCATCCCCATTCTGTTGATGGCAAATGCTCATTTTTGATCGATGGGAATAAATTTCCGGTTGCTTGTGTATAATCTTCAGAATGGGCACTGACAGTTCTTGAACAATAGTAGGAGAACGTTACAAAATCTACTGGTGAGGCAGCCAGAATAGCATGATCGCCTTCTTCCATTTGAATATTCAATCCTTCTCGTTCAAATTTCTTTAATGCGTAATTGGGATATTTCCCGCGGGCTTGCACATCAATAAAGAAATAACCTTCACGATCGCGATTGATCGCTTCTTGATAATCTTCTGGTCTGCAAGTATACGGATAATGACTCCCTCCCGCTAACATACACCCAACCATATTTTCAGAATCAACTTCATGAGCAATTTTCGTTGCTAAAGCGCTGGCGAGCAATTGATGATGTGCTGCTTGGTAATTGATTTCCAGTTTGTTTTCGCCTTCTTTAAATACGATCCCTCCACCTACAAACGGCTGATGCAGCAGGATGTTGATTTCATTGATCGTCAGCCAGTATTTCACCAAACCTTTATATCTCTTCAGAACTGTCTCTGCATAACGGGAATAGAAGTCTACTAATTTACGGTTTCTCCAACCACCATATGCTTTAATCAAATGAATCGGTACGTCAAAATGAGCAATCGTTACTAACGGTTCGATATTATGTTTCTTTAATTCTTCAAAAATTGACTCATAAAAAACAAGTCCTTCTTCATTCGGTTCCAGATCATCTCCATTAGGAAAAATGCGGGACCAAGATAAAGACATGCGATAGACTTTAAAACCCATTTCCGCAAATAGTTGAATGTCCTCCATATATCGATGGTACATATCTATGGCTTCTTTTGCAGGATAGTAATAATCATCTTTCCATTCAAGCATTTCCAAATCTCCTGAGGCTACCTTTTTCCGATCCGGTCCAGTTGGCAATAAGTCTACATTGGATAAACCACGTCCACCTTCTAGTACACCACCTTCCGCTTGATTGGCAGCAGTCGCACCGCCCCATAAAAAATTTTTGCTTAATCCCATTTAAATCTCTCCTTAAACTTTGATGACCAGTACATCCTCCGCTTTACTGACCTTTCCTTGCACAATTGTATCAACAGATGAATATTGTGGAGTGTTTGTTACAACGACTGGAACTTGAGTAGAATACCCAGCTTCTTGAATTTTCTTCATGTCAAAAGTCAGCAATAATTGACCTTTAGTCACTTCTTGGCCAACTTCAACCAAGGCATCAAAATATTTTCCTTTCAACTCAACAGTATTTAAGCCTACATGAATCAAAATTTCTGTACCGGCATCAGATACGAGGCCAACAGCATGTTTGGTAGGGAAAAGCGCAACTACCTTCCCATCAAATGGTGCAAACACTTTACCTTCTGACGGTTCAACTGCAAAACCTTTCCCTAACGCTTCCGAAGCAAAAGCTTCATCTTCAACTTCACTCAAAGGAATAACAGATCCTGGAACAGGACTATTCAAACGAGTATCCTCCAAAATAACTGCCTTAATTTCTGGCGCTTCGCCAATGATTTCATCTTTTTCAAATTTGAAACTTAAAATATACGTCAGAATTGCAGTGACCACTGCTGAAATTATTAAAGCAATGATAATGTTCCAGAAATATTTCATTGTATCGTCACCGATATACAAGAGCACTGCAGGCAATCCGGAAGAACCTGTTGCAAATCGGTGCGTATTTGTTAATCCTGCGTATAATCCACCTGATGCCCCACCAATCATGGCAGAAATCAATGGATATTTTTTAGGTAAGTTCACACCATACAAAGCGGGTTCTGTAATCCCCATGTAAGCCGTGATTGAACCTGATGTAGCAAGTTGTTTTATTTTTTTATCTTTTGTTCTGAAGGCTACAACCGCAGCCGCAGTCGCCTGAGCAATATTTGATACTAATGCACCGGGTCCAAAAATACTATCATATCCAAGCTCAGCCATTTGCATTACGCCCAATGGTGCTACACCATTATGCAAACCGAACATGACCATAATCGGAAGGAAACCACCGATCAGAACTGCAGGTACCCAGCTTGCATTTACACTCAGGAAAGTAAAGAATGAAGCTAAATAGCCACCAATAATACTGCCGATTGGCCCTAAGATTGAAAACGCAAGGGTTCCCATGAGAAGGAATGTCAACATTGGAACAAATACAAGTTCCACTGATTTCGGAATAATTTTTCGTAAATACTTCTCGACATAAGACTGACAGAAAATAACAATTAAGATTGGAATAACTGATCCAGAGTATGAAGCTAGACGGAACGGAATAATCCCAAAGAAATTCACAGGTTCTCCCGCTGTTACAAGCGCCCCCCAGTTTGGATGAAGCATCATTGCAGCTACTGACGCTGCTAAAATAGGATTACATCTTAATTTTTGAGCTACCGTAAATGCTAAAATCATCGGCAAGAAGAAGAATACCCCATCTGCGAAAAGATTTAACATATAGTATGTTTGAGACTCATTTGTAATGACTTTAAAAACAACTAAAAGTGCTAAAACTGCTTTAACCATCCCTGCTCCAGATAGTGCGGGAATAACCGGTTGGAATGTGCCTGATACGAAATCAATGAAGGCCGAAACCGGACCCTTTTTTTCTGGAACGCTATCATTTGAAGAGACAATATCAATTTTCTTCTCGACTTCATCAAAAACATCTTTCACATGAGTGCCGATGACAACTTGATGTACACCGGCATTACTTAGATACTTAGTAACACCATCCAATGCCTCAAGCTTATCTTTATTCAGCTTTGATTCATCCGCCAATTTGAACCGTAATCTTGTTTGGCAATGATATGCATCCGTGATATTTTCTTTTCCACCAAGTTGCTCAACAATACCCTGAGCTAATTTTTCATATTTTTTACTCATACAAGTCACTCCTTCATTCATTTAAAGTAAGTTCTATGTTGCCACCGGTAAGACATTAGATTTCTTCTGAATAGAATGTAACACTTCGGGATAGCGTTTCCAATGCTTATTCGGCAAGTCAAAACCTGTTTCATATTTTTCTTCTATTAGAGCTTTTTCGTAAAATTTGTTTCACTTCCAACAAATTAAACCGGCTATTTTTTTCTGGATTTAGCCGCAAGAGAACCATTAGTTTAAAAATATAGTAAAAAAAAAAACAAAACGATTAACCCGTTTTGTTTTTTTGATTTAAAATTCCTCAGAAATATCTTTGAATGTAGTCTTTCTGCGTGTTTCCAAAGTCCGTGAATTTTGAATTTTCATTTCCATGTTGTTATCGTAATCTAAAGAAAAAATTTTTGCATATAAGACATTCAATATGAATAAGATTGATTCTTCTGTAGCAAAATTAGAAATCTTAGAATATAGTTTTTCTCTGCTTGAAATATTCAAAACGATTGTGGAATAGTCCCTAAGATAATTTTCTCCGCCGCTAGTGACACTTATGATGGGGACACGGTTCTTTAAAAGCCACTTAACATTTTGCATCGGATAAGTATCCGCATTATTGCCAGAATAAGAGATGATCACTGCACAATCTTCACTGGACAACGTGTTAGAAATAAGTCCTGATTCATCGCTATCTGCCATAAAAGCCTTTTTATGAATGGCATTTAAATTTCGCTTGAACAATTCGCCAAAATACGAATTGGGACTTCTTCCGTAAATAATAATAGTTTTTGCTTGGCCAATAATTTTAGCAGCTCTGCTTAAATCATCTGCTGAGATTAAAGAACTTGTTTCTTTAATTGTTTGAATCCGTAAATTTGCTAGATTTTCAATAATTTCCAATGTATCTGCTGAACGAGAGAACGGAATATTAGAATCTACTTCAAAGGCATTTCCCTCAAAATGAGCCACTTCATGAGTAAAAGCATACATAAATTCAGTCCATCCAGAATAGTCGAAATATTTAGCGAATCGTACTAAAGTAGCTTTGGAAGTGTACGTTAATTTTGCAATCTCATCCATTGAGTATTTAGGTAACTGTTCTCGATTAGCCAACAAAAATTCGCCAATTGTTCTTCTTGCATCATTCTGCTTAAATACAGCTTCTTCAATTTTTTGAAAAAGATACACTATTTCCACACTCCTTAAAATGGCTGGTTACTTTCTCATTATAAATGATTATTCACCTTTTTAGCGACCGGGAAATTCTTCTCTGTACAATTCCACGCCTTTGACAAAGCGCCGCACGCCGTCTTCCAGAAGCGCCTTCGGGCAGGCGTAATTCCAGCGGACAAAGCGCGAACCGTTGCCGCCGAAGATATCCCCTGCGGAAAGATAGAGTCCGGTTCTCTCCCTGATGAACGCGCACAGCGCCTTCGTGTCCTCCGTTATCTCTGAGCAATCAATCCAAGCCAGATAGGTTGCCTCAGCCTCGATCACATGGACTTCGGGAACAAGTTCCTTCAAAGAACTGATCAGGAATTTCCGGTTCAGTTCCAGATATTCCCGCAGTTCTTCCAACCATTCCTCCCCTTCGTCGAAAGCCGCTTCAGCCGCTGGGATCGCGAAAGTATTCGGTTCCGCCACTTCATCCGTGTTGATTCCTCTGTCCACTTGTTTTCTGATTTCAGGATTCGGAATGACGATTGCCGCTGTTTGCAGTCCGGCGATGTTGAAAGTTTTCGTCGGCGCGATGCAGCTGATTGTCCGGTTAGCAATCTCCTCGGAAAGGGAGGCAAACGGGATGTACGCATGGCCGATATGCGTCAGATCGCAATGGATTTCATCGCTCACGACCAGCACATCATGCTTGATGCACAGTTCGGCGATCCGTTCCAGCGTCTGCATATCCCAAACTTTTCCGATCGGATTGTGCGGATTGCAGAAAATGAACAGCGAAGTCGTTTCGCGGGATAGTTTTTCTTCCAGGTCCGCGAAATCGATGGCATAGCTTCCGTCTGCATAGCGCAACTCACTCGCCAATACTTTCCGCCCGTTGTTCAGGATGGAATTGTAAAAGATATTGTAGACCGGCGCAAGAACAACGATGTCATCGCCTATTTCCGTCATTTTCCGCACAATCGAAGAGATGGCCGGGACGACGCCTGTGCAATAGAGGATCCACTCCTTTTCCATCGTGAATCGATGCCGCCTCTGCCACCAACGGATGATGCTCTCCCGGAAACTATCAGGGACGGTATTGTAGCCGAAAGCGCCCTGCCGCAGACGCTTTTCGATGGCGTCAACAACAGCAGGCGCCGTTCCGAAATCCATGTCCGCCACCCACATCGGCAGCTCGTCCGCTTTGACGTCCCATTTGTAAGAGTGGGTGTTCCGTCTGTCGATAATCTGGTCAAAATCGAATGGCATATTCCTGTTCCTCCGCAAGCTGGTATTTGGTGTTTTCGGCCGCGATTTCCGGATCATCCAGAATAAGTTCGCCGATTGCTGGAGCGGTTATCGTGCCGCTGATCGGATTCTTGACACTGTCGATGCGGCCGTTCGCTTGAACGTCGACCGTCGAATATTCGAACGCCAGATCCGTGTTGATGAGCATGCAATTCTCCATCTGCACGTTTTCCATGTAGCACATACCCTGGTTGCTCTCGATGATGCAGTCGATGAAGGTGATGTTCTTTGAATTCCAGCCCAAATATTCACCGATGATCGTCGAATCCCTGACGACCACATTCTCGCAATTCCAGAAAGCATCTTTTGAAAGCAACTTGGCATGCGAAATCTCGATATTTTTGGCACCGTCAAAGGCATAATTCCCCGATAGCGTAAAATGCTCAATACGGATATTTTCGCTGTTCATCGCAAAATAATCGCCCACAGCGTTTACTTGTTTCAAGGTAATATCATTGCAGTTCCATAACGTTTCTTGGGCATTTGGCATTTCCACTCGTTCCAACTTGATATCGGTAGCTCGTCTGAATATCTTGGGCGCTTGGATCATGCTGTCGATGATGGTGATGCCAGTTGTATACCAAATGCCGGAGCGCGCAGTTTCCACTAAAGTGATGCTGTTTGCCTGGATGTTCCGCGCATACCACAATGGATATTTCCAGCGGAAGATTGTGTTGTCGAGTGCGATGTTGTTGCTTTCCTTCAACGGAGACTCCCCGTCCGCAAAAACTGAATGGCTGATCTGCAGGTCTTTTCCTTTGAATAGAGCCCGTTCCCCGGTGAATAGCTGTTGATTAAGATGTTCCATCATTCATTACCCCTCTCTGATACATACAGAGCGTACACCTTAACCTTGACGTTAAGTCAAGCGACAAAATCAATTTGAGTCAACCGATAGCTTGCAGAGGGGTATTTTTCCTTATATATTGTATACTTTATTCAATAACAATCTACGCTATCAGGAGAGATATTATAATCCCTTCTTCTGGTAATTTCTTATGAGAAGTAAAACAACCCTTGAAAAGAGGTCTACTATGGATACATCGGTGCTGAAAGTTTCAAATGTAACCAAACGAATCAAGAAAAAGCTCATTATACAAGATGTCAATTTTGATATTAAGCAAGGAGAAATATTAGGTTTTCTAGGACCGAATGGATCTGGAAAAACAACAACTTTAAGAATGATCGTAGGCTTGGCAACACCTACTTCCGGAAACATAGAAATCTGTGGGTATTCCATAAAAAAAGACTATGTAAAAGCTATGTCCAATGTAGGTTGTATCATCGAAGGTCCTGATCTTTATGATTATATGAGTGGGTATAGGAATCTTGAAATATTAGGCAGTATGTCGAAAGGGGTAACTAAAAAAGATATTGATGAAGCTGTAGCATTAGTCGGCATGGAAAAACGGATTCATGATAAGGTTGCGGTTTATTCAATGGGAATGAAACAAAGAATCGGTTTAGCCCAAGCTTTGATCCACCAACCGAAACTATTGATTTTAGATGAGCCCACAAACGGACTGGATCCTCAAGGTATACATGAGTTTAGAGAAATCGTAAAATCATTAGCAAAAGATAAAGGCATTTCAGTGCTGATTTCTTCTCATCTCATCAGTGAAGTTCAATTGATGTGTGATCGGGTCAGCATCATAGATAACGGACGCATTATCAGAAATGCAGCCATTCATGAGATTGTAGCTACTGGTGAAGTTGTTTGGACAGTAGATGATCCCGAAAAGACGCAATCCATCCTTAAAGATAAGTTTGCTGTAGACTCATCCATTGATGCAAAAAATGTAACCGCATCCATTCTGGTCGAAAGGCTATCAGAAATAAACAAAGCTTTAATTTATTCGGGAATAGAGATCAAATATGTTGAAAATAAAAAGAGAACGTTGGAAGATTTATTTTTGACGCTTACAGATAAACATAAAATCGTATAAAGGTGTGATCGCATGATTTCGTTAACGCAAAATGAGATACTAAAAATTTTATTGAAGAAAAAAATGCTCCTGATTTTTATGTTACTTTTAATTTTTGTAAGTTTACTTTCATACGGACAGAAATATTCCTATGATAATACTATCAAAAAATTTGAAGCAGAATCTGGCGGTGTAGCATACGATTGGAAAGGCCTCACTACTCAAAGGCTGAATGATCTTGAAGAACGGAGCAATAATGAATTCATACCAGAAGAAGTCAGAGCATCCATTGATAGAGAAATGCAGCAATTGAATTACTTTATTGAGAACGATATTAATCCTATAACACCTACAGCTTCCAAATTTAATGTACAATTTGTAGAGCAAGGCATCACACTTTTCATCCCACTCCTCGTTGTCATTTTAGCTGCAGATTTAGTTTCAAGTGAGTTTTCAAAAAAAACGATCAAAATTTTACTCACGAGAGCTGTACCCAGATGGAAAATATTATTCAGTAAGTTTCTGGCACTCCTGATCATGACGACCCTTTTAGTATTTATCATTGCTGTCTCATCCACTTTAGTATCCTATTTATTTTTTCAACAATGGGGATTCAGCGAGCCTATAGTAACTGGTTTTCGATTGGTTGGGGACCAACTAAATTCCGATTCGACTATATTGATTTCTCGGTTTCAATACACTTTACTGATATATTCACTTTTGTGGTTCGTATCTATCATAATGGCCTCGATAACCCTCATGATTTCAGTGTTGGTTGACAATAGTTCCTCAGCCATAGGTATCTTGATGGCCGCGCTGATAGGAGGTCAGTTTTTACAGTTTTTCTTATCTGAATGGACAGTAGTCAAATATTTTTTTGTTACAAATTTAGATCTTACGCGCTATTTGACGGGATCCTATCAGCCCATTGAAGGAATGAGTTTAAACTTTTCTATTCTTATATTGAGCGCTTGGGCTGCAGTAGCCTTGATCATAAGCTTTATGGTATTAAATCGTAAGGATGTCATCGTTTAGGGCACCTATTAAGGAGCATACGCATGTATAAAAAAGTGATTTGGCCACTACTATTATTTATTTCGATGGCTTTAGCCGTTGTATTTATATCCGGTTTTATTGCGTCAGTAGCTGTAAGTAAGAGCGGGCAAAGTGCTCCCATAGACCCACAACCGGAAAGCTCAATCAATAGTCCAGCAGACAGTGATTTCATTTTAGGGGATGCTTCTGAAATACTCATTCTGGGCGACTCTATAGGTTTTGGAGTTGGGGATGAAGAAAATTTAGGTATAGGAAAAAGATATCTCAATTTAATGGCTGAAAAAGAGGAAGACCTAAAAACCATCACAAATATTTCAGTACCGAGCTACGAGAGCAGTGACCTCGTGCAGTTGATCAAAAATGCAGAAAATAAAGCGAGTATTGCAAAGGCACGTTTGATTATCATTTCAATCGGAGGAAATGATTTAAACCGTTTAGACTATGAAGACAGCGTCTCATTAACGCTTGCTTTTAAAGAAGCGTTAGGAATCTATAAGGAAAATCTAGCGATTATCACACAAGAAATTAGAGCCATCAATCCAGGTGCCCAGTTAGCACTGATTGGTTTATACAATCCATATGGTAAAGAGGATCCTGAAAAAAATAATTTTGTATTAGAATGGAATTACGAAACGAGTCTAATTACCGATTCAGATGTTGCATTTGCCTATGTCCCAACTTATGAATTGTTTAAATATCATTTAAACGATTATCTTTCACCAGATGAATTTCATCCAAATAGTTCAGGTTATCAAATAATAGCGGAAGAATTACATCGGATATTAAATTAAAGAAAGAAAAAAATGGTTCCCTCATCAGCTTTCTGATGAACGGAACCATTTTCTTATTTTTTTGTGAAAGGGAAAATCATTGGGACTCTTTTGGTGTATTCTTCCCATCCATCGTATTTCTCCATATTTTTCTCCAGTAATGGCGTCGATATTTTGATTAATACGGTACTCATTAAAATAGGCGAGATGATTAATAACAGATAATAATAAGGGTTGATGGAATCTGTGAAGAACAGCGTAATACCACTTGCATACAATCCGATCCAAATCAGGATTTCACCGAGATAGTTTGGATGACGTGTGATTGACCATAAGCCTGTTTGCAGAAGTGTGCGTGTTTTTTTGTTGATGTGTTGTCTTAATTGCTCATCCCCGACTACTTCAAAGAACAATCCTACCAACGCAATGAAAAGTGCGGCATAAACAAAATAGCGGTGAGCTGAATCAAAACTGAATTCGTTGTATTTGATGACCACATAGCTGGCAGATCCAACGATAAAGTTGATGATACCCTGAACCACAAACACTCTGAAAAAGGCGGTGATGACTACTTTATCGCCCCACTCTTTCCGCCACTGTGCGTATCTGAAATCTTCGGGCTTCCCGTAATTTCTTTTCAATAAGCGCAAAGATAATCTAAGTCCCCACACCGTAATAAATCCAACAATGGCATACGATAAAACGGTGGGATTTTCAGTCACAAGCAGTGTCAGCCAGCTCCCTACAACAAATCCCATCCCCCAACCAATATCGACAATGGAATTGTTTTTAATGGGCTCTATAATAAATGGTGTTGATGAAGTAAATTTCATCAACACCTTTTTTTTGTGAAAAGTGCAAAAAAAAAAGGACAAATGAAATACTCTGTTAAAATAAAGGTGACTAATCCAGATATTTTAAGGAGTGATTTCATTTGTCTATATCAAAGTATATGCGAAATGTGTTGAATATAAAAGACCTTAATATCCATTTCGGAGAAAATTGTTGCCAGGATGTCGTAATCAAGGGCCAAATTGCGAAAGTCTTCTCTGCTGTCTTGACCTTCGAGGCACTACGGTGCCCTAACTGCGGGATGGAAAACCAGCAGTCAATCGTAAAAAATGGAACCAAGAAATCCAGGATCGTTTTGCCAGAGGTTTCCGGCTATCCAGCCTTCCTCGACTTGAATAAACAGCGATTCCTTTGTAGAGAATGCTCGTCTACCTTTAGTGCGCAAACAAATAT
>NZ_FJND01000015.1:0-66725 GCF_900067165.1 Trichococcus sp. ES5
TATGGTTAATGTACTACCAACAACCATAGAAAGGGGTTCTCTCAATGGCAACTTTACACGAAAACACTCTAAAATTCAATCAAAAAATGACGGTTACAAATACTGGAGGTAATCTCTCCACGGATGCTGGTCTCATTTTGGTTAAAGAATTCCTTCATTCAATCGGATTCGAACAGTTGATGGAGAAAGAGCTTCATTTTCAAGACTCCCGTCTCTCACCTACACATTCGAATGAAACCATCCTTGAACAACTGATTTTCCAATTAATTGCAGGCTATGATACCGATGCATCTGCCAACATCTTACGCCAGGATCCTTTCTTCCAACAGATGCTTGAGAAAAGTACATTGGCTTCACAGCCTTCGCTTTCGCGTTTTTGGGATCGCATCAGTGAGAGTCCCGATGCACTTGTGCAACTCCAAGCACTCAATCAAGCGATGCTGGATAAGGTACGCATACAACGTAATGCAACAGAAATGGTATTGGATTTGGATTCCACCTATAGTGACACCTACGGCAACCAAGAAGAAACGGCCTTCAACAGACATTATCAAACAACCGGTTATCATCCGCTCGTTGCCTTCGATGGTCTGACCAAAGACTTTCTGAAGGCGGAACTGCGTTCCGGAAACACCTACTGCTCAACCGGAGCAGCCGATTTTTTGAATCCGCTTCTTGAACACTATAATCAGACTGTTCCAGTCAGCACCATTCTTGTTCGCGCAGATAGTGGCTTTGCATCGCCGGAACTGTATGACCTCTGTGAAGAAAAAGAGCATCAGTACGTCATTCGACTCAAGCGAAATCGCCGCTTATTCAAGATGGCGGAAGAGTTTGTTCAAGTTGGGGATGAGACCGAATGGAGTCAGAAGGAAGAGTATTTTTACTCCATTCGCTACCAAGCAGGTACTTGGAAGCACGACCGTAGGGTTTGTATTCGTTCCGTAAGGGCAGCTGATGAACTGATTTTTCACCATGAGTTCATTATCACCAATCTATCCGATGCTGTCTCGACTGAACAAGTCTATCAAACGTATTGGAAGAGAGGTACCATGGAGAATTTCATCAAGGAAGCGAAGAATGGTTTCTTCTTCGATAAGACGGACAGTTCTCATTTCTTGGAGAATGCTGTTCGCATGATGGTCAGCTTGCTTTCCTACAACATCAACAATTTTATGCGTACACTAGCTTTCCCAGAAAAGGCCAAAGGCCTACAGATACAGAGTATTCGTCTTCGGTTTTTCAAGATTGCCGGGAAACTGATCCACAGCGGAAGACGCATGATGCTAAAAATCAGTACCCATCATGTCTATCAAGACGAATTTTTTCATATCTTACGGTAAATTCAATCCTTGTCTTGGTGAGATCCCGCTAATTTAAAAAAATCGTTCGAACAAAGGGATTAGTATGCCCAAAAACACAATAACAATCGCACTCCGTGCTTCTTTTCGTCTCTAAGAGACATTTTGAAAGGGAAAAAATAACAACTCTGCCAAAAATCCAATACTGCAGATGAAATAGGGTTATTCATGTCAAAGTTTCGGGTAGTATGAATAATTCAGGAAAAAATTTGTCTGAAAAGGATTATAATAGAAGATACGGATTGCAAGAAAGAACTAACAAAGCGAAACTCTCGAGTGGGAATTAATATGATGTAGAACATTAAATATAGGACGGTGTAACTCTTAAAAAACTAAATCGTAATTTAGCTTTTATCCAATTTATTGGAATCAAAAACAAAAGGCTTGAATAGCGAAATTTCACACTATCTTCACAATGTATTCGTTTGCTTTCTTATCATTCGGCTTTAAAAAGTAAATTTTAAGTAAAATTTTAAAAAAACTTCGATTTTTGTGCAAAATCACTTGTAGAAATGTTATCATAAAAAATACTGAAAGACATTTTCTTCATATAATTACTCAACTTTCGCAGTAGAAAAAGTTGAGTGAAACTTTACGTGTGTTGCTGTAGTCCGGTATTAATTAGGTACCTTGACAGTTGAATGCATAAGAAAAACACATCGTTATTTGGTATAGTTTAATTACCACAAAAAAACTACCAATAGCGAGGTGCTTATCACTATGATAACCAATAATGGCCTAAATAATCAACTACCAAATTCATTACAAGCTGTATTCGAAGAACTTAAGATCCTCAAACATTTGAGAAATGCTGGAATCAAGAAAGGTTCCGGATTTTCCTGCGGGTATTTATTCCAGCTGATTTTCTGCTTCATCTTTGAAGGTAAGAATTGGTTCAGAATGCTTGAAAGCAAGAAATCCGATGGATTGCCCTGTAAGGACGCTGTCTATCGATTTTTGAACAGTCCAACCTACAATTGGCGCCGTTTTTTACTGTCCTTGAGTGCAGCCACAATCTCTAAAGTCAGTGTATTGACCAATCATAATCGACCAAAGGTCTTGATTATTGATGATTCTGCCTATGAGAGAAATCGCAGCAAAAAAGTAGAACTGCTTGCGCGCTGTTTTGATCATTCTTCACAGAAAATGCGCTTTTACAAAGGATTCCGGATGCTTACACTTGGTTGGTCCGATGGCGCCACCTTCATGCCCATTGATTTTTCCCTGTTAAGCTCAACCAAATCCAACATTAACGGGATCGATGAAAGAATTGACAAGCGAACCTGCGGGTATAAAAGACGGAAAGAAGCGCTTGAGACTGCGCCATCCGCTATCCCTGGAATGATTCAACGCGCCCTAAATTCCGGTATCGAGGCTTCCTACGTCCTTATGGACACATGGTTCACACAGCAACCATTGATCAAATCCATTACAGAGCAAGGGATTGATGTGATTGGAATGGTTAAAGCTACTAATCAGCGCTATTTAGTTAACAACCAGCGAGTGGATTTGAAGCAGCTTTACAAACTGGCCACACCGACAAACCGTCGTAAAGATATCTTGCGCTCCATCCAGACAACAATGGCAAACGGTGTTCCCGTAAAGGTTGTCTTCATCAGAAACCGAAACAACCACAGCCGTTGGCTGGCTATATTAAGCACGGACTGTTCTCTCACGGAACAGGAAATTGTCCGTATCTATGGCATGCGTTGGGACATTGAGGTGTTCTTCAAGGCGACAAAATCGCTTTTGAAACTGCAGAAAGAAATGCAAGGTAGATCGTATGATTCTCTCGTTAGCCACACAACAATTGTGTTCGCGCGGTACATTGTGTTGTCTTGGCAGAACCGATGCAACACGGATGAGCGGACACTGGGTGGCATGTTTTATGAACTTTGTGATGAATTGAAAGAGCTAGATTGGGCCATAGCATTACAGCAGTTAGTCGAAATTTTGGAGGAAGCTTTAGAAAAATCATCAAAAATATTCAAAAAATTTATCAAATGTCAACTACAGCAATGGTTTGCGAGTTTGCCCAATTATATTAAGGTGTACTTGCCTATTTTGAGCTGCGAAAGTTGAGTAATTATATATCGCAAGTAAATATAACGAAGACTATCTTTGAATATTAAAAAACGTCTTACTAATTACAAAAAACACAAATTATGTCAGAGAAAGTTGCTTTTAGTAACAGCAAGAGCAAGAAAAAATATGTTTGGATGATAGTTACCAAAACAATTAATTTTATTAGACATTGAAAGGTCGGCGGTATTATGACAGAGACTAGTGAAAAAATTTGGCTTGCTTCACCACATATGAGTGATGAAGGTTATGAGATGCAGTACGTTCAGGAAGCTTTTGATAGCAACTGGATTGCGCCTCTTGGAACTAACGTGAATGAATTCGAAAAGGAGTTAGCATCTAAGGTAGGTGCGGATCATGCTGCGGCTTTAACTTCAGGAACAGGAGCTATCCATCTTGCGCTTATGGCTGCAGGCGTTGGAGAAGGGGACATTGTGTTGTGCCCTACGCTTACTTTTTCTGCGACAGCGAATCCGATTATCTATGTGAATGCAACTCCTGTCTTTATAGACAGCGATTATGAAACTTGGAACATGGATCCGAATGCAGTAGAAGCGGCTTTCGAAAAATATGGAGATAAAATCAAAGCAGTTTTGGTCGTGCACTTGTATGGCTTGTCAGCCGATATGGATAAAATCATGGCCATTTGCAACAAATACAATGTACCTGTCATCGAGGATGCGGCTGAATCTCTTGGAGCATATTACAAAGGCCAGCATACCGGAACTTTCGGGGAATTTGGTATCTTCTCTTTCAACGGTAACAAAATCATCACAACATCCGGTGGCGGAATGTTAGTATCAAATAACGAAGAAAAAGTGAAGAAAGTGCGCTTCTGGTCGACACAATCGAGAGACCAAGCAAGACATTATCAGCACAGTGAACTGGGATTCAATTATCGAATGAGTAATGTTGTTGCTGGTATCGGAAGAGGACAACTTAGAGTGTTGGAGCAAAGGGTAGCTAAGAAAAAACACATCTTCGAGTACTATAAGAGAGAATTGGGACATCTTGAAGGCATCAAATTTATGCCCGTGAATGAATGGGATGAACCGAACTACTGGTTAAGTTGCATGACGCTAAGTGGCAAGATCAAGCCTTTAGATATCATGGAAAAATTGGAAGCGAACAATATCGAGTCAAGACCGGTTTGGAAACCGATGCATCTGCAGCCATTCTTTGAAGAATATGACTACATTGGCAACGACGTAAGCCAACAACTTTTCGAAAACGGTATTTGCTTACCATCTGACACGAAGATGACAGATCAGGATCTTGAAAGAATCTGCGGCTTGATAAAGGAAATGTGGTGAAATGATGCAAAATAGAGATAAAGGTGGATTATACAGGCTGTATTTCAAGCGACCGATGGATTTCATACTGTCTCTGTTGGCAATCATCATGTTGAGTCCAGTATTCATCATTACCGGAGTATTGGTAAGAACCAAACTTGGAAGTCCGATCCTATTCAAGCAGAAAAGACCAGGTCTGGATGGGAAGATTTTTACCATGTACAAGTTCAGGACGATGACCGATCAAAAAGACGAAAATGGCGAACTTTTACCAGATCATATCCGATTGACCAAGTTTGGAAAGATGTTGCGAGCTACTTCATTGGATGAGTTGCCTGAATTATTCAACATCTTAAAAGGTGACATGAGTATCATTGGACCAAGACCGTTACTGGTGCAGTACTTGCCGCTCTATAATGTCCATCAAAAAAGAAGGCATGAAGTGAGACCAGGTCTATCAGGATATGCTCAAGTAAATGGCCGGAATTCTATCAGCTGGGAAGACAAATTTGACTTGGATGTTCAGTACGTAGACAACGTCACTTTCGTTAATGACGTAAAAATCATCTTGCTGACCCTAAAGAAAGTCTTTGTCAAAGACGGCATCAGCTCAGGCAGTTCAGTGACCATGGAAGTCTTTACAGGAAACGAATAAATGGATAGTTACAGAAAGCTACTTAGGTTATTAGAAAGGAACAAATAGTCATGAATGAGAGCTTAATCATTATTGGTGCTAGTGGACATGGTAAAGTCGTAGCTGACATAGCTATGAAAATGAATAAGTGGAAGAACATATCTTTTTTGGATGATAATCAGTCCCTAAAAACTATCATGGGTATCCCTGTCATCGGAAATTCGACAAACGTTGTTGAACACCAAAAAAACTCGGATTTCTTTGTGGCCATCGGAAACAATTCCACAAGAGAGAGAATTCAAGAAGGCTTATTGGCACAGGGCACTTCAATCGTAAGTCTTGTCCATCCAAGTGCAATAATCGGAACTGACGTCAATGTAGGCATTGGTACAGCAATTATGGCTGGTGTGGTCATTAATAGCTCAACTGTAGTAGGTAAAGGCTGCATCATCAACTCAAACAGTGGATTGGATCATGATAATAATATAAGCGACTATGTCCATATTTCTCCTCGAACCCACCTTGCCGGCACAGTAAATGTCGGCAAAGGTAGTTGGTTGGGGATTGGCAGTGTGGTAAGCAATAATATCAATATCTGTAGTGGATGCAAAATCGGTGCTGGAGCAGTAGTGGTTAAAGATATTACTGAATCAGGTACGTATGTGGGGGTTCCAGTTAGGAGAATTAGTGGATGAAAGTATTAGTTTTAGCTAATTTTGGGATGGGGTTACACAACTTCCGTAAAGAATTGCTCCAAGAACTCATAGATTTACAACATGAAGTCTATGTGTCGCTTCCCTATGATGAATATGTACCCTTACTTACAAATTTGGGTTGTAAATATATTCCTACAAATGTAGACAGAAGAGGCACAAACCCCATAACTGATTTGAAATTGTTATACTCATATATTTATAATATTAATAAAGTTAAGCCTGATATTGTTCTGACCTATACCATCAAACCTAATATATATGGTGGGATTGCTTGTAGAATGACAAATACACCTTATCTAACAAATATTACTGGGCTAGGAACTGCCGTAGAGAATCGGAATCTAATGCAAGTCATAACGTTAAATTTATATAAAGTGGCACTGCGACAAGCAAAATGTGTCTTCTTTCAAAATGAACCACATAGAAAGTTTTTTTCGGAAAAAAAGATTGTGGGATCGAACGTAGAAGTATTACCCGGTTCTGGAGTGAATCTGCAAGAATACAGGGTGTTGAATTATCCAGAAAATGATGGAATTATAAGATTTTTATATATAGGCAGAATAATGAAAGCAAAAGGTATCGATGAATTAATTGGAGCAGCCAAAGATATCAAGCAACAATATGATAGTGTAGAATTCGAACTAGTAGGATTTTGCGAAGAAGAATATTCGAAGCAACTTAATGAATTGCATGATCTTGGAATAATCCGCTACCACGGACAACAAATAAATATTAAAAGTTATTTAGAAAGATCCCATGCGACCATCCTCCCATCATACCATGAAGGAACATCGAACGTTTTACTAGAATCTGCTGCATCTGGCCGGCCAATTCTTGCTTCGAATGTGACAGGGTGTAGAGAGACTTTCGATGAAAGTATTAGTGGTTTTGGTTTTGAAGCAAAGAATGAAGCGAGCTTAAAAGAGGCTATCACCAAATTTTTGGACTTACCCTATGAAACTAAAAAGCAGATGGGTATAGAGGGTAGAAATAAAATGAAACAAGAATATGATAGGAAGATTATCATAGATGCTTATATTAAACAAATAATGAATTGAGGAGACAAAAAAATGAATTTATACGACAAAATAAACAATAGAGAAGCAAAAATTTCACTTGTAGGTTTAGGTTATGTAGGCATGCCTATCGCTGTAGCTTTTGCAAAAAAAGCAAATGTAATAGGTTTTGATATTAGCCAAGAAAAAGTGGACTTGTATAAAAAAGGAATTGATCCAACAAAAGAAGTCGGGGATGAAGTCATTAAACAGACCACAGTTGAATTTACAGCTGATGAAAATAAACTTAAAGAAGCTAAGTTCCATATTGTTGCGGTGCCAACTCCAGTGAATTCTGATCATACACCTGATTTAAGACCAGTAGAATCTGCTAGCAGGACTGTTGGAAGGAACTTGACTAAGGATTCGATTGTAGTATTTGAATCTACTGTTTATCCTGGTGTCACGGAAGATATTTGTATTCCAATTCTTGAAAAAGAATCAGGTCTAAAATGCGGAATAGATTTCAAAGTAGGCTATTCTCCTGAAAGAATCAATCCAGGCGATAAGGTACACAGATTAGAAACCATTGTCAAAGTCGTTGCTGGTATGGATGAAGAATCACTTGATGATATAGCTAAAGTATACGAGCTTGTTGTAGACGCAGGTGTACATAGAGCAGCATCCATTAAAGTTGCGGAAGCTGCAAAAGTAATTGAAAATTCACAAAGAGACATTAATATCGCGTTTATGAATGAGCTGTCAATCATCTTTAATAAAATGGACATTGACACAAACGAAGTGCTAGAAGCAGCAGGCACCAAATGGAACTTTTTGAAGTTCTCTCCAGGTTTAGTTGGGGGACATTGTATTGGTGTGGACCCATACTACTTGACCTACAAAGCAGAACAAATGGGTTACCATTCCCAGATTATTCTTTCAGGAAGAAGAATAAATGATGATATGGGTAAATATGTTGTCGAGAACTTGGTGAAAAATCTCATAAAAGCAGATGTGCCTGTTAAAGATGCTAAAGTTGCAATTCTTGGGTTCACGTTTAAAGAAAATTGCCCTGACACCAGAAACACAAGAGTTATCGATATTGTCAATGAATTAAATGAATATGGAATTAATCCTATGATAGCTGATCCTGAAGCGGATGCTGAGGAAGCAAATCACGAGTACGGAATTACATTTAATTCAATTGAAGAAGTCAACCAGATGGATGCAGTCATTGTAGCTGTTGGCCATGATCAATTTATGCAATTGGAACAAAGTGATTTTAATAAAATGTTCAAACAAGCTGAAAATGGTAATAAAGTGCTCTTGGATATAAAAGGGGTCTTAGACCGGAAAGAATATGAAGCTGCAGGATATAGATACTGGAGATTGTAAGAGGGGTATGAAATTATGGGATATGAAAATGTAGCTTTTGATAAAGACAGTCTATTTTTAGTCACAGGAGGAGCCGGCTTTATCGGATCCAATTTGTGTGAGGCGATACTGAATAAAGGATATAAAGTTAGGTGTTTAGATAATTTGTCTACGGGAAAACAATCTAATGTCGACTTATTTATTAATAATCCGAATTATACTTTTATTTATGGAGACATAAGAGATTTAGATACATGTCTCGAAGCTTGCGAAGATGTAGATTATGTCCTCAACCAGGCAGCTTGGGGGAGTGTTCCACGAAGTATTGAGATGCCATTATTATATGAGGAAATCAATATTAAAGGCACTTTAAATATGCTGGAAGCTGCAAGACAAAAAGGCGTCAAGAAATTTGTCTATGCATCAAGTTCTTCTGTTTATGGCGATGAACCAAACCTTCCGAAACAAGAAGGACGAGAAGGTAATTTGTTGTCTCCATACGCCTTAACAAAAATGGTTGACGAGGAGTATGCGAAGCTTTACACAAAACTATACGAACTTGATACTTATGGGTTGAGATATTTCAATGTGTTTGGTAAGAGACAAGACCCTGAGGGAGCTTATGCAGCGGTACTTCCGAAGTTCATTAAACAATTACTTAATAATGAACAACCAACTATAAACGGTGACGGTAAACAGAGCAGAGACTTTACTTACATTGAGAATGTCATTGAAGCTAATCTGAAGTCATGCAAAGCACCGTCAGAATCTGCTGGAGAAGCTTATAATATAGCATATGGTGGAAGAGAATATCTGATTGATGTATACAATTCACTTTGTAAAGCCTTAGGTAAAGATATTGAGCCAATTTTTGGATCTAATAGAAAAGGCGATATAAAGCATAGTAATGCTGATATTAAAAAGGCTAAAGAGATGTTAGGCTATGATCCAAGTTGGAGCTTTGAAAGAGGAATTGAAGCGGCAATTGAATGGTATAGGGAGAATTTGTAATATGAATGAGCCGATTAGGATTTTGCAAGTTTTTGCTGAAATGAATAGAGGCGGAGCAGAGACAATGATTATGAATCTCTATCGGAATATTGATAGAGAAAAAATTCAGTTTGACTTTATAGTTCACACGCAAGAAAAATGTGCTTTCGACGATGAAATAGAAGAACTCGGCGGGAAAATCTATAGGGTCCCCAGATATATTGGGACAAATCACTTTGCTTATAAAAAAGTTTGGAAAGATTTTTTTGTTAATCATGCTAATTATAAAATTATTCATGGTCATGTAAGAAGCACTGCATCAATATATCTTAAAATAGCTAAAAGTTATAATTTAACTACGATTGCGCACAGCCATAGTACTTCATCTGGTACGGGAGTTAGTTCTGTAATAAAAAACCTTTTTCAATACCCAATCAGAAATACTTCAGATTATTTTTTAGCATGCTCAGAATCCGCAGGTAAATGGCTTTTTGGGGATGAAATTGTCGCAAGTAATAAGTTTAATATTTTAAACAACGCTATTGAAACTGATCAATTCATATTTAATAACCAGATTAGAAAGGCTATTAGAAATGAATTTGATATAGAAGGTAAATATGTAATTGGACATGTTGGAAGATTTCAACGTATGAAGAATCATGAATTTTTAATTGATATATTTAAGAGCATTCATGATGAAATTGAGGATTCTACACTATTATTAATAGGTGATGGACCACTTAAAGAATCAGTTCAATCAAAAGTTAGAAGAGAGAACTTAGAAAACAGTGTCATATTTGCAGGAGTTAGATCCGATGTGTCTGATATATTTCAAGGGATGGACTTGTTCTTATTTCCTTCACTATTTGAAGGGCTAGGAATTGTAGTTGTTGAAGCTCAAGCTGCGGGTTTAAGTTGTATAATTTCAGATCAAATTCCTAATGAAGCCATTGTAACAAATCTGGTTGAGAAAGCTCCGCTTTCAAAATCGTCTGAATATTGGGCCGAAAAAGCTATGAAAAAGACTAACTATCTACGTAAAGATACTTCAAAATTTATTAAAAATGCGGGCTATGATATTCATGACACAACAAAATGGTTAGAAAATTTCTATCTAGACCAAATTAATAACTTGAAAGGATAAATATATGAGAATTCTAGTGTTTTCTTCAACGCCATGGAATATCGATAATAGTTTTGGAAATACTTATTCAAATCTATTTGAGGGTATAGATGATTTTGAGTTTGCCAATATTTATACGTCTTATGGTGTACCTAAAAACAACATTACAAGTTCATATTTTCAGATAAATGAAAAATCTTTATACAAGAACTTATTCAACCGGAATATTAAAACTGGAAAAGTAATAGGGAGTGATAATGATGCCATTGTCTTAACCAATCGCGAAACAAACACCATTAATGCTGCTAAAAAGAGGCGTTGGAGAATACTCTTTTGGTTAAGAAGAGCACTATGGTACATAAGCAGATGGAAGAGTATTGAGCTTATTGAATTTGTTCGGAATTTTAAACCTGATATAATTTTTGTGCCACTTTATCATAGTACATACTTAAATAGAATCATACTATACATCAAAGAACTAACAGGCGTTCAAATGGTGTGCTATGTGTCAGATGATGTGTATACCTTAAAAAGAATATCTGCTAATCCTTTATTTTGGGTGGATCGACTAACAACGAGGAGAATGGTAAAAAAAGTAGTCGATCAATGCGAATATATGTATGTGATTTCAGATATCCAAAAATTAGAGTATGAGAAGATATTCAAGAAAAATTGCAAGATTTTAATAAAAGGTGCAGATTTTAAAGATGAGAATCAAGATGTGAAAACAGAACTTAATAAGCCAATTAGAATGGTATTCACAGGCAATGTAAGTGCTGGAAGATGGAAGTCATTAGAGTTAATAGTAAACGCCTTAGAAAAAATAAATAGTAAAGAAATACTGGCGCAAATATATATATATACGATGACTCCAATGACTGAGACTATGAAAAAAAGTTTATATTCTGAGGGAAATTCATTTTTAATGGGAGGAGTTCCAGCTGAGAACATTCCTCAAATACAAAAAGATTCAGACATTCTTATTCATGTTGAATCAACAAAACTGAAAGAGCGTTTAGAGGTAAGGCATTCATTTTCAACAAAAATAGTAGATTACTTTAAAGCGAATAGATGTATCTTTGCAGTTGGAAAAGATGATGTAGCATCGATTGATTACTTAATAAATGAAGATGCTGCAATAGTAGCACAAAGTGAAGAAGATGTTTTTATAAAATTAAGTGAACTGGTTAATGACTCAAAACTAATGTTTGAATACTCAAATAAGGCCTGGGAATGTGGTAAAAGAAATCATCAAAAAAATGTAATACAAGATTCATTATATCAAGAATTAAAGTTACTAGCAGAGGAAGACTAAAATGAGAGTATTACAAATTAATGCAGTTTATGGAATAATGTCAACTGGTCGCACTGTTTTAGAAATGGAGAAATACTTGATTAAATTGGGTCACGAGAGTATCGTAGCATATTCAGAGGCTCCGTATAGTAATAGTGGTTATAAAATTGGTGGTACATTTGGGAAAAAAATACATGGGCTGTTTTCTAGAGTGACTGGATTACAAGGTTATTTTTCGTCATTGTCAACTCGAAAATTTTTAAAATATATAGATGATGTCAAACCTGATATTGTTCATGTGAGAAATTTGCATAGCAATTTTATAAACATGGGAATGCTTTTTGATTATTTAGCAAAAAATGATATTGCAACAATTATAACACTACATGATTGTTGGTTTTATTCAGGTGGTCATACTCATTACGTTAAAGATAAATTTTACGATTGGAGAGACGGGTTCTCAAAATACAATAAGAACAAAAAAATAATGGGTAATCCAAGTTGGTTTTTTGATAGAAGTGAAAAGATATTTAATGATCAAGTAAAATGGTTTACTCAAATTCCAAGGGTTTCTTTTGTAGGAGTTTCAAACTGGATAACATCCGAAGCAAGACAATCAAAGGTAACGGACAGGTCGCATGTACAGACTATTTATAATTGGATAGATTTGGATACATTTCATCCAGTTGACGATCCGATTTTAAAGGAAGAAATGAATATTCAAAATAAATTTATCATTCTAGGTGTTGCAAGTGGTTGGGGAAATAACAAAGGGCTTGACAAATTTATTGAGTTATCAAATAGTCTGAAAGATGATGAATGCATTTTATTAGTTGGTAGAGTGAATGAAAGCATACATTTACCCAAAAATATAATTAATATTCCTGAAACCCATGATATTGCGGAATTGGTGAGGTATTACTCAATTTCAGATGTTTTTGTAAATCTATCAAATGAGGAGTCTTTCGGTAAAGTTTCAGCAGAAGCCTTAGCTTGTGGAACTCCAGTTATAACAAATAATTCAACTGCAAATCCTGAAATTGTAGGTGAGGGGTGTGGGTATATTATTGATAGTTTTGATGATATAAGAAAAAGAATAGACCAAATAAAAATTTGTGGGAAAAAGTCTTATTCAAAATTATGTGTTCAATTTGCTCATGATAACTTTGATTCCAGAGAAAGAATGGAAGATTATGTAAAGTTATACACATCATTGATCGAAAGTGAAGTGTGAAAATGATTTCGATACTCTTGAATCCATATTTTTTAAATATAATTTTTTTAATATCACTTGCGATTGTAATAAATAATAATAAAAATTTACAAAGCAAGAGTAAGGTATTCGTTTTTTTTGCGACCCTAAATTGGATTGTTTTATCAGGATTGAGACATATTTCTATTGGCTCTGATACACGTGCATATTATCATAGTTTTAATCGAACGCTATGGACAAGCTGGGGAGAATTGATTAATAATTTTACAGAAATTATTATCTTTGGTTCTGAAGAGCTGGGAAAAGACCCAGGGTATTATTTGTTTGTAAAAATTACTCAACTTTTAACACATAACTATCAAGTTTTCCTCGTGATTATTGCTTTTATTTTTACAGTACCACTTGGCATATGGATATATAGAAACTCTAAAAATTCATTAATTAGCTTTCTAATCTATTCTGTTCTTTTTTACTCGTTTTTCTCTATTACAGGAATCCGACAAACAATCGCAACGTCGATTGTAGTATTAATAGGATACAAGTATATAAGGGAACGGAGATTGCTTGCTTTTATATTATTATCATTTATAGGTTTTACGATCCATAAGTCGGCTTTGGTATTTTTTCCTTTTTATTTTTTGGCAAACAAAAAAGTAACAAAAAAGTACTTGATAGGGATGTTTGCAGTATTTCCACTTTTAATGTATTTTCGAATACCGCTTGCACTTTTATTACAAAATTTAAGTGGGTATGAGTATGGTATTTATGAGGGTGCTGGCACTGTGAATTTCACAATATTGTTACTTCTTGTAGCTATTGTTGGATTATGGAAATCAAAGACTATACTGACAAATAATCCTCAAGCAACTCATTTCTTCAATGCTTTGATTATATCTGTTTTGGCAACTCCACTTACTTGGGTTAATCCAAGCGCCATGAGAGTTGTACAGTATTATTCGATATTCTTGATGTTGTTGGTTCCTGAAATTATAAATTCATTTAAAAAAGATGAAAGGCCAATGGTTTATTTTGTTGTAATAGGTTTGTTGGTGTTGCTCTTGCTAAGAAGTAACCCACAATACATGTTCTTCTGGCAAGGATCAGACTTAGGATAGAGGTATTTTTATGGAGCGCAAAAAGATCAAATATGTTGGGTTTTACGATATAACTAAAAGCTCAACAGATAGGGTTTGCAATCTAGCGGCTACAAATAAAATGAACTACATAGCGGACACTTTGGTTGAAGCCGGTTATGAAGTTCAGTTCATCTCGCCTTCTTGGATGGGTGATCAGACAAAAGTACCGTTTGAAATGCAGAAAACATTGGAAATAGATAAGCACAAGCGAGTGACATATTGTCCGTCATGGAAAACAAAAAGCAAAATAATGAGAAATTTGAAAATCTTAATTGCTTTAATATGGCTATTTATATATTTGCTTTTCACGACTAAGAAAAATGAAAAAGTGATAGCTTACCATGTTCAATGGATATCGTTGCCTATTAGAATGGCTAAATCAATTAGGAAATTCGAATTGGTTTTAGAAGTGGAAGAAATTTATAGTGATGTGATGGTTTTTAGTAATCGTTTTGTTAGATGGGAAAATAGATTGCTCAATCAGGCAGACGCTTTTCTTTATTCAACTGATTTGCTAAAAGATAAGTTAGCTTTTAGCAAACCTAATTTAGTAATATACGGAGAGTATAAAACCTATCCAAAGCTATCAAGTCCAATTAATGATGGAAGAATTCATCTCCTCTACGCTGGAATTATTGATGAACACAAAAAAGGTGCTTTTAATGCATTGGAAGCATCAAAGTATTTATCTGAAAAATATGTTTTACATATCATAGGGTTTGGACAAATAGAAAAGTTAGAGTTTTTAATAAATGAATACAATCAAACTAATAAATGTAAAGTACAGTACGATGGCTTGAAAAGTGGTGATGAATATATTCAATACTGCCAGAGTTGTCACATTGGATTAAGTACCCAAACTATGATTGGGGAATATCTTGAATCCTCATTTCCAAGCAAGATATTGTCATATTTAGCTTTGGGGCTTAGAGTAGTTTCCTCTGAAATAAAATGCGTCACTGAAAGTAAAATTGCAAGTTTAGTAACATACTATAGTAATGATGAACCAAAGGCAATTGCAGAAGCTATTAAAACTATTGACATGGATTTAGAATATAGTAGCAGTGAAATTATTAAAAAATTGCATCTGGAATTCTTGGACTCAATGAAAAAACTTTTGAGGTAGTAAAATGTTTTTATTGATTGGTAGAATAAAAGAAAAATTCTTAAGATATTATAATAAAAAATATTTTTATCAAAAATCAAAATTGTAAAGTCGTAGGGAAGGTAAATTATAATGCTACCAATGTAATAATAGGGAATGATGTTACATTATACCCTAATCTAACTTTTTGGGGAGACGTTGAAATAAAAACTGGAGATAATGTTGAGATAGGTTATAACACGATTTTTTTTCTTCGGAAAATGGTGGTGTTTATATTGGGGACGACGTCGCAATTGCAGCTAATTGTTATATTATCGATAGCAACAATGGAATTAAAAGAAATAAGCTGATTAGAGATCAGCGCCTTGAAAGCGGCAAAATTTGCATAGAGAATGATGTCTGGATTGCTGAAAATTGTACTATCCTAAAGAATAGTGTTATAAGAGAGGGCGCTGTTATTGGGGCTAAGAGCTTGGTTAATAAGGAAATTGGTAGTTATGCAGTTGCAGCAGGAATACCCGCAAAAATTATAAGATATAGAGAGTAGAGATTAAAAAGTATATTTAAGGGAGAGGAAAACCATATGAAACCATACGGAATAGATGTACCGGTGGCTTTAATTTTCTTTAATAGACCTGAGCCTTTGCGTGAAGTTTTTGATGCAATAAAAGAAGCCAGACCATCGAAGCTGTTTTTAATACAGGATGGAGCTAGGGAATCTAGGCCAAATGATGAGATAAATATTAAGAAGTGTAAGGATATTGTATCGGAAATTGATTGGGAATGTGAAGTCTATCGAAATTATTCGGAAGTAAATCTAGGCTGTGGTATGCGGATTTATTCAGGAATATCATGGTGTTTTGAATATGTTGATAGATTGTGCATTATAGAAGATGATTGTAAACCAACTTTAGACTACTTTAAATTTTGTAACGAATTACTTGAAAAATATAAAGATGATCAGCGAATAGATATGATAAGTGGAATGAATAATTTGGAGAGATATGATATAACTCCATACAGTTATATATTTGCCAGAACAGGGTCAATCTGGGGATGGGCTACATGGAAGCGTGTTTGGGACACCGTAGATTATGAGCTGAAGTTCATGGAGGATAAAGATGCGATAAGACTCGTTAAGAATTTAGTTAAACCTAAAAGATTTGCAGATGACTTGATTAATAATGGTAAAAAGAAATATGATTTTTTAGAAAATGGTGGTAAATTGACATCATGGTCGTATCAGCGAGGTTTAAATATGTATTTAAATTCAGGTCTGATAATTGTACCGCATAAAAACTTAATTACTAACATTGGGCTAACTGATGATTCTGTTCATGCGGTGAATTCCATTAAAAAGATACCTAAAGCAACACAAAGGCTGTTTTACATGAAGACATATAAACTGGATTTTCCTCTCAAACACCCTAAATACATTGTTCAAGATGTGGAATTCGATAGTAAGCTTAATAAAATCATGAAACCGAATAAAGTAGTTGCCGTGACGCGAAGAGTTGAAAGTCTAGTCAGAAGAATAATATTTAAATAGTTTATCTGGAATGTATAGGTGGTGTGTGATATTTTTATATCCACAAAAAAATTTAGAAATATACGGAAATGAAGTGGATAGGTTTGAAAAGTCAAAAAAAATTAGGTATCGCAATATCATATCTTACACTTTTTATAAATTCATTCTTTGGGATATTCTTCACACCATTTTTAATATCAACACTTGGTGCTGCGGAGTATGGGCTTTATCAATTGGTGAATTCCTTTGCAGGTTATCTTGTCATACTTAATTTTGGCACGGGTTCTGTTATCGCAAGATATGTAGCTTTATATAGAACAAAAGATGATAAAATAGGACAAGAAAATTTTATTTTCCAAGCTTTTATGATCACAGGCTTGTTATCGATTTTAACAATGGTTGTAAGTTCCGTTCTGTATTTTGGCATAGATAATCTATTTGGAAATTCGTTAACTTCTGTAGAAATAACGAAAGCAAAACAATTATTTATATTAATGGTATTAAATATTGCTTTTTCATTTTTTAACAATGCTTTTTCAGGAATATTAAGTGGATACGAAAAATTCGCTGTTACAAATACTTTTAAACTATTGCGCATAATATTACGTGTAATAACACTGGTGATTCTGTTGTTAATGGGATTTAAATCTACAGCTATTGTCGCTACTGATTTATTTTTAACAATAATCTTGATTACATTGGAAGCTAGATATAGTTTCAAAAAATTAGGAGTAAAAATAAAATTTCATTTTTATGACAAAAAATTAATGTGGATGGTGTTCTCGTTTTCTTCGGCTGTATTTTTGCAGGCTATCATCAATCAAGTGAATCAAAATGTTGACAGGGTAGTTTTAGGTGCCTTGACTGATACAAAAACTGTTGCATTATATTCTATCGCATTGGTTTTTTTTACTATGTTTAGCAGTATAACAGGGGTTATTGGTGGTGTCTTTCTTCCTCAAGCAACTAAAATGATTGCTAAGAAGGCATCAGGAGAAGAACTCACTGATCTTGTTATACGACCCGGACGATTACAGTTTATGGTTGCAGGGGCAGCGGTAGCTGGATTTATTTTATTCGGCCAGAATTTTATTAAAATTTGGGTAGGGGATAACTTTTTAGGGGCTTATATTCCTACAATTCTTTTGCTTGTGCCAGCAACTATAACTTTGGTGCAGAATGTTACGATAGCAATTTTAGACGCAATGTTAAAAAGAGTTGCAAGATCAATAATACTGGCACTAATGGCGGGATTAAATATAATATTGACTATTATTTTAGTCGCAAAAATAGGTTACCTGGGTGCTGCAATAAGTACATCTGTTTCTTTAATTTTTGGAGATGTTGTATTGATGAATTTGTATTATCATAAAGTTATAGGACTGAATGTCTTAAGAATGTTTAAGGATATTTTTCAAGGTACTTTGCCCTGTATAATTCTAACTAGTTTATTGTCTATCCCGATTTCTCTAATCTTAGAAGATACAGCAATAAATTTTATCATAAAAGCCGGGATATTTTTAGTCATATATGGATTATTATTATATAAATTCTCTTTCAATGACTACGAAAAACAACTTTTACTTGGGCCTGTTAAAAAGGTTCTTAGAATGAAATAATATAAATGGGGGCAAGGTTATGTTCAAAAACAAAACGCTATTAATAACAGGTGGTACAGGTTCTTTTGGAAATGCAGTAATGAAAAGATTTTTGGATACAGACATTAAAGAAATACGTATTTTTTCTCGTGATGAGAAGAAACAAGATGATATGAGAAAGATCTATAAGAATGATAAATTGAAGTTTTATATCGGAGATGTTAGAGACTTAGCAAGTGTTAAGAATGCAATGCATAGCGTAGATTATATATTTCATGCAGCGGCTCTAAAGCAAGTACCTTCTTGTGAGTTTTTTCCACTAGAAGCGGTTAAAACAAATGTACTTGGAACAGATAATGTATTATCAGGTGCTATTGATTTGGGCGTTAAGAAAGTAATTTGTCTTTCAACCGACAAAGCCGCTTATCCAATAAACGCTATGGGAATTTCTAAAGCTATGATGGAAAAAGTTTTTGTTGCAAAAGCCAATACTGTTGATTCAGAAAGGACACTTATATGTGGTACCAGATACGGTAATGTGATGGCGTCTAGAGGATCTGTAATACCACTATTTATTGATCAGATCAAGAATGGGCAACCACTCTCTGTTACAGATCCAAACATGACGAGATTTTTAATGAGCCTTGATGAAGCGGTAGAGCTTGTTGTATTTGCATTTAAAAATGCTCAGGCAGGAGATATTATGGTTCAAAAATCACCAGCTTCAACAGTAGGAGATCTTGCACAAGCAATTAAAGAACTTTTCAAAGCAGACAATGAAATTAAAGTTATTGGTACTCGTCATGGTGAGAAGCTTTATGAAACACTTCTTACAAAAGAAGAGAATATTGTAGCAAAAGACATGGGTGGATTCTATAGAGTACCTGCGGATAAGAGAGATTTAAACTACGACAAGTACTTTGTTGAAGGAGATCAGAAGCTCTCATCTGAAGATGAATATAACTCGCACAACACTGAAAGGCTTAATATAGAGCAAATCAAAGAAAAGTTATTACAACTGGATTATGTTAGAGAAGAGTTAGAAAGTTGGAATAAATAATGAAGATATTAGTCACTGGAGCTAAAGGGTTTATAGGGAGAAATCTAATAGCAGAGCTAAAAAATAGAAATTATTCTGATATATTTGAGTATGATAGAGATACGAATCCTTCTTTGTTAGATGGTTATTGTAAAGAAGTGGAATTTGTATTTCATCTTGCTGGTGTTAACCGCCCAAAAGAACAATCTGAGTTTATGGAGGGCAACTTTGGGTTCACCTCTGATTTGTTAAATTCGCTTAAGCAACATAATAACAACTGTCCTGTGATGATTTCGTCTTCCATTCAAGCCGAGATAGATAATCCTTACGGTCAAAGTAAAAAAGCAGGAGAAGATCTTCTGTTTTCTCATAGTGAAGAAACTGGAGCCAAAGTTCTTGTTTATAGATTTCCCAATGTTTTCGGTAAATGGTGTAAACCGAACTATAACAGTGCAGTGGCGACCTTCTGTCATAATATTGCTCATGATATGTCTGTTCAGGTCAATGATCCCAGTTTAGTGATGAATCTTGTTTATATAGATGATGTAGTTAGTGAACTGATTAATGCGCTAGAAGGAAAAGAAAATAAGGTGGATTCATTTTGTGAAATATCCATGACTCATACGGTAACACTTGGTGAAATAGTGGACTTGATTTTTTCGTTCAAGAACAGTAGAGAAGATAAGTCAGTGCCAAACATGTCGAATACTTTTGCTAAGAAACTCTACAGTACATATTTAAGCTACTTACCAGAAGACCAGTTTAGTTATGACTTAAAGATGAATGTGGATCAGAGAGGATCATTTACTGAATTTATAAAAACACCTGATCGTGGTCAGGTTTCAGTTAATATATCGAAACCCGGAATTACAAAAGGAAATCATTGGCACCACACGAAAAATGAGAAGTTTCTAGTTGCAAGTGGTAAAGGGGTTATTCGTTTCAGACAAATTGATGCAGACGAAGTCATAGAGTATTTCGTAAGTGGTGACAAAATGGAAGTTGTTGATATACCGACAGGCTATACGCACAATATTGAGAATCTTGGTGATGCAGATATGGTTACAATTATGTGGGCTAATGAGTCATTTGACCCTGAAAAGCCTGATACTTATTATTTGGAGGTATAACTAATGAAGAAATTAAAAGTCATGACAGTTGTTGGGACTAGACCAGAAATAATAAGACTGTCAGCTGTTATAAATATATTAGATGAATCTGAAGCAATTGACCATATTCTTGTTCATACTGGACAGAACTATGACTATGAACTAAATGAAGTATTCTTCAATGACTTTAACTTAAAGAAACCCGATTATTTCTTAAATGCCGCAACTGGTACAGCCGTTGAGACGATTGGTAACATTCTAGTTAAGATTGATCCAATCCTTGAAGAAGTAAAGCCAGATGCTTTTCTAGTGCTCGGAGATACAAATAGCTGTTTGTGTGCGATAGCTGCAAAAAGAAGACATATTCCAATTTTCCATATGGAAGCCGGAAATAGATGCTTTGATCAGAGAGTCCCAGAAGAGACAAACAGGAAGATTGTTGATCATACAGCAGATATCAACTTAACCTATAGCGACATTGCTAGAGAGTATCTTTTAAGAGAAGGTCTTCCTGCAGATAGAGTAATCAAGACTGGCAGTCCAATGTTTGAAGTTCTTAGCTCAAGAAAAGATGATATTGAGAAATCGAATGTGATAGAAAGACTAGGATTAGAAGAGAGCAAGTATTTTGTGATATCGGCTCATAGAGAAGAAAATATTAGCTCTGAGCAGAACTTTATGGACTTAGTAGATAGCTTAAATACAATTGCAGAAAAATATCATAGACCATTAATTGTAAGCACACATCCAAGAACAAAAAAAATGATTGAAGCTAAAGGGATTGAGTTCAATCCATTAGTTAGGATAATGAAACCTCTTGGATTTAACGATTATGTGAAACTTCAAAAGTATGCAAAAGCTGTTCTTAGTGATAGTGGTACAATCAGCGAAGAGTCATCGATTCTTGGTTTTAGAGCACTTAACATTAGACAGGCACATGAAAGACCTGAGGCAATGGAAGAAGCTTCTGTAATGATGGTAGGTCTTAAGAAAGAGAGAATTCTTCAGGGGCTAGAAGTACTTGAGACACAAGAAAAAGATACGTTAAGGTTGGTTGCAGATTACAGTATGCCTAATGTGTCGGATAAGGTTTTGAGGATTATTTTATCTTATACAGATTATGTAAATAGAGTTGTTTGGGGGAAGGGAGGTCAGTAAATTACTATGAAAATAACCATTGCAGGAACTGGTTATGTAGGGTTATCAAATGCTGTTCTATTGGCACAAAATAATGAGGTTATCGCACTGGATATTATCCAAGAAAAGGTGGATTTGATTAATAATCGTCTATCACCAATTGCGGATACTGAAATTGAAGAGTATCTTTCAACCAAAGATTTGAATCTAACAGCAACTACAGATAACTACAAAGCATATAAAGATGCAGAATACGTTATCATCTCTACTCCTACAAACTATGACGCAGAGAAAAACTATTTTAATACCAGAACGGTTGAAGCTGTGATTGCGAACGTTCTATCAATCAATCCAGATGCTGTTATGGTAATCAAGTCTACAGTGCCAGTTGGTTATACGGAAAGTATCAAAGAAAAATTCGAAACCAACAACATTATCTTCTCTCCTGAATTCTTAAGAGAAGGAAAAGCTTTGTATGATAACTTGCACCCTTCTCGTATCGTCGTAGGGGAACAATCAGAACGTGCAAAAGTATTTGCGGAACTGCTGGCAGAGGGCGCGATAAAAGAAGATATAGATATCTTATATACGGATTCCACTGAAGCTGAAGCGATTAAATTATTTGCTAACACTTATTTAGCATTAAGAGTAGCGTACTTCAATGAACTTGATTCCTATGGAGAAGTACGAGGATTGAATACCAAACAGATCATCGAGGGTGTAGGCTTGGATCCACGTATCGGGACACACTACAATAACCCATCATTTGGTTACGGTGGATACTGCTTACCGAAAGATACGAAACAATTATTGGCTAATTATGCAGATGTTCCTCAAAATATTATGTCTGCAATCGTGGACGCCAATAGAACCAGGAAAGATCATGTTGCTGACATGATTATTAAGAGAAATCCTAAGGTAGTCGGAATCTATAGATTGACTATGAAGATGGACTCTGACAACTTCCGTCAATCAGCAATTCAAGGGGTTATGAAACGAATCAAGGCTAAGGGGATTGAAGTTGTGGTGTTTGAGCCAGCGCTTGATGAAGATGATTTCTACAACTCTAGAGTTATCAAAGATTTTGATGAATTTAAGGGAATCTCTGATGTAATCGTGTCTAATCGGTTTGCGGAAGAATTAGCCGATGTTGCTGAGAAGGTTTATACAAGAGACCTATTCCACGAAAACTAAACCCTAGGGTGTAAAGAATCCAGAATAGGCTCATTATGTGCTTATTTTGGATTATTTATCATACCAGGAGTAAGCGTTTGTAATTTTAAGTATATTTCACTTTTATATCAAAGGAGCTATCGTTCATATGCAAAAAGTCAGAAAAGCAGTGATTCCAGCGGCCGGTTTCGGCACACGTTTCTTACCAGCTACGAAGGCGATGGCGAAGGAAATGTTGCCGATCGTTGATAAGCCTACCATCCAATTTATCGTCGAGGAAGCCATCGCTTCCGGCATCGAAGAAATCCTGATCGTCACTGGCAAAAGCAAACGCGCTATTGAGGATGATATCCGCCAGCTAAAATTACCACTAGTGACATAGTTATTACCACCTAGTGACACAAATCTTACCACTCAGTGACATGGAAGTTACCACTCAGCAAAATAGATGATTAACTCAACAATACCTCCAATATAATGAAGGAGCACACCAGTGTGCAAAAACATTATATTGGAGGTATTTTTTTATGATTCAATATCGAAAAATATTGGAAATGGCCCACGAAGGCTTGAGCTTGCGAACAGTCTCCGCAAGTACAGGTCACGGTCGGCCAAAAGTCACTGAAATTCTTCAGTTGGCTAAAGACAAGGGACTTGAATGTCCGCTGACAGAGGAAATGGATGATCACTGGATAGAAGAATTTCTGTATCCATACAAAGCCATTGAAAATTCGGGTTACGGCATGATTGATTTTGAACTCGTGCACAGAGAACTGGCTAAACCCAATGTAACCTTATCGCTGCTTCACTATGAGTATGGTATGAGTTGTCGTGCGAATGGCAAGATTCCCTATACTTATCGGTCTTTTTTACGTCATTACAAAGCTTATGCAGACAAGTACAAGGCAACCCTCAGGGTTCGTAGAAAACCGGGGGAAATCATGGAAGTGGACTGGGCAGGATCAACAGCATTTATTATTGATCGAGATACAGGTGAAAAAGTAAAGGCTTATGTTTTTGTCGCAACACTTCCGTGCAGTCAATTGTCTTACGCTGAGGCCACCTTATCCATGGACATGAACGCTTGGATTGGTGCACATAATCGCGCTTTTGAATACTTTGGAGGAAGTACGCAGATTGTTGTTCCGGACAACCTCAAAACTTCCGTGACCCGCCATACGCTGAAAGAACTCGTGTTGAATCCGACATACCGTGAAATGTGTGATCACTATGGGACTTTATGCATGCCAGCAAGGATCAGGGCCCCGCGCGATTATCCTCAAACTCAGATTATCTTCAAAAAGCCATAGGACAAGCTCTTTCACTAGAGATGCCTGTGGCTTTTTTGAAGATAATATTTTCCATTGGTGGTATTCTTTGACTGATCGATTATAGTATGAGGAGGACTAGAGATGGAAAAACTGGAAGAAATAATCAGCGTTGTTTTGACAGAGAGAAAACCTCAACTTGCATCTTCATCTTTCGAGTCGCTACATTTTTATTGCAACCAATTATCGCAAATGGCATCTAAAATGAATATCACTGTTCCATGCCAGAAACTTTATGATGCTTTTATTGAAGATGACAGAAATTCCAAGGAAAGAAGTTCGAGACATAGGCAATGCGTTAAATTAGTAGATTATTATGCCGGCACTCATGCCAAAGATGAGCGCGGAAATCCATTTAACAGAAGCTCTCTTCCGACGGAAGATGAAACGAAGGATTTTTTCAAAGATGTGAGCTACCCCATATCAATTCAGATTACAATCGATCACTTGATTATAAAGTCTGAATTAGAAATGAGGGGCTTGAAATTATCATCATCTACAATAGGACAATATAAACACTCTTGGCTAGATATACGCGACTATTTTAATAAACAAAACGCAGGCATCTATGCCAGCGAAGTATTACAACAGTATATTTCTGAAATAAATGGATTACGAAGTAAATGCTTAATGAATGAGTGGAAATGGAAAATGAACAGAAAGGCTGCACATGTTCTTTTGGAAGTCGCTGACACAGGTACATTTAACTGGAAACCTATTCAACAAAATTTGTCTTTTACGGATCACGATTTAGAAGAACTCCGCACCATTTATATCAACACATTAAGTGAAAAAAACCTTAGTAAAGCTACAATTAATCTGTACGACTATGTTTTCCGTAAAACCTTATCATTGGCAGAAATACAAACAATTGAAGAGTTAGCCGGATTATCTTATGAAGAAACCCAATTGATCATCGCGTCATTTTCAACCATCTGCAATAAAAGAAGTATGGCCACTATATTGCCGATATTAAGAAGCCTCTTAACCTTTTTGTTTGAGAACAACGTTACCGATTATAATCTTTCAAATGTTATCATGAGCAGATTTATTCAAAAAGGCAATATCTCAGCCTATCTGTCTGTAGAAGATGAGCGGCGCTTGATTGAGCAACTAGAGCAGGAATCCATGCGAACCAAAGCCATAATATTACTCGCTCTACGTTTCGGCCTAAGGGACTCAGACGTCTGCAACTTAACCCTTCAAAGCATTGATTGGAATAAGGAAAAACTGTATTTAGTCCAGCAAAAGACTGGTGAATCAATCATTTTTCCCCTATTACCTGAGATCGGTAATGCCCTCATGGAATACATCTTACATGAACGCCATCCGCGTATAGATTACCCCTACATCTTTTTAAGAAAGCAAGCTCCCTACAATAAAATCTCATCTGCTTATCCTTTTTGTTCAAAACTCCTGAATAAATTAAAAATCCAACCAGTAAATGGCAAAACCAAAGGTTTGCATCTATTTCGTTATACACTAACTCATCGTTTACTTTCAGCTAAGGTTCCTCATCAGGTCGTAACAGATATTCTTGGGCATACTTCAAAAGAATCAGACAAACCTTATATCTCTCTCGAAGAATCTATGCTGCGTATGTGTGCTTTAGATCTTTCAGAAATTGGGAAAATACATTGGGGAGAGGATAAATTTGAGTGAGCATATCTTTAAAAGCAGATTAGGTCCGCATTTAGAAACCTTTATTGCTCAAAAGCAATCTGTTGGGTTCCCTTATCAATCATCAGCACGAATTCTATACCATTTCGATGACATGGTTTTTGAATATTTTCCAGATATAGAGTCTTTAACAAAAGAGATTGTCGATAAATGGATACACTACAAACCAAATGAACATCCTAATGGCCTTTTAAGACGGATTACGCCTATCCGACAATTTGGTAAATATTTACATGCCATTGGGCATGCAGCGTACATCCTCCCTGGGAACATCCCTAATAAACAGCTCCAATATGAAGCTCATATTTTTACTACAAAAGAATTACAGGCCTTTTTTCATGCAATTGATAGTTGTCCCGTTTCTCCTTTTTCCCCTACACGCTGTTATGTTATTCCTGTACTATTTCGCTTGTTGTATTGTTGTGGACTGAGGTCTTCCGAAGCCAGACTGTTGAACATTACCGATGTTAACTTAACGAACGGACAGATTTTGATTCGGGAGTCGAAAGGTTGGAAAGCAAGAATATTATTTATGAGCCCGGATCTTTTAGAGGTGTGTAGAGAATATAACCAAAATATAGAAGAAATTTTCCCGATTCGACAAGCATTCTTTCCAAATATAAATGGAGAATTTTATAACAAAAGTACTATTGATCATTGGTTTCATGAATTCTGGGATAATCTCCCCGAAGCGCAATTGGTAACAGGGAATTCACCAAGAGTTCATGATCTTAGACACACGTACGCTGTACACAGACTAAACTCTTGGGTCAGAGAGAATGAGAATGTCACAGGTCTTTACCCATATTTAAGTGAGTATATGGGACATTCGCATTTTACAGAAACAGACTACTATCTTACTCTCGTAGAATCGTTTTATCCTGAAATTGAAGAAAGATTATCTAGTATTAACGATGACATAATACCGGAGGTATATGATGAGTACTGATAAAAAAATGCAGTTCTACCAATTATTACGAGATTTCTTGACAGATTACTTAGTTACAAGGCGTAATTTTAGCGACAAGACTGTACGTGCCTATAAACAATCCTTGAAACTATTGAGGAAATATTTTTCAGACGAAAAAGGGATCAGCTTTGATTCAATGGATTTTTCCTGCTTTAGCAGAAGTAATATATATGGCTATCTCATGTGGCTTAAAGATTCACGCAACTGTTCTTATCAGACCCTCAACCTCCGGTTAGCTGCTATCAAATCGTTTCTGAAGTTCTGTAGTGAAGAACATATTGAATTAACGCCCATTTATTTGGAAGTTTGTAGTATCCATACTTTCAGAGCATCAAAAAAAGAGCGCATAGAATATCTCAACCAAGCTCAAATAAAAAATTTATTTTTGGCACCTGATGCCACAACGAAGTTAGGCAGACGAGACCGTTTTTTCATGATTTTTGCGTATGAGACCGGTGCACGCCTACAAGAACTTCTTAGCCTTACGTGCGATTCCATAGTTTATGGGGATCATTCTGTTCAGCTCAGAATTCAAGGGAAGGGGCACAAAACTCGTTATGTTCCATTACTGAAGGCTACAATAAAGCATTTAGAGGCATATTTAAATGAATTCCATAATCACTCGGATAAGTCTGATTTTTTATTTTATACAATCCATGATTCAATGCACACCCAGATGAAACCAGGAACGGTTGATCATTTTTTGAAAAAGTACGCGCGTCTTGCATACAATGGAGATCCTAGTTTCCCAATTAATCTTCATGCTCATATGTTACGGCATAGTATCGCGATGGCAATGTATAAGGAGGGTATTCCAATTTCTTACATCAAGGATTTTCTGGGACATAAAAGCTTAGAGACCACATCAGTTTATTCGTACGCCGACGGCGAAACTATTAAAAATGCATTGGAGTCAGTGCAAGACATCCCAAATTTAAAGCAACAGAAAAAGTGGAAAGGCAAGGAAGAATATCTTTTAGAATTTTGTGGATTGAACTAGATTATTATCCTCAAAAGCCACAGAGCCCTCTCGATAACTAGAGCAGTCTGTGGCTTTTTTGAGGATAATCTGAGTTTGAGGATAATCGCGCTTATTTTCAATTGAATATAACAAGGACAAAGCATCTGTTGAAGGCTCGGTCAGCACCATATCAACATGGATAATTGCGGCATTGCGGAATGAACATTGTTTTACTCTGACTGACTTGAACCAAAAAATCAGCCTGAAGCTCGAAGAATTCAATCATAGAGACTTCTCGAAAAAGAAAGGCACTCGCTTTACAGCGTTTGAAGAAGAGGAGAAATTCGCACTTTCCCCTCTACCAGCAAAACCATACAAAATGGCCGAGTGGAGAACCGCTAAAGTACGCCTGGATTATCATATCAGTATTGGAAATATGTTTTATTCCGTCCCATATGAGTACATCGGCAAAAACGTCGATGTACGTGTTTCTGAGCATCTCATCGAGGTCTTCTTCAAACAAATGCGAGTAGCTACCCACTCCCGATTATATGGGAAATTCGGTCAGTTATCCACCAGTAAAGATCACATGCCTGACAACCACAAACTGTATGTCGAGCAAACACCGGAAAACGCCTTACAATGGTCAGAAACGATTGGAGAGAACACCTTACGCCTCATTCAATATCTTTTAGATACCTATCAGGTTGAGCGCAAGGCACTTTCGTCTATTTTTTCTTTAAAAAATAGTTCCCGTCGTTATACCAAGTACGAGATTGAAAGAGCATGCAAGGAAATCTTGAATGTCACCCAGCGACCGACGGTCAAATTAGTTCAAAATCAACTGAAAGCAAATAAGAAAAAAGATGCCGAGCAAGCACTGGAAAAACCATCCAAATCTCAGGATGATTTCGGATTTACACGCGGCTCGGATTATTGGGGAGGAAAAGGACAATGAACGAACACACAATAAGCAAAATGATTTCAATGAAATTATCAGGGATGGTAGAAGGATACCAGCATCAAGAGAGTTCGCCGGAGTTCAAAAAAATGAGCTTTGAAGAAAGATTCCAGCTGTTGATTGATCATGAGTACGACAGACGCAAATCGAACACTTTAAAAAGATTGATTAAGAGCGCTAACTTTCAAGATTCACAGGCTTGCATTGAAGACATCGAATACCACGAGGACCGGAAATTAGAGAAAATGCGCATTTTGGAACTGTCCAGCTGCAATTACATTCGCCAAACAAACAACATTATCATCAAAGGCCCAACTGGAGCTGGCAAAAGCTATATCGCACAAGCTTTCGGTATATCAGCTTGCCGTCAGCACCATACGGTGAAGTATGTGCGTCTTCCGGAGTTACTCGATGAGCTGATGGTAGATCAATATCGAAATGACGATTCTTACCGTAAAAGTATCAAAAAGATTTCCAAGGTAGACCTACTGATTCTTGACGAATGGCTTTTAATCGATATTTCGCCAGAACAGGCTGCACTCGTTCTTGAAATCGTGGAAATGAGATACAAGCTCAAATCGACTATTTTCTGTTCCCAGATTGATCCGCAAGGATGGCCTCAAAAGCTTGGGAATGGCACTGTAGCTGAAGCGATTATGGATCGAATTGTTCATAACTCTATTCAATTACTGATAGATGGAGAAATATCTATGCGTGAACGGCATGGCATCCGTAACTAATTTTCGACGTGAGGAGGTTTAAATGAATATGTGTTATGAAGATGAAAACGAAGATTACTATAAAATGTTAGATAAGCAATCTGAGGAGGACGAACTTATTTCTTTTATCGTAGCCCTAGTTGAATATTCCGCTGAATTGGAAGAGCAGGTCGTCGACCTAAGGCGTACGGTAAATCAATTATCGAATAAGGAACGACTTCCGTTCCCTGATTTAGAGGGAGATATTTATCAAGTGTTTGATGATTACTCCGCGTACAGAAAGTACCAAGGACTTATTGAGGAGCGTATTGAATGGAATAAAAACCACCCTATATCCGAGATAATGAAATGGTTATAGAGCGACACCCTATGATAACGGTTAAGTTTTACAGGTAAAAATATATCAAAGATCTCCTAAGAGCCGTTCCTGGATTAGATGGAAGGGCTCTTAGTTGACCTTACGGTCAGTATTGTTGGTATTAACCTCTCTTTTCCACTAACTGGTAAAATTTGTACGCTGGTGGTTCATTTTGACCTTATTCACGAAAGCTGTCCTAAAGGATTAGGTCAGCTTTTCTTTATCGTTTTCCGCAATGGTAACTTGACTGGCATTCAGTGGTAACATCGGTGTCACTAGGTGGTAATAACTATGTCACTGCTGGTAATATCCTGTGGCGGATATCAGAGGACCATTTTGACTCTAATATTGAGTTGGAGATGAATTTACGCGAAAAGGGCAAGGATGAACTTTTAGCCTTGGTTCAGGAGTCGACTGGTGTCCGTATCCATTTTGTGCGCCAATCCTATCCGTTAGGGCTAGGACATGCGGTCCTGCAGGCGAAAGCCTTCGTAGGGGATGAACCCTTTGTCGTCATGCTAGGGGATGATTTGATGCAAGATGAAGTGCCATTGGCGAAGCAGCTGATCAATGCCTATAATCGCACGCATGCTTCCAATATCGCAGTTATGGCGGTACCGCAGGAAGAGACTTCCAAGTACGGCATCATCGATATCGACTCCGAATTGGAACCAGGCTTATATAATGTCAGCCGTTTCGTGGAGAAGCCGAAAGCGGAAGAAGCGCCGAGCAATTTGGCCATCATTGGCCGCTACTTGTTGACGCCGGAAATCTTCGAGATTCTTAAGAACCAAGCTCCTGGAGCAGGCGGTGAGATTCAACTGACCGATGCCATCGATACGCTGAACCAAACGCAGCGCGTCTTCGCGAAACGATTTGAAGGCACCCGCTATGATGTCGGCGACAAGTTCGGTTTCATGACCACCAGCATCAACTACGGACTGAACCATCCCGAAGTCAAAGATAAACTCAAGGACTTCATCATCGCGCTTGGGAAAGAGTTGTCTGGGGAGAGCGAAAATAATACAACCGTGGCTGGGACAACCGTTTCAGTAATGTAGAAGTACTCGAAAAAAGAAAAATGCCGTTCTTCGGATGTGTGCTATTTTGACGCTCTCAGGTAATGAAGGATAGGTCAGTGTACTAGAAGCACAATATATATTTCTAATGATGTGAATGCTCTGGATACAGCTTGAATTTATAAGCCACTTGATATAGTCAATTTGACCACGATTACTCTTTATCTAAAGTAGGTGCATACTGATGTGATGCATTTACTTTAGATTAGTGTGATCAATAGGGAAACCTCTCAGACAGTAAAAGGAAAATCCGGGTTCTTATTATCTTATTTGTTTGAATATTGATGTATAGTAAACGCTAAAGCTAACTAATTTCCTTGATTAAGCCTTTTCCAGATGTTTGTTAAGCCTAAATATAAATTGAATTATTTTTTAAAAATTGCTTTTGTTTTAAATTTACTTATGTTATTATAGCTACAGGGTCAACTGAGGAAAGAAAAGCGTGTGGAATTGTAATCGCAAAAATAGAATATCAATAAACTTGATTAAACGAGAGTTTGTGTTGGAATACCCCCAAGTAAACTAAGTTGCTTAAGTTTTCCGGTGATATTTATATTTTTTGCGATATGATGAAAGCGCATTCTTTTCTCTAGTAGGCTCAAAACTATTGTTAGGGGGGTGCAATATGGACTTTGAAGTGATTTCGCCTTACTGTGGTATATACAGAGAAGAAAATACTGTCAATGTTTATTATCTGCAAACAGAAGATTTGGTAAGGGCATACGTTTTTAGTAACATCAAGGATGCGCAGGAGTTCTGCAATGCGGCAAAAAATTTGCTCGAGTTTATGGTCAACGTTCCGAAAGGGAAAGAACAACTCTATCACCAAGAATTTTTGGAACTAACCATCAAAGACAAAGCGTATGAATTGATTGTTTACGAGGCGATTCCTGAAGAAGAAAGAGAAGCAGGCTGACGGGGACAAATTGCTTGGGGGGAAGCTATTAAACAGTTAGAATGCTCAATTTTGAACAACTGATAAGGAGGAGGAGCGGATAAAGACTATTGATCTATTATTAATTGTAAGCGTTTTAATTAAGTTTAGGGAAAATTATAAATTTGGGGGATTACAACAGAATGTCAAATTTCAAACTAGTCGCACCTTATTGTGGTGTCAGCAACTATGACAAAACATTTTTCGTTTACTACATGAATACAGAAGAGAACCTACGCCGCGAGTATATATTCAATACGGATGAAGACGCAAGTAATTTCAGCCATGCCATTGAGAATCTGACTACCTTCATGAAATGCATTCCTGTGCGCAAAAAAGAGGCGTACCATCAAGAATTCCTGGATCTGCTGCTTAGAGAAGTCGACCACAAATTGAACATCCGCACAAATCCACCTGAACCTACTGCCGCCGCATTAGCACTTAAAGCGTAAGGCAATCATAAGGTCACGTAAACAAGAGGCACATCCCGAGTTTCGGGCTGTGCCTCTTGTTGTATAGAAGGGTGCCCGTTATTCTTAGAACTCCGACCAACAACATCCAGTCCGGAGGACTGGCTCCCATCAATCCCTCACCTCCGGAAAGAACCCATTGACCGGGGATTACCCTAATTCAGTTCACATACCTACGATTGGTCAGTCCTTCATCGTAGTTACTTGAGACCATATACCAGCCTACCTCCTGCAAGGCAACCAGCACACTACTAAAGGTAGATACTTCCAGTGAGGGGGATGATCCCTTTAGCCATCAAACATACGCTAGTTGGCGGGAGTAGTGCAAACATATACAGCAAGTGCGGAGATATCTACCACCAAATGTATAGCTTTTTACCACTCTCGGAAAAGAGGTTACCAGTTTTTGTGTCTAATACACCAGTTTGATATCCGCCACAGGATATTACCAGCAGTGACATAGTTATTACCACCTAGTGACACCGATTGTCCGTCTGTCTTTCCATTTTGGTACCTCCCTTATATATGATAACTGAAATATAAGTGGAAAGACTTCTCCCGAAAAGCTACCTGATTATTTGGCGCTTACAAATAAAATAGTTCAGCCCAGTCCAAAAGCGCTTTTGGATTGGCTGAACTATTTTTTATTACAATCTATTACATATGACCACGACGTTTTCGATCGTAAACCCGAATTCCCTAAGGATTCTGTCACCAGGGGCCGAAGCACCGAAGTGATCGATCCCGATGACTTTTACTGCAGATTCGAAATAGCGTTCCCAGCCGAATGTTGCGGCGACTTCGACCATTTCGTGTTTTGTCACGGCTTTCGACAGGACGACTTTTTGATATGGGGGAGTATGCTGATCAAACAAGTGGAAGGACAACAGGAAGAGGACACAATGGCAATCCTGTCCGTGCTCTCTCACGTTTTTTTGACTTGGAGTGCTAGCGACCCTTCCGAACCGGTCGCAATCAGGATACCTTCCGGTACAGTGTTTTCCAGTCGGAAACGACGTAGCCCACCTTTAGTCACTTTTTCGAAGACTACTGTGGTGATTCTTTCCAACACAGGCAGATTTTGTCGGCTCAAGACAAGAATCGTCGGCTTATCCGTTGTTTCTATCGCCAATTTCCAATCTGCGGCGGTTTCGTTGCCGTCAGCTGGACGGATCACTTACACATTCGGGGTGCAGCACACGCTAGCGAGTTGTTCGATCGGTCCATTTTTGTATTGGTAACAATTTTTCAGGTTTGATATTCACATGTAAATTTTGTGTGGTTAATAATTATAATGAGTATTCAGAAATTGATAAGATGTTTGGACTAAATCAAATAATTCACTATCGCCGCTATCTGTATCTGGATGATATTTTTTACTTAATTTTTTATATTGTTTTTTTATTTGTTGAGGAGAATTGTCTTGTAAATCTAGTTCAAGAATATGAAAATACGGTGCTAATATTGAAGACTCATCCCTATTGATTATCTGAGAATTTATTTTTGTTACTTTGTATGATTCGTTACATTCAAAGGAGGCTATCAAATCATGTCTAATTTTCTTAAAGGCTTCAATAAGATTTTCGTACTCCAAGTCATCTAAGCTGCTTATATCAATGATACCTGTGGGTATCTCTCTCTCCAATATAAATATTTTGTAAGCATTGAATGACAGTAAAGTTTGCATGATAGTATCGATCATGCCGTCATTTTTTTTATAAATACTTAATATTGAATACAAATAATCCGTATCACTACCGAAAGAGAGTGTCTCAATTGTTTTACCCCGACGATTTTTGATTTGGATATCATTTATAAATAAATTCTCTTTATCCTCCTCTGGCGCATCTTCAATATTTATTACAACATATTGTTCATTGGATAAATTTGTAATTATATATTCACCTGGGCTAAACTGTTGGAAATAATGTTCACCATCCCCAGATATATAAAGAATGGATTCTGCTTTAATCTGAATGTTACCAATTTTTTTCCCATGCTTGAAATCGATAACTGTATGATTTCCAATTTTTTCCGTAAAAAACAGATTATTTAAAAATTCGGAACCAAATGAAAATAGTGCTCCAAAAATTAGTGATTCAATAATCATGTACATCCCTCTCTATTCTACAAATTCTGGATATATATCTTTTAGTTTTTTATAGCATAATTTAATCATTTCAACTTTCTTTTCCTCGTTTTTGCTTAAATTTTTTTCATATTTTCTCATCAACGAATTATATTTTCTGTCAATCGTGTTCATCGATGTGGGAATATTTGGCAATTCCAAACTTTTAAAATAGATTACAAAATCTTCTTGATTGAAATTATAAGCAGGAGAAACTTTTGAAAATTCATTCCCCAAAAAATAGGGATCGGCATTTGAATCTTTACTTTTTATTTTTTTTATTCTTGTTTGTTCTAAAAGAAGTATTCGTTCTCTCTTTGCTCTGCGCTGATCCACAAGTCTTTGCGCTTCTTTTATTCTCTCAGTTCTTTTATATTCATAAATACCAATTACTGTGAAAATTAGAGCGCCTACTAACAAGAATATCATATTAAAATATGTTACAAATTTCTCACCACTAAAATTTAAATTCTCCAAAAAAGTACCTACCATTGCAAACAAAGCGAAAGTACCTACAACAAATGTTAAAAGAACTCCTACAATCTGGTTGATCGCTCGACCTATTGCTCGTCTCATTTTCAGCATATCCTTTCTATTTATAGTCTCTTTTCAACTAATCAACACTATACTTAAAAAAATTGTGGTGGTAAAAATGTATCTAATTATTCAAGAGAATACTTATGAAATGAAAAAAATTTCTATTAAATTATTCTCTATTTATGATTTATAGTCAGGAGCAACTCTATTGATTACCTCGAAAACTATTTTTGCAACTATAGTTTCGTTGAGCAGAGACAGCTTTTCCCTAATATAGAATGAACTGACACTATTTTTCCTCTATTCGATAAGTAATATTGATAGTTAATCAATATTATTAATCATGTAATAATTTTAACAGATAGATACTCTTATATCAAAAAATTATTATTTTTTTGATCAATGTGCCTCTTGTTATTTTAGATCTCAACTTTCGCACACTAAAAAAACAGCTAAACTTGATACACCAACATTTCTCGCTATGATATTATGCCACTAAAGCCCTTGGAAGATGCTTTTTCGGTTGAGGGAATGCTCGTTTCAAGAAAGCTGGTAAATTATGGAAAACTCTGTCCAGAAGGGACTTCACCATTCCTTCGGATAGGACGGGTTCTTCCGTCAGGGAATCCTTAAGACAGTCCAATACCAATAGATTCTCCTCTGCAAATCGGATGTCTTCCAATTCATCACAACACGAAAAGAACAGCGATGGTCCTTGGAGCTTGTGCTTCGCGCATCCGAAGCGCAAGCATGATGTAACGGGTGAAGACAATCGTCGTGTGGGCTACCATTGCATCATAGCTGCGGCACTGGAACTCTTTCCCTAGCGCCAGATGTGATTTTGCCACCTTGAAGAAACACTCAATGCCCCAACGTTTTCCGTAGAGACGTACAACTTCTTCTTCCAGTAGATTGATATCTGTGGATAAGATTGCAAGCCAATTCTTGGAGCGGTTTCGATCACGCACGAAGACAATACGGGCTTGAATTTCTTTTTCATCAGCGTCCAGGCCCAAAGTGACGACAACGGCTGAAAGAATCTTAGCACGACCACGTTTTTTGTGCACAACCTTATACAGTTGGGTCAAGGTGTACTGTTGTCCTTCATACGTATAGTACACGCGGTGCATGCGTTTCAGCATACAGATTACTTCCAGTGGATACTCCGAAACCACACGCTTGATTACTTTTGGAAATGCGCAACTATCGAAAAGTAACATTTGAGCGCAGATTTGGAGCGGATTGATGTCATCAAGCAAGTCGAACAGCGCTTCCGTCGACTTATTGACGGCTTCCTTGCGACGCCTGTAACTCACGGTGCGCTTATCTATATCAGGGCTGATTTCTTGGAAACGATTCTTTTGTTTTTCTGAACTCAACAAAGAGAAGGCAAGCGGCATGAATGTGTTGCCATCCGACCAACCTAAAGTCAGCATGCGGAAACCGCGAACGAACTTCCCGGTAGTGTGATCATGAACGAGCGCAAGCATCTCGACTGACTTGCTGCGCGCACGGCTGTACAAAGAATCGTCCAAAATCAGGGCGCGTTCGCGGTTTTCCGAGACAAGTGGGAGCAATTTCTGGGTAATGACATTCCGGCTCAACAACAACAGAAACTTGAGCCAATTGTAGGTTGCGTTGTTGAGCAGATGATAAACCGCATCCGTGGCAGGTGCCTATGGCTTCAGTCTGGATTACAATGTCCAATACAAATTTTTCTTTTAAAGGACCAATGAGAAGATGAACTGGGCTAGTAGTACCGTTGAGATGTCTGTTTCTTTTCGGATATTGGATTGATTGAGTAACGTCCCCAGTTTCTGTTTGGGAGAAATTGATGAGCAGAAGAATTTAATTCCTGATTGATTTGATTTTCTGGTAAAATAGTAGCCATAAGATATCCCACTTTCGTATGTGTTGTGTAGCAACTAAATTTCACCAAAGAGGGGTGTCTTTTTTGCGTACCTTTTGATGTTCAATGATTTGGAAACTTTAATAAATCATTGGATTAGTTAGATTTTTCAAATGCAAAAGTTGAGTTAGCTATATAATAAGCACAGGAGATGTAAATATGGATCAGGATGCTATTATTGATTGTATTAGTGAAAAAGATTTTAATGAAGTGTTAAATGTTGGTAAAGGCGATGGCTACGAAGAGTGCATACCAATAACTCAATTTAGCAATTTTTCAGGAGCGATATTTGAGGCAGACAATGCTTTAATTGGATGGAAAGGTCAGGATTTTTCCTATGGGTATATAGAAGGTTTTTATGAATTTGCACATTCTACATATAAATTACAATTATCATTGCCCGATGTACTTGTCTATCCCACTATCTATAATTACAGACATTATATTGAAATAGCTCTTAAGGAAATTCTTTTTGATCTTCAATTGTATTTTTCTGAACCTATAGGGAGTAACTTCGGACATAATTTGAGAAAATGTTTGAATCAAGTTCTAACTATTATAGGGAAACATAATATTTCATTTTTTATACCCGAAGAAGTTGCTCGAGTCATTTTAGAAATACATGAATTAGATAGGAACAATACTTATTTTAGGTATATATTTCAAGATACGGGTGAATTATCACAAAATTACAACAGCAAATATTTAGATTTGAGAAAATTACATTATATGATGAATACTGTTCATAATTATTTTTCCACTATTTTAATTTTGTTCTCTCAAGGTGGAGAATTTTACAATAAAAACTTGGATTTCTATTTCAAAGTTTTTATATCTAAATTGTTGAAAATAAAGGGTAGTAAAATAACTCAAATAAATAATATTCTTAAAGATATAACGTTTCAGAATCCAGAATGTACCTTTAGATATTGTGTTGAATTAGACACTCGCACAGAAATTGGTTATGAATATATTTATAAACTTAGTACTGGTTCTTTTCTATCCATTGGACATGATGGAAACAAGATACAGTCCGTGTCAGTGAGTTCAATTAAAAAGTGTTTATAATGCGTGATTATCACAACAGGAAATCAATAATGCCTAATTCGCCAAGAAAAGTACATAGATTTCCACTGGTGTTTTTGCTTTTTGATCAAGTTGGAAAATGTAATATGAGTGGCAATTGTGGTTATCTTAAGTTCTTCGTGTCTAAAATTTGACAAATACTCAAAGTAATGGTTACTAAGAATGTGTTCCTGTTTCCTGTTCTGATCCATCAATTTCAGCAATAAGTCATAAATATATTCTGTATTCGCATAGTCCTGCTTGGTGATCGAGAACAGGAAGACGAATTTCTCAAGGTGGCCGTCTCCCCAATCGATGCCGTTCGGGATCACAGCTACAGGGACAACTGACTTGAATGCCATCAACGACATCGGATGCGGGATGGCCAGGATATTATTGAGATTGGTTTGGCCAAGTTCTTCCCTTTCCAACCATGCTATTCAGCAGTTCTGCCTTTGTTGGCGGATGCTCCAAAAAGTAAAAATGATTCTTATCGAATAACTGGATAGTCTCCGAACGACTGCTGTTTTTGGAGTGGCTGATAGCAGCCTGCAGCTGGTCCAGATCCCTGTCCAGATTGATCACATCGATGAAAATGACTTTCGATCCTGCTCGGTTGAAGGGGATGGTTGTTACACTGATATCGATAGCGGTAAGTGTGCAGCTTTGGATTTCCGCATAGGAATATTTCCTAATATAGATATAACAGTCTTTTCATCTTATTGAGAACAAAAAATTATGTCGTGACAGTAACAAGTTTGTAAACATTTTTTATCAGTGTAGCCAATTCTGTTTAGGCTTTCCCTCAGCGCTCATGCTCGTATACATTGTAAAATTTTTTAGTTGATATAACCGTAATTCATCAATTTATCACTCCTCACAATCGCCGGAATAACGTGTAGATCCATATCATCTAGGAACGATAATTCAATATTTATTTTTAATCGTACAAATTGGTTCTGAAGGAAGTACCATTGAATGTATGATAAAATGACTTTTGTGTTCGGGATGTAATTAGAGGGGACTATGAAGGGGGGATTGTGGCATATAAAAAGCACCTCCTTAAATAGATACGTTTTCGTATCAGGAAGTGCAAATCATTAATATGCGCCTTTTGAGTGTGAGAATACGTACTAATGGTCTTTTGAAACCCATCTATTGTTACGAGAAAATTTATTTAGTTCTTCAACTAATTCAAAAACGTAAGTTACTGGAAATCTTTTAGAAGGAGTATTACTAGGATTGTAATATGAAGCAAGTTTTTTCGCGTTTCTAATAGCTATTTCTTGGAAGGGCCTTAAAAGTTGAAATGTCTCTATGTCATTCTTTTGATAGCTTTTTCCAAACTGTTTTTTGAAAAAAACGTCAAGATTATTGATGTATTGATGTCTATCCAATTGACTTTCCAATAAACCAAAATGTAAAATATACCAAAGTTCAAATGATTGATTACTATAAGCAACATGCATCCCATTTTGTGCTGCTTTACTGCAAGCATTGTTAAATTGTTGGTCATTAAAACTATCTTTGTCAAATACACACCATACTTGGTCATATTCTCCTTTGTTTTTAAAGTCTATAGCACTATTAACTAAGGATTCAGTGTTTTTAGCTGCACCTATGACTTTTATGTTGGCGGAAAATACTTCAAAAGATTCAAAATAAAGAGGTTCTGTTTTTTCACCCTCACAAACAATTAAGAATCTCTCGATTTCTTCCATAGTATGGCTATCAATATCTCTTTTAAAACGTTTAAATTTATCCTTTTTAGCCATTAAAATTCCTCCGAATTGCTATGGAAGATATTTTCTACTGAATAGGGTTTAATGAATGGAATCGCTCCATATTTTCCTCTTAAGTAGTTTTTTTCATATTTTTCATCTTTTCGAACAACTTCACCTTTGAATCTATAGTTGGCTAATGAAGTTAAATGGCTTGCTTCTAAAATATCTTTTTCTGCAAACCATATTTGATCTCTCCTTTGTAATTCGTTATCTAGAATTGTTGAATTATGGCTTGTGATAATTAGTTGCCCAGAATTATTATGTTCGGAATTAAACAATTCCAAAATGTATCGTGTCATCAATGGATGAAGTTGTGCATCTATTTCATCAATAAATAAAATTTTACCATGTTGCAAAGTATCAATTATTGGTCCCGCAATTTTCAGAAATTCGTTAGTGCCACTCGATTCAAAAACTTCACTATCAAATTTATGAATGCCTACAATTTCACCTTTAGCATCATATACATTATGTTCAGAAAGAAGTCTATTTGTATCGAGTTTCAGTTGGTTAAGAATTTCTTCAGGTATTTCGCTGTCATCAACATTTTGAATTTGAAACTTACTTTCTTTGACTTCTAAATTGTTAATGTTAAAATCCGCAACTTTGAGCATTTCTAAGAGTTGCTCCTTGAATTTTTTGTCACCGTCTTTGATCATTCGTTTAGTAAAATCTATTCTACTTATTCCTAATCCATTGATTACGTTAATATTATTTCTAAAGAAATCCAGTATAATTTCAGCGAACTTTGTATTCGTTGTCGATAAAATGGTAAGAAATAATGATTTCTCATTGGTCATGCTGAATTTTAAATAAGCTTCGTCTTCTTTGATATAATCGATACTAAATTCTGCAAGAATGCTATCTTTTCTAAGAAAAACAAGTTCTTCATCGATATATAGCCATTCTTCATCAACTTTCTTTTTACCAATTTCAAATCCATACCTTACTAAAAGATCATTATGTAAAAAAGTAAGTTCAAACTCGGTGTTCTTTTTCTGGTATTCTGTATTGAGTGCAAATGAAATATTTGCTATATTCCCTTCATCTTGCGAATCCTTTACAGAATTTAATATAAAACCCCTCATAAAACTTATTCCTGCTAGCAAATTACTTTTACCACTTGCGTTAGCACCAAAAATGCTGGCCGACTTAAGCAGATATAAGTCACCCTCACTAACTTCTATTCGATTTTCCGGAAGTTCCGTTAAGTTAGAAGCAACCATACTGAAAATCTGCTCATCTTTAAATGATAAAAAATTTTTAACCTTAAATTCTAGTAGCATAATAATTATCCTCCTCGAGATTTTTTCTCGTCACATACATATTCTACCATATATAACTGTAATAATAAAACGAAAAAACAGTTTGACGAGATTTTTTCTCGTCGTTTTAATAACATTTGACTTAGTTATCCACGTACTCGCTCTTAGTATTGTATGAATAAGGTTTATAGTATTTTCAGTTTTCAAATGTAATTTACAACTTATTATAAAAAGGGGCACGAGAAGAAATTAGTTCTTTTGAAGTCTGTCGTATTAAAAAGAATAAATTAAGGGTGCTTGTGTTTTTATGGAGATCAAACAATGGCTATTAATTCTGCTAGCTAGTGCATCCGGAATAGTCGTTGCTTATTTCAGAATATCCCCCGAACACAATCAGGTAGTTAGATTATAAAAAGTGACACACTTTGTCACCAGAGCGCAATATTCATATTTTAATAAACTTAATGAATCGTTAGATAATCTGATTTTCAAATGAGTTTTTTACATGTTCAGTACTTGTGATACACCATATTTGCATTGAGAAAAGTGTTCTCCTATATATAATCATTTTACATATTTTCCATTGTTTTTCTGCGGTAGGTCTGCTACTTTTGACGTATTTCATTCAACCTCCGTACCTTAGTTGGAAGTAAAGTTTATTAAAATCATGACACGCTTAGGGATCTTCATTTAGGATAGCTAGATACCTACTGTTTTGAATAACTAAATTAGAAATAATAATAAAAGAATCTGAATTATTGAATATGAGAGGTGTCACATGGCTAAACAGTGGATAGTATTTTACGCATCATCCCACGGCTTCGGGCATATGACCCGTTGCCTGGCGATCATCGAGGAACTTTTGGAGACGACCGATCATCTGATTTATCTCGCGAGCGGCGCCTATCAGAACAGCTTCGCTCGCGTGTACCTTGAGCGCTTCGGCGACCGCGTGACCTACAGGGACATCCGCACCGAAGTCGGCCTCGTCAACAAGGACAACAGTCTCCAGGTCGACATCCCGCGTCTCGAGCACGAACTGACCGATTTCATGGCCGGCTGGGATACCGCCGTCCCCGCGGAAGTCGCCATTCTGCGCGATCTGCCCGTCGCCTGCGTCATCAGTGACATCAGCGCCATCGGCATTGAAGTGGGGGAACAATTGGGTGTGCGCAACATCGGCATCGCCAACTTCACCTGGTGCGAGCAGTACGAGTTCCTTGGCCTTTCCGACACCATCATTGCCCGCTTCAGGGAAGTCTACGCCAAACTCGACCTCCTGATCGAGTACGACCTGATGCTGCCGGCACCCAAACTGCCCGTTCCAAGAAAACAAATTGGCTTCATCTGCCGCAGTTTCGATTCCGACCGCATCACCGCCATCAAAGCCCAATACGGCCCGAGCATCTTCATCACTTGCGGCAAGTCGGCCGACCTGAATAACGTTCAAATCGACAACTTCGACGGCACCATCTTCACCACCAGCGGCATCAACATCACCGCTACCGGCAACGCCACCGTCGTCCGACTCCCCGTCGAAACCTTCGACACCCACAACTACCTCGCAGCCAGCGACATCGTCATCGCCAAAGCCGGTTGGGGAACGATATCGGAAGCTTTGCTTTCCAAAAGGAACTTGGTGCTGATCGAAAGGGAAGGCGTATTGGAGGATACCGAAAACATCGAAGAACTGAAGCACCGTGGCGTCGCTGTTTCGATCAAGGAATCCGACCTGGCGCGCATCGATATGCACCCAATCAGCGATCTGATTGCGGACAATATCATAAGAGAAAATCTGGATGTATACCAGGATTCGCTTAAAGACATTATGCGCGTATTATAACGCCGAAGGTGTGCCAAGCTCCGATGAACACTCTCTTCATCGGAGCGCATTTCCTGCCAGGTAGCCTAGCCCCTGTGAAAATGTGCTTGCCGGAGCACGGTCATTTTCCCGTGGCCCAACTACGGCGAGGCCCGGCTGACCGGAGGAGACAATCCGCTCGGGATTCTCTTCTCCGGCGCAAAAACCGAACGAAAGCACGCTGCCATCCGCATTTTATTCATCAATGCGGATGGCAGCGTGTTTTTTTCGCAAGGAGCAAAAGGACGTATTTTTCGGCACAGTTAATTCTGAATTTCAGTAAAATAATTATAGTTATTTCAAGAATGATATAGTACAATATGATATGTTAAGGAAATTTTATTCACTGTTGGATTTCCATCGTTCGATCCGGTTTTCAGAAGGCGCATCTGCCCGTTCCGAAGCGGATTTTGGTTTTGGGAAAGTGGCTGCTTTCCGAACAAAGGCAACAATTTTTCTCGATGGGGACAGCTTTTTACTCAGGTTCCCGTAGATTTGGACATAAAGTTGAGATGTTGTAAGAAGACAGCAAGCGTCAAGGAAGTTTTTTAGGAGGAGTACTGAAATATGTCGCTTAATTTATCACGCAAACAAAAGGCAATGGTTTTAATTTTACTGGATTCATTTTTCATTTTCGTATCCGCGTTATTGGCCTACTGGTTGATCCAGACTTATATCGCACCGCCGAATACGTTCTTTTACGTCATGGTGAGCATCTGCATCGGCAGTTACATTCTGCTCGGGCTGCGCAGTCACTTATTTGCGAGGATCGTCCGCTACACGAGCATCTATGAAGTCGGGAAGTCGACGGTTTTGATGACGGTATCCTATGCGATTTCGGCACTCATTACGTTATTTTTCATCAAAGGTGTCAGCTTCCGCTACATTTTCCTGATGTACATGTTCAGTTTGGTGTTCCTGCCCGGATCGCGTGTGTTTTGGCGGTTCTATCATGAATGGAATGATGGGAAGCTTAAAAAGAACAATGTGCCGATCGATAAGAAGGTCCGCACGTTGGTTGTCGGGGCCGGTGCTGGCGGCAGTATCTTCGTCGACAGCATCCTGCGCCAGCCGAGTGAAATCGAAATCGTCGGCATTGTCGACGGTGACAGGAACAAGGCGAATTCGCGCTTGTTCGACATCCCGATCGTCGGTACGAAAGAAGACATTCCTGCATTGGTTAAGGAATTTGCCGTCGACCAGGTGACGATTGCCATCCCATCCCTGAAGCCGCAAGAGTTGGAAAGCATCTTGGAGTATTGTAACCGGGCAAATGTGAAAGTGAATCAGATGCCGCGGATCGAGGATGTCCTGAAGGGCAAACTGACCGTCAGCCGCCTCCGCAACATCGATGTGGTCGATTTGCTGGGACGCGAAGAAGTACAACTGGACCGCACCAAAATTGCTGAGCAGTTGGAAAATGAAGTGGTATTGGTAAGTGGTGCAGGTGGTTCGATCGGATCAGAAATCTGCCGCCAAATCGCAAAATTCGGACCGAAAAAATTGATTTTGCTGGGACACGGTGAAAATTCGATCTACCTGATCGATAAAGAATTGCGCAACCTGCACGGACGCACGATCGAAATCATCCCGGTCATCGCGGATATCCAAGATCGTGAACGTATTTTCCAAGTAATGGAAACCTATAAACCCGATCATGTATTCCACGCAGCTGCCCACAAACATGTGCCGTTGATGGAATACAACCCGATGGAAGCGATCAAAAATAACGTCTATGGATCAAAAAACATGGCCGAAGCTGCCAAAGCGGCCGGTGTGAAGAGTTTCGTGATGATCTCCACCGACAAAGCGGTCCGCCCGACAAACGTGATGGGTTCGACGAAGCGTATCGCAGAGATCCTGGTGACTTCCTTGAATGAACCGGGTAAAACTAAATTCGCTGCAGTCCGATTCGGGAATGTATTGGGCAGCCGCGGCAGCGTCATCCCTGTCTTCAAAGAACAGATCGAAAAAGGCGGTCCGGTCACTGTCACCGATATGCGCATGATCCGCTACTTCATGACGATTCCGGAAGCAAGCCGTCTGGTTCTGCAGGCCGGCGTGCTGGCCAAAGGGGGAGAGATCTTCATCCTGGATATGGGTGAACCTGTCAAGATTTCTGACCTGGCGCGTAAAATGATCAAGTTGTCCGGTTACACGGAGGCTGAAATTCCGATCGTGGAATCAGGCATCCGCCCCGGCGAAAAACTCTACGAGGAATTGCTGGTCGATGGCCAATTGTCCGACAATCAAGTCTTCGAAAAAATATTTGTTGGAAAAGCCACAACGTATGACCGTCAAGAGGTCTGGAAATTTGTCGAATCACTTGATGGTTTGGCAAATGAAAAGCTTCGTGACGAAGTAATTGCCTTCGCAAATGAAAATGTGTAGGGATTGATACTGTATAACAAGCATACCTCCGAGACTGGGGTGTGCTTGTTTTTTTTCGTGCCAGCTCCGACGGAGCTAACGCCCGTCGGAAAAAAGTGTTGCGCCTGGTAACTCTCCTCCGGTGAGCGAATGCTAGCCGGAGGAGGGTGTGTTGCGGGCGGCCGAACTTCGGCGAAGCCGCGGTGGTCGGAGGTGATGATCTTTTTGGATGATTTCCTCCGGCAGGGAAGCCCCTGCCCGGAGGAAAGCCCTTGCCGGAGAAGGGTGTTTTGCCAGCGATCTCAGTTCCGGTGAGCGAATGTTCGCCGGAGGACGTTGTGTTTCGGGAGACTGAACTCCGGCGAAACCGCGGTGGTCGGAGGTAATAATCTTTTTGGATCTTCTCCTCCGGCAGACAACCCCCTCACAGGAGCTGGCACGGCGTCACCGCAGCCCCCACCAATTCAACCAGTCCGTCTCAAATCGAGGCGGGCTTTTTTTCGTTTCCGACTTTACATCTGTTAACTACTGTTATATACTGTTTATCGAAAGGGAGGGGGAGTCGTTTCGGATGAAAATCATCATTCAGCACAATTCGATGGTACCGATCTATGAGCAACTGGTGAATCAGATCAAGTCGTTGATATTGGAAGAAAGTTTGCGGGAGAACGAGCCTCTGCCTTCGGTGCGGGTACTGGCGAAGGAGATCAAAGCCAGCGCGCTCACCGTCAAAAAGGCCTACGATTTGCTGGAGCAGGAGGGGTTTATCGCGACCGTCCACGGTAAAGGCAGCTTTGTGTTGGCCGTGAACAGGCACGCGAAAAGGGAAAATCTGCTGTACAGCACGCAGGCAGAGTTGGAGCAAGTGATCAAGAAAGCGCGGCAGGCCGGCATCTCCAAAGCGGAGCTGGTGGAACTGATCGCGATGATTCTGGAGGAGGAATTGGGATGATTGTAATGGAAAACGCCGTCGTGACGTATCCGAGTTTCGAGTTGAATTGTTCGTTGCAGGTGGATGAAGGCACGATCACCGGGATTGTCGGGGAAAACGGCGCCGGCAAAACGACGCTTTTCAAAGCGCTGTTGGGCCTGGTCCCGTTCGCATCGGGCAGCGCCAAAATCAACGGGCAGGACATCGCCGGGTTGTCGCTGGCGGACCGCGAAAGCATCGGCACCGTGTTGGCGGAATCCTTTTTTAACGATATCTATACGATAAAGGACGTCAACCGGCTGTTGAAAAGTTTTTACCGAAAATTCGATGAAAGCTATTTCCTGCGCAAATGTGCTGATTTCCACCTCCCCAAAGATCAGAAACTGAAGGAATTCTCGACCGGGATGAAGGCCAAGCTGAAGACGCTGACGGCGCTGTCGCACGGGGCGCAGCTGCTGATTTTGGACGAACCCACCAGCGGACTCGACGTCAGCGCGCGCTACGAGATTTTGGACATGTTGCAGGACTACCTCGTCACCCACCCGCGCTGCAGCATCCTGATCAGCTCGCACATCTCGAGCGATCTGGAGAAACTCTGCGACGACATCTACTACCTGAAGGCCGGCAAAGTCCTTCTGCACGAGGAGACCGACCGCCTGCTCGATGCATACGGCGTCCTGAAGGTGGATGAAGAAGGACTGGGGCAGATCGACCGGGACTTCCTGCTTTATCGGAAGCGGACCAACTACGGCTACGACTTGCTGACGGACCAGCGGCTGTTCTACATGGAGAATTACCCCAAGTTGGTTGTGGAAAAACCGACGATCGACCAAATAATGCTGATGATAATGGATGGTGACCGACTATGAAAGGCCTCTGGGTAAAAGACTTGCTGCTGTTGCAGAAACAGCTGAAAACGTTCCTGATGTTCGTACTGATCGCCGCGTTCAACGCCTACACGATCAAATCCGTTCCGGTGGTATTTATTATGATGGCGTTCTTCTTCGTCACGACGACCTCTTCGACGATTTTCTATGATCAGGAAAACCACGGCTTCCTCTATCTGTTCACCTTGCCGATACGCAAGAAGGATTACGTGATCCAGAAGCAACTGCTGGTTCTGGTATCTGCCCTGGTGGCCACGTTGCTGTCCGTCGGTTTGATTTTGCTGCTGATGCCATTCGTTCCAGAGCTGCAGACGAGCGCACAGGATTTGCTGTACAACGCTCTTTATAGTTTCTTTTATGGGTGTTTCTACGGTGCCATCATCACGCCGCTGTACCTGCGCTACGGAACCGAAAAAGCGCGAGTGTTCATTTTTGCGATCATGGGGATCCTGGCGATGGGCATCATCCTGCTGCAAAAGACTGGTGTACTCGACAATTTAGAGAGCTCCGACTTTATAGCCAGCGTGGCAGCCTTCAATCCGCTGCAAATAACCAGCTTGATCCTCGCGCTGAGCATCGCGATGCTGGGTGTTTCAACAATTGTGAGCAGACGGTTTATCGATAAGTCCGTTGCGTTTTAAGATAGAAGAAACTCCCCGGCGAAATGCGCCGGGTAGCTTCTTCGTATTACTGGAGGTGGTCTCCTCCGACAAGGCGGGTGCTCGCTGGAGGACAGGTTTGCGCCGGGTAGCTCACCTCCGACGAGCGAATGCTGGCCGGAGGTGGATGTGTTGCGGGCGGCCGAACTCCGGCGAAGCCGCGGTGATCGGAGGTAATCATCTTTTTTGGTGTTCTCCTCCGGCGAGGAAGCCCCTGCCCGGAGGAAAATATCAGCTCCGACGAGAAGGGTGCTCATCGGAAGACAGACTTGCGCCGGGTAGCTCAACTACGACAAGCGAATGCTGGCCGGAGGAAGGCTTTTTTTCGGTAGCCCAACTCCGGCGAAGCCGTGGTGGTCGGAGGTAATCATCTTTTGGGTGTACTCCTCCGGCCGAAAGACTTCTGCCTGGAAGGACCATCAGCTCCGATGAGTGCGGTGCTCATCGGAGAACAGCCCTGTGCCAGGTATATCAACTTCGGCGAGGGGAGCTTCGCCGGAGGACAGCCCTAGAAATCTGCGACAACTACGACGAAGGCGCCTCTCATCGGAGGAGAGAGCGCAAGCATGCTTGGCCGGCTACTCCGGCCGCAAAAAAATAGCCCAACCCGGCGCATCCGGATTGGGCTAGCGATGAAAGTTCAGCACAAAACTTGGCCTTTCCCGTGGTAATAGCCTTGCTGATAGACCATTCCCAGGTTTTTCAGTTTGTTGCTGATGCATTCCGACTCAACGCCTTCGACAACCAATTTAAGATTGTAACGATTGGAAAAGTTAAGCCAGTTATTCAAGAAAAAGAACATGCTGTCTTCGTTGGTGTTTCTGAAATCCAGCAGTGAAATTTTGATGGTATGAATATTTTGAACATTTTTTGATATCAATTCAAAGTTGTTTTGGCCACTGCCTATATCATCGATCGCCAATGAAAAACCTTTGTTCTTCAGATTTGAGATATAATTTTGGAGGGCATCCGCTCCATCGGCTGGGTCAAATTCGCAGCAATGTTCAGTCAATTCGATCGAGACATTCCCTCTCATCGAGGAAATATTATCCAAAAATGCCCAAGTCGAAGGATGCTGCAACTGTTGTGGATGCAGATTCAGCGACAGATTTGTGTTGCTGTGTTTGTCCACCAATTTTTTCAGTTCTCTAAAATAATAAGCCATCAACCTGGTATTACGTTCGTCCTTTTCAATGAACCATAGAAACATTTTTTCAGGGAAAGCCCGCAATTTTGTGGATCTTAATAAAATTTCATACCCATCGATAACATTTGCACGCGAACACAGCATGATTGGCTGACATACCAGATATAAATCATCTAACAACTCCTGCATCTTATCCATTCCTTTTTCCCCCTTCCGATCACTGCAAACCAAACTGTCAAACTAAATGGGACCGAAACCTATAGTTAAATAATTCCACCGATTGAAATAAATGAATTCGGTTGATTATTCGATTGCATCTGTGCATAAAAAATCAATTGCCCTAAAACCATCAGCGATCGAAGGCGATGCCTCATCGCAACTGGGATGTGCCTTCTTTGAAGACGGCTCCCTTGCGCTCCCAGGCGACGAACCTATTTTGGCCCGCGTCTTTGGAATTTTGTGCTGATCCTGTGAGCTTATACCTAATTCTACCGCCGTAATCCCCGTTTTGAGAAAAATAGTCCAAAAAGAATAACCGAACCAACAGTGTCATGAAAAAATTAGCGCTGGAACGAATTACCGGAGGTGGCTGCCTTTCGAGCCTCCGTGCTCCGACAAGCGGGGCGCTCGTCGGAAGACAGACTGCGCCTACAGTTGTTTCCGTATAATTGTGTAAAAAGAAAAGGTCATACCCAAACCTTTGGTACAATGTAGTTACCACACAACATCGCAAAGGAGAATGGATATGACCCAACTAAATATTAATATAAATATGGAAGAATTAACAGAGGCAGTTTTGAGCAGTAATATCAACAGCATGATGAAGTCTATGGCAGTATTGGTTTTTAACGCGTATATGGAAGCGGAGCGGGATGAGCATATTCAAGCCAGTCAGTACGAGCGGAACGTTAGTCGAACAGATTACCGCAATGGGTACTATGAACGGGACTTCACCCTTTCCATCGGAAGGCTCACCCTGAAAGTACCCCGTACCCGCAGCGGCGAGTTCTCCACGCAGCTATTTGAGCGATACAAAAGGATGGATCAGGCTTTCGTGCTGAGCATGGTGGAGGCTGTGGTCAACGGCGTCTCCACGAAGAAAGTGTCAAAAATCGTGGAGCAACTGTGCGGAGAAACGGTATCGAAGTCATTTGTCTCTAACGCGATGAAGCACTTAGATCCCGAGATTGAGGAGTTTCGGACCCGCTCTCTGACCAGCCATACCTATCGGTATCTTTACGTAGATGCGATGTACATCAAGGTACGTGAGAATCATCGCATCATCAGTAAAGCTGTCTATGTCGCGCAAGGAGTCAACGAGTTGAACAAACGCGAAATCGTTGGTTTCAAAGTGTCGGGTCAAGAATCCACAGAGATCTGGAAATCTTTTCTTCAGGAACTGCGGGACCGTGGGTTGACACAACCTAACTTAGTGATTTCGGATGCCCATGCGGGCCTAAAAGCAGCCATCCAGGAAGTGTTCGTGGGTTCGGCTTGGCAACGGTGCACAGTCCACTTCCTTCGGAACATCCTGGAAGGGATGCCGAAAAAAGAATGTGTTGAGCAACGAGAAGCCCTACGGAAAATCTTCCGTGCCAACACGCTTCAGCAAGCGCTCGAGAGCCGTCAGGCCTTCGAAGAGTTGACCGGAGGGGAGAAACGCTTCAGCAAGGCCTTGGAGACGCTGGACAGCGGCTTTATGGACGCGATGCAGTATCTTCAAGAGCCAGAAGCTTATCACATTTCCTTGCGGACAACCAATTCCTTGGAACGGGTCAACCGCGAAATCGGCCGAAGGGAAAAAGTGGTATCAATTTTCCCGAATACCGAATCAGCGGAACGCTTGATTGGAGCGGTTTTGATGGACATGAATGAAGAATGGGCGAAGAACACAGGGACGTTCCTGATGAAGAAAGGGAATCCGATCGTAGGGAGGACTTAACAATTGCACGCTCGGTTTTGGTAGGAATCGGGTTTTGATTCCTACCGAAACCGAGGGTCCTGCCAGGCTCGCCTGGCACAAAAGCATACTTATCAAGTAAAAGGAACTACAAAGTGATTTTACACAGGATTTCGGACTTGACCGCGCCTACGATCTCAACTCCGGTGAGCGCATGCTGGCCGGAGGAGCGTGCGTGGCGGCCGGCCGAACTCCGGCGAAGCCGCTGTGGTCGGAGGTGATAGTCTTTTTGGGTGGATTTCTCCGGCAGAGAATCTCTTATTTTAGGAAAGAGTATTGTATCTTCGGTAGCTAGTTTGCGTATGTTTATGATGAGTGTGGTCAATTATTCATCATCCTCATTCTGGAATACGCTTGTATAATCCAAAATTATCATTGAAAAAAGTTATCGTATATGATAACATGTAGCTGAAGGAAGTCATATTCTTGGGGGGAATAGCTTGGCATATGATGTTGAATTTTATCAAGAAGAGAATGGGGAAGTACCGGTACGAGATTTCCTCGAATCCTTACCTCCCAAATTAAGAGCTAAGACTTTCCGAGAAATTGAACTATTGAAAGATCATGGACCTGACCTAAGAGAGCCTCATACCAAATCGATAAAAGGGAAAGAAAATAAGGGGATTTATGAATTGCGAGTAAAGTTCTCAACGGATATCTCCAGAGTATTTTATTTTTCCTATATTGGCAGTACCTTTGTTTTGCCTCATGGTTTTGTGAAAAAAACTAATAAGACTCCGCCAAGAGAAATAGAGAGAGCAAGGAAGTATAAAGAAGATTATGAAAGAAGGTGCAGTGATGAGTAAATTGGATGTTAAAACAAAATCTGCAGGAGTAAAGTTTGACGACATTAAAGCGCAAATGATGGAAGATGCTGAATTTCAAGAGGAATACGACAAGCTGCAGCCAAGATACGAGTTGATTTCACAAATCATCGAAGCAAGAAAAAGTATGAAGATGACTCAAGAAGAGCTGGCTAAAAGAGCTGGAACCAGAAAGTCCAACATTTCCAGACTCGAGAGTGGTTCTTACAACCCTTCATTAGACTTCCTTATCAAAATCGCTAAGGGCTTGGGGAAAGATGTGCACATCGAAATTCGTTGATGAGTGTTTTTGATTGCGTAGTCTACAGCAAAAAAATAAAAGAATTAAATCGGTGGCATCCCAACACCGACGAGGCCTACTCCAACCGAAGCTAAGCACCCGCATAAAAAGCTCACCTTCGACTAGCAAACGCTGGCCGGAGGTGAGTGCGTTGTGGGGAGGCCGAACTCCGGCGAAGCCGCGGTGGTCGGAGGTGATAATCTTTTTGGGTGTTTTCCTCTGGCAGAAGTGAGTTTCACCAAAAGAGAGTGGACAACACCGTTGAAAAGATATAAGCAAAAATAAGAAGCTAAGCCCCCGACCTTGTAGGCAGGAGACTTAGCTTCTTCTGTATGTGATAGTTTATTTTAGTTTTTTTACAACCGCAGACAAAGGTTTTCTTTTTTTACGTAGTTCTTTTAAATAGGCTTCATTTGCAGCTTGTTCTTCATCATTGACGTCTAATGTATGATAGAGGACACGCACCATTTTTACGGCATCTCGTTTTGTTTGATCATCGGCAGGAGAGTTCAATAACTGGTCGTATAAAGTTGGCAATTCAACAGGTTGATTCGATAACTTTTCTAAAGTGTTATGGACATGAAGAACTGTTTTTTGGCGCTCGCCCTCATACAAAGGTCTCCAGTCGCTTACAAGACGCAACATTTTATCAACATGAACCATTGTCATTGCCTCCTTTCATTTCCTATATAATACTATCTTAAAGCCTTTTTTGCAATTCAACCAGAATATCTGGATAATAACTATAAAGTGGATTTGGATTTAAAATGTAATCTTTGTACTCCTCGATGAGATCGATAAGTTTTTGAATATCGCAACAATCTAAAATACCACTTTTCATGACATCTTCATAATCTTTTTTTCTATCTGTCAAAGATTTGATACAGGCTTGCATTTCGTAGGAGGGGAGATAGACCGTTAAATTTGAATAGTCATCATCGAAAGATTGTATGTTTTCAGAATTCAAAAATTCAGATACTTCTGGAAGCAGAACACCATCGACAGGTTCAAAGCCTAATTTGGGTAAATACTGATACAGTTTGTCATGGTTGGTTGTATCAAGACCGGCGATATCAATATCATGGGTACCACGAAATACAATATTCTCTTTAGCAAGTAGTAAGTTCATAGCAGAGCCTCCCACAATAACGAATTCAGCAGTAATACCCTGTTCATGGCAGAATTTATCTAATAGACTTAACTTATCACGAATTTCATCCGTACTGATATTTTCGTTTGTAAACATGCAGCTTTCCTCACCTTTCTTCTACACAAACTTCTCATATTATATATACGCATTGATCCAATTGAGGCTTCTTGTTGCTTCTACAACTTAATCCTAGGAGCCCTATCTCAACTGAATTAAACCAACCAAATAAAGCTCAACTCCGACTAGTGAATGTTGGCCGGAGTTGAGCTTTATTTGGTTTCCGAACTCCGGCGAAGCCGTTGTTCACTAACAATACCAAATCAGAAATATAGAAATAATCACTTTTAATCATAGTTTAATCTGATTGGATATAGTAAAATTGATATTGTATTAGTTGTTTAAAACAAATTGAGAAAAAGTTTAAGCAGCCCTCTGTTCTTCAAAGTATTTCGTTTTGTTCAGAATGAATTCTTTTTTGAAGGACAGGGGGCTTTTGTATGGGAAAGTCAGCTGTCCCAGGTGGGCGCTTGAACAATTTTGCTCAGTATTGAGCGAGTATTTTATAAGGCATCTAAATTGTAAAATTACGCAAAAGAGATTGGAGGATTATGATGGGAGTTTTTGATTCTTTCAAAGAATTGGTTACGCAAAAGCCGGTGGGTCTGAAGAATCCGGATTTTTATAAGGCCGACAGCGATGCGAAGAAGCAGCTGGAGCGATTGCAGCAGCTTCACGTCACCGCGCCGGACAGGGTGAAGCCGCAGATCGAGCGCGACATGAAGCTGCTCGCGTACGGCATTGTCGGGGAGGAGAGCGTCGCGTTTGAGCTGAACAACAGCTACCTGCCGATCATCGTGCTGCACGATCTGCGCCTCGAGCACGAGGGACTGTCGGCGCAGATCGACTACCTCATCATCACCACGAAGTTTTGCCTCATCGTCGAATGCAAAAACCTTTTTGGTAACCTCGAAGTGAACAGCCGGGGCGAGTTCATCCGTGAATTAACGTTCAATGGTACGCGCAAAAAGGAAGGCATTTATAGTCCGGTTACGCAAAATGTGCGGCATATGGAGATGATCAAACAGCTACGGTTGGCAAATAAGAGAAATCCGCTGATGCGTGCAGCGCTCGATAAATATTTTGATGATTTGTATCGATCCGTGATTGTGCTGGCTAATCCGAAAACCGTCATCAACCTGAAGCAGGCGCCGAAAAACGTGAAAGATCAGATTATCCGGAGCGACCAGCTGAGTGACTACATTAAGCGGCTGCTGCGCGAAAACAAGGATCTGGCGTCGTCGGAAAAAGAGATGTATGAGATGGCTGAGTTTTTTGTGGGGTTGCATAAGGAGAACACTGTTGATTATGCGGAGAAGTATTTGTTGAGCGATAGTGGTGAGGTGCGTGATGAAGCGGTCGAAGCACTGCCGGATCAGGTCGAAGTCGACATCACCGAAACGCCGCTGTACCAAGCGCTCAAGCAGTACCGCTACGAAACAAGCAAAGCAGAGGGCATCAAGGCATATTATGTCTACAACAATCTCCAACTGGAGGCGCTGATTGCGGCAACGCCTGCGAATTTGGATGAGTTAAGGAAGGTTTCCAGTTTTGGGGATGTAAAGTGCGAAAAATATGGGGATGGGATTATTGAGATAGTGGGGAGATATAAAGATAAAATCCATCGATAGAGATTAAAAATACTTTTCTCTGCACTTCTAATTGTTTGAAAAAAGTTTTCATCTGAGCGAATGCAAGTGTAATGCCGTTGTGAAACGAACGTGCATTCTGTATAATTAAGGAAACGCATTCTCAATAGAAAGAAGTTGGCAGAATGATTAATAAAGTTCGGATAAGTAACTTCAAAGGAATTAAAAATATTGAATTAAATCAACTTTCAAAATTCAACATTATTGGAGGTAAGAACAACGCCGGAAAATCTACTGTACTCGAAGCTATATTTATGTTTTATGATCGCTTAGGCCCAGATTTCTTGTTAAAACAATATAGCTGGAGAGGCATAACAGAATTACAGGTTGTTCCCGAAGAAATTTTCTTCCCAATATTTAATGGTTATGATTCTTCAAAAAAAATAACCATTGAAATAGCAACAGGTTCAGAAAAAGATACCTTAGACATAGTGTATAGTGATCCTTTTTCTCACAATGAAATTAATGATAAGAAAATTTTCTTGGAGAATCTGGATGGTGTTATTAAGACAGATGATAATTTGGTTTCATCAAACACGAAATTGATGATGACAGTGAGACACTCTGACGCCAGGTATAAGAAGGAATCCTTTGATCTGGGTTTATCTTTAAGCAACCTGTCATTTAATATTAAGCATGCTACAAGGCACAATATGCTGAATTGCAAATTTTTGTCTTCTAAGGGGTACCAAAATCCAATTGAAGTTGCTGTTCAATATAGTGAGCTTGATATCAATGGAGAGTCAGAAAAGCTTATAGATTTTTTGCGTATCATTGAGCCAAAAATTAAGGGAATCTCAAATGTTTCTCTCGCTAATAATAAGTCAATGTTGTACGTAGATATTGGAATCAATAAAAAAATTCCGATGTCATTTATGGGTGACGGAATTAGTCGGCTTACCTCTATCCTGTTAGCTATTTTGACAACAAAGAATGGCATTGTATTCATTGATGAAATTGAGAATGGCATTCATTACTCTGTACAAAATAAGATATGGATGTCTATCCTAAAAGCTGCAAGTGAGAACAACTGCCAAATATTCGTTAGCACACATAGTTATGAATTCTTAAATGCCTGCATTGAAGGAACTGATGAGATTTATCAGGATCAACTAGCTTATTTCAGATTAGAACAAATAGAAAATGAGACACAAGCTAAAAGATTAACGTTTGACAATCTGAAGACTTCAGTTTCTAACGGATGGGAGGTTCGGTGATGCCAGCTTTGCCTACTGAAAAAAATAAAGAATCCTTTACCTCGATTATTTCGAAGAGTGTCTATATGCTCGTTGAAGGAAAAGATGAGGAAGCTTTCTTCAATAAGTTTTTTTATAAAAATCAACGACTTGAACCATTAAACTTAAATGACAATATTCAAATAGAGAGCATCCAGGGAATCAATAATCTTGATGCTTCGATTGGAGCATTGATTACTAGGACCGGATTTGAAAAAATTGAAATCTTGTTGATCATCCGAGATGCTGACAATAGTCACAATAGTTCGTTTGATAGTGTACGTCATATTTTGCATAAAAACGGGTTACCTTCGCCAAATAATATGAATGATTTTTCAGAGTCAGGAGGATCCGTAACAACAGGTGTATATATTCTTCCAGGAAAACCAGAAGATATAACTGGCAACATGCTGGAGGATTTGTGCTTGAGTATTCCAGATAATCCGTTGATAATGCCATATATAGATAATTATTTGAGTCTCATTACGGGGGATCCTAATGTTGTTGATCCAAAAAACATCCATAAGTCTAAATTATTAGTTTTTTTAGCAAGCCATAAAGATGTACCTAACACTTTAGGTCTTGGAACGCAAAAAAACTATTTTGATTTAAATCATGCGAACCTAGACTTACTTGTGGAATTTTTTGCAAAGGTTAAAACACTTCTTGAAGATGGTGACTAAAAAATAGATAGGGATTCTGCAATATAACATTCAAAATGTATTGAAACCTTATTTGTCGATGGAAAGGATTTTAATATGAAAGCATATATCATCAAAATAGAACTTCTGGATTCATATCCCCTGATCTGGCGCAGGGTGGTCATGCCCGCCGATGCGACGTTCAGGCGCCTGCACGACGTCATCCAAACCGTGACCAATTTCCTGAGCGGAGGCTCTTATGGCGGCTACCATCTCTACGAATTTGACCTGTCGGCAGAAAATATCACTGTCACGAATGACGAAGAAAGCTTTGAGGAGTATCAATATTACAAGCAAAATAAAAAGCAATATGAAGAACGACTAAGACTGGCGCCAATTGGATCATTTCAGCGGTCCAGTCTGGAGCGCTTAATGAAAACTGTAGTGCGCCAACCATCCCGGATTAAAATCGACAAGTATCTGGAAAAATACAAAGAGATTCGCTATTCGTACGATTTTGGCGACGGATGGGAGTTTCTGATTACTCTTGAACAGACTGTTGATGATTATCACTTTGGCTACCCGACTTTGCTTGATGGTGCCGAATCGGCTCCGCCTGAAGATGTGGGTGGCTTGGGTGGTTTCGAGGAGTTCCTGGAAATCTACCGCGATCCATCACACCCCGAATATGCGGAAATGAAAGAATGGGCCGACTCACAAGAGTTCAGGGAGTACGACCCCGACTGGATCAACAACTCCCTGAAATACCTGGACTACAAGAAGACCGAGTGGGACCAGATCAACCACGATAACTATTTCATCATCGAAGACAAATACCGGAAGAATTGAACCCTGAAAAGACCAGTTGCAGCCGCACTGGTCTTTTTGCGCGGACCTACCTCCGATGAAGAGTGGCCTTGTCGAAGGTAAGGTTTGCGCCGGATACATCAACTCCGGTGAGCGAATGTTGGCCGGAGGAGGCTGTATTGCGGGCGGCTGAAGTGCGGCGAAGCCGCCGTGGTCGAAGGTGATGATCATTTTGTGTGATTTCCTCCGGCAGAAGGGTGCCTGCCCGGAGGTGGGCGTCAGCTCCGATGAGTGGGGTGCTCATCGGAAGACAGACTGCGCCGTGGAGGTCAACTTCGGCGAGCGAATGCTGGCCGGAGCAGGCTGTATTGCAGGTGGCTGTACTCCGGCGAAGCCGCCGTGGTCGGAGGTGATGATATTTTGGGGCGATTTCCTCCGGCGAGGAATTCCTTAACAGGAGGAAACTGCTAACTCCGACGAGAAGACCCTTCATCGGAAGACCGCCCTATACAAAAGTACTCAGTTCCGGCGAGAGAATGTTCGCCGGAGCAGGCAGTATTGCGGGTGGCTGTACTTCGGCGAAGCCGCGGTGGTCGGAGTTAATGATCATTTTGTGTGATTTCCTCCGGCAAGGAACCCCTTAACCGGAGGAAAATAAATAAAGCCCACTATTTTTTAGGTTATTCTGTATTCTTCATGCTTCTCTATAGTAAAATGGATAGCAGAAGGAACGCAAACTAATAACCGAGCGGAGTGACAGCATGAATCAATTGACGGAATATATCATCGCTTTGAGCAATTTGTATGGCATGATCCAGAAGGATATTTTGGTGGAAATTTACAATACCCAAAACGAGGAGCCAATCAGCTTGGGGGAAGTGGAGGCGTACCTCGAGAATCCGCCGGCGGAACTGAAAAAGGGGTATACTTATCCCCACAAGGATTATTTCGTTCACGAAACGATTCTGGAGTTCGATGAGTTTGAATCGATGCTGGAGAAAAAGGGGGATAAGCCTTTTTATGTTCCGGCGAAAGAGGAGCTTTTGCGCTACACGGAAGATTTTTATTTTGAGAAGACGACGCAATATAAGGTGTTTTATGATTATGTGAGAAAAAATTTGCTTGGTGGTGATGGGGTCAAGGCACAGGAGCTTTGCGAGGAAATCCGTGATACATTAGAGTTGGATTTGGGCATGTCAGCTGTGTCTAAGGCGTTGGAGCGTGCGGATGTCGTGTTCGATAATGAACAGCAGGTCAATGAAATGATGCGCCTGATGATGGACATGTCGAATCATATCCGCCGTTGGGAACACAACGGCAATACGCCCCAGGAGATTTTTGAGGAATTCGAAAAGCCGCATCTGCGTCCATTGCCGAAAAAACCGTACAGCGCGGGCGCTTCGAATGGGGTCCCTTTTGAGAAAAAAGTGAAGATCGGCCGCAATGATCCGTGTCCATGCGGCAGCGGGAAGAAGTATAAGAATTGCTGCATGAATAAGGTGGAATAAAAAAAGAAGAATCATTTGATCATATAGCCCGCGCAACTCCGACAAGAACGTCCTTGTCGGAGTTGCGGGGGTTTGTTTGCGTTGTACTCCGGCGAGAGAATGTTGGCCGGAGGAGGAAGTGTGGTGGGAGGACGAACTCCGGCGAAGCCCCTGTGGTCGGAGGTGATGATTTTTTTTGGTTATTTCCTCCGGCGAGGAAGCCCCTTACCGGAGGAGGATGCCAGCTCCGACAAGAAGGCCTTTCGTCGGAAGACAGATTGCTCCGGATAGTTCAACTCCTGGGAGCGAATGTTAGCCGGAGGAGGAAGCATTGCGGGCGGCTGTACTCCGGCGAAGCCGCGGTGGTCGGTGGTGATGATTTTTTGGGAGTTCTCCTCCGACAGAGGATCCCTTAACCGGAAGAAAGTGCTGCTCCGCTAAGTTTTTCTCCCCATAAAAAAACAATAATTTTGTCAAGATAAAATCAAAAAAACTTGACAATTACTACCGTTCTGAGTACGCTTTGGGTAGTAAATGAGGTGAGCAATAATGAGTTTTACAAGTACTATTGCAGACAGTGTGAAAAGATATCCCGAACTGAAAATCATCGATGCACGACAAATCCACAAAGAGAAATTCAGCGAAATACCGGAGCAAGCGTTTTACCAGGTAGTTTCACGGATGGCAAAGGCTGGGGAAATCGAAAGGTTGACGAAAGGAATTTATTGTAGACCCAAATCGGGGAGATTCGGGAAAATTCTTTCGAGTGAGAAGGACATTCTGGAGCACTATCTTGGCAAGAATGAAAAAAACGGAATCGTCATCGGTTATCGTATGTATACTATGTACGGATTAACAACTCAACTTTCCAAAGACATTCAAATGTATTCAAACATACCTCTCGAGGAAAAAAGGCAAATCAGGAATGTTTCAGTGAAAAAAGCGGATCTCAGATTTGATGCATCGACAAAAAAATTAATTGAACTGCTCGAGGTTTTGCAGCATCACAAAGAAATTGAAGATCTTAATTACAAAAATTTATGGAAATTTCTGAGTGCTGCTTCGGAACATTACAATGAAAACAAGCTAGGGAACATTCTCGGTGAAATCAAGTATAAAAAAAGCACACTCGCTTCGCTGAAGAATGTTCTGGATCATTTTGGCGTAAGCAATACGGTCGGAAAATATTTAAAAGGAACCTCAAAATATGATGCATTGGATGTGGAAAAAATCTATGAAGCTACACCAGAATCAACAAGATTTTGAAGAACTGATTGAGTTAACGGCCCAATGGAGACACATCCCTTCCGATGCGGTGAGGAAAGACTATTTCATCACGTTTATTGCATTGCTGCCCTCAGGCGAAAGGGCAGTTTACCGGAGGAGCGCATGTCAGCTCGATTTGACATGGAGGAAATGGTGATTGGTGCTACGAAATAGTGACATAATTGCACTTGAATACCCGCATTTGAATTTTAATGCGGGTATTCAAGTGCAGCCTACATTCCATAGAATTGAAAAAGATCTCCAGAAGATCTTTGAAAAATTCGAAAAGCCGCACTTGCGTCCATTGCCGGAAAAACCGTATCGCGCGGGCGCTTCGAATGGAGTCCCTTTTGAGAAAAAAGTGAAGATCGGCCGCAACGATCCGTGCCCATGCGGCAGCGGGAAGAAGTATAAGAATTGCTGCATGAATAAGGTGGAAGGATAAATAGCAGTGTGGCTGCCTCAGCAACCGAAGATGACATAAGCCCCCCAATTCCGACGAGAGCGTCCTTGTCGGAGTTGGGGGGGCTTGTTTGTGTTTGTGCTCCGGCGAAGCCGGTGTGGTCGGAGGTAATAATCTTTTTGGCGGATTTCCTCCGGCAGAAGGCCTTTCAACAGGAGGATAGAACCGATTAAAAACCTAGCGAAGCGGCAATCATTTATCGCCGATTCGCGTATATTATCTTTGACTGCTTCAATGCCTCCCTGATGCTTGCCCAGTAAAGGAGCTGCTCAATTTGGAAATAATACTGATTTTTCTTCTGGTTGTCGGTTTGTGTAAGGAATTTAGTGGAGTCCCTCCGAGGCAGAAGAAACCTAAACGATACAACAGATACCAAAGGACCGCGTACAACGATGCAAGCGGCAATAGCGTTTTCGACACCCTGTTTGACACAGGCAACTATGGCGAATTCCTGATCTATTCTTGTCTGGAAAACGCGGGCGAGGAGCACAAGTTATTGGTGAATGTCTATTTGCCGAAAGCAGATGGGACGACCACCGAAATCGACTTAATCATGATTTCGGCAACCGGCATTTATGTTTTCGAGTCGAAGAATTACAGCGGTTGGATTTTCGGTGATGAAGACAGCAGGTACTGGAAACAGAATTTCAGAGGCGGCCGGCACTATCAATTCTACAATCCCATCTGGCAAAACAAGAAGCACATCAGCGTTCTGAAACAGCATCTGGGGTTGGGCGACGAGGTGTTTCGTAACTATATCGTTTTCAGCGAGCGATGCGTTCTGAAGAAAATGCTTGTCTATTCACCGGAAGTGAAGGTGATGAACCGGGATGTGATGGCTTGCGAAATCGTAGAGGACATGATGCAGCGGCCGGAAATTTTTAATCCCTTGGAAATCGAGCAGCTTTATGTCGAACTGAGTCGGTACACTTTAGCGGATGACGAGACGAAGCAGGCGCATATCGATGCGATGAAGTGGAGAAATCCATGAGGGGGATATCTGTTCATATATAATCATGAAATGAATAATTGTAGCGTACTCGCTACAATTTGTTGTATAATTACATAAAGAGGTGCCGAATGGTTAAACCTGAATTTGATTGGGGAGAAGAATTTGAAACGTTTCTAAACTCACTGAGTACTAAAGAAGAAGCGCAGTTCAGAGCACTGATAGATCGAGTCGAAAATACAGATTTGCAGGATTCCATCAGAAAAGAACGAGTTAAGAAGTTGGATGATGATATTTATGAACTTCGATCCCAAACAAATGATCATTGGTTGAGAGGCTGTTATTTTCAAATACAAGGCACCGAATATTATATCACGCATGGTTTCAGCAAAAAGACAAATAGAACTCCCACCAGAGAAATCCGCAGAGCGAAAGCTGTCAAAAAAGCATACTGGTCAGCCAGAATCAAAAGGAGGAATGACAAATGAGCAAGAACAGTGAAGTGATTAAGCGACGCAAGTCCGAAAGCCCCGAATTCAAACAGGCATTTGAAGATGAACAAGCAAAATTGGATTTTGCAGATCTGTTATTCGAATTGAGAGAACAAACGGGATTGAACCAAACTGCATTCGCCAAGAAGGTAAACAAATCACGCTCGACCATTGCGCGGATCGAAAGCGCTAGAATGGAACCATCATTTTCCATGCTCGAAGACATAGCGCAGGCTTTGGGGAAACGCATCGAAATCAGTTTTGTAGATGCAAATCAACGAGTAGAAGAGAAATTAGTCAGATAGTCGCTAAAATACTATATTGAAAAGACCGATGGGACATATAGTTCATCGGTTTTTTCAGCATGTTCAAGAAACGAAATCCCCCACGGAAGATAGTCTCGCGCCGGGCAGATCACCTCCGACGAGCGAATGCTGGCCGGAGGTGATGCATTGCGGGTGGCCGTACTCCGGTGAAGCCGCCGTGGTCGGAGGTGATGATTTTTTTGATCTCCTCCTCCGGCAGAGAACCCCCTCACCGGAGGAAAACCCTCCCCGGCACCCCAATCAAGCAGGTAGCCGACATTCCATGAATAAAGTTGTAGTCTAACTTCCGATAATATAGTAAAATCGATTTAGCGTTAGGCCGTTCATCGGAACCGTCTGTTTGGATAGTCCGAAAATGATAGCGGTAACAATTTGCGAGTGGCTTGAAACTTTACGCAGCTCTGGTCGTCGGGAAGTCCGGCCAGTTATCGCGGCTGACAAAACCATTCTGAAGGAGAGCACCGATTTGGAGACCTTCTTATTTTTTATCATTCTCGTTTTTCTTATCGCGGCACGGATGATTCACATACGCTACGTCAAGTCGGACAACGGTTCCGCGAGCGGGCGCAGTTTTGCCGGGACGCTGATGGACAAGGGGACGAGCGGCGAGTTCATGATTTACAGTCACCTGGAAAAATTGGGCGAGCCGAATCGGCTGTTGCCTCATCTTCATTTGCCGAAGAGCGATGGGACCATGATCGAAATTGATCTCGTGATGATCGCGCGGACCGGAATCTATGTGTTCGAGTCGAAGAATTTCAGCGGCTGCATTTTCGGCGACGAAGACAGTCGTTATTGGACCCAGACGATGAAACGGGGTCCGAAGCATCAGTTTTACAACCCGATTTGGCAAAATGAGAGCCGCATCTCGACGTTGAAACGTCAACTGGCGCTCGAGGCCGATGCGTTCAAATCTTATGTCGTTTTCAGCGATCGCTGCACTCTGAAGAAAATGTACGTCCAGTCGGGCCCTGTCAAAGTCATGAATCTCCACCTGATTGTGCGCGAAATCATCAAGGACATGGCCGAGCTGCCCGACATTTTTACGCCGCTCGAGATCAACCAGATCTATTCCGAACTGGTGCCGTATACGCATACAGCTGCTGCGATCGGGCAAGCGCGGATCGAAACGGTGCGGTTGGAATGAAGGAATGAATGTTAAGAGCCAGTAAACCCCCGGATTCCGGGGGTTTTTGTGTTGGTTGGGGGCATGAATCTGTGGTGCGAGGAAGGTCGCCAACTCCGATGAGTCGGCGCTCGCCGGAGAAGAGGCTTGCGCCGGGTAGTTCAACTCCGATGAGCGAATGCTGGCCGGAGGAGAATGTATGGTGGGTGGCCGAACTCCGGCGAAGCCGCCGTGGTCGGAGGTGATCGTCTTTTTGGAGTTGTCCTCCGGCAGAGAACCCCTTTACAGGAGGAAACCGCCAGCTCCGATAAGCGCCCGCCTAATCGGAGGACAGATAGCGCCCAAAAGCCCAACTCCGGGGAGCGAATGCTCGCCGGAGCTGGGCTGATTTTCGGTAACTGTACTCCGGCGAAGCCGCCGTGGTCGGAGGTGATAATCTTTTGGGATGTTCTCCTCCGGCGAGAGGACCCTAGCCGGAGGAAACTGCCGGGTCCGGTGAACGGGCAGCTAATCGGAAGATACTTCCATCAAAAAAAGCCCACCTCCGACTAGCGAATGCTAGCAGGAGGTGAGGTGATTTTCGGTAACTGTATTCCGGCGAAGCCGCGGTGGTCGGAGGTGATCATTCTTTTTGGATATTTATCTCCGGCAAGACACCTCTAACCGGAGGAAGCGTTCAAAAAAAGGTCAGCACAATACTTGGCCTTTTCCATGGTAATAGCCTTGTTGATAAACCATGCCTAGGTTTTTGAGCTTGTTGCTGATGCTTTCTGATTCCACACCTTCAACAATCAATTTAAGATTGTAGTGGTTTGACAACGTAAGCCAGCTATTCAAGAAATGGAACATAACCTCTTCATTGAGATTTCTGAAATTCAACAATGAGACTTTAATCGTATGGATATTTTGGACATTTTTTGCAACCAATTCAAAGTTGTTTTGGCCACTGCCTATATCATCAATCGCCAGCGAAAAATCCTTTGTCTTCAGTCTGGAGATATAGGTTTGGAGCATATCCGCTCCTTCAGCTGGATCGAATGCGCAGTAGTGTTCAGTCAGTTCGATGGAGACATTTTTTCTCATCAAGGAAATGCTGTCCAAAAACCCCCACGTGGAAGGATGCTGCAACTGTTTCGGATGAAGGTTAAGCGATAGCTTGGTGTTGCGGTGGCTCGCAATCAATTTTTTCAGTTCCCTAAAATAATAAGCCATCAATTTGGAATTGCGTTCTTCCTTCTCAATGAACCACAAGAACATTTTTTCGGGGAAAGCACACAGCTTTCGTGATCTCAATAAAATTTCGTACCCATCGATACTGTTGTTTGTATGCGAACACAACATAATTGGCTGGCATACCAAATATAAATCGTCCAGCAACGCTTGCATCTCATCCATTACATTTCCTCCTTTACACTCACTGCAAATGAACCAGCGAAATTATATGGAACTTAGTCCGATGATTAAATAATTAAATGAATCTATTTGTGCAATAAAAAACAATTTGACATGACCACACATTTGGCTTCTATCTAATTTTATCGCTATAATCCGCTTGGTGAGCAAAAAAGTCTTATAAGAATAACCAAATCCATGTGCATCCCATAGCCACCGAAAAAATGAAAGGCAAGAAATCCGACGAAGACACTGTTTGTCGGATTTCTTGCCTTTTTGTGATGTTAACTTTGGTCAGCTGGATGTATGCTAGGCCGGCTGATCCGGCTTACGAGGGGAGCAACGTACCTCCGGCGAAGCCGTGCGTCCCCGGAGGTAACCTTTGGTAGTGACGCACCAGCTCCGGTTAGGGGAATTTCACCGGAGGACAGTCCTGGAAACCGGCACCAGCTCCGGCGAAGCCGCCCTTTACCGGAGCTGCCGGCCAACCCAATCAACCCAATCAAACCAATCAATCCAATCAACCCAATCAAACCAAAAGCTTAATGCAACTCCTGGGCTTTTCCGTGGTAGTAGCCTTGCTGGTAGACCATCCCCAAGTTTTTGAGCTCGTTGCTGATCCGTGCATTTTCAACGCCTTCCACAATCATTGTAAGATGATAATGCTCAGAGAGAAAAACCCAGCTGCTCAGGTAATTCAACAGAACCTGCTCATCCAAACCTTGAAAAGCTGTCAGTGACAGCTTGATCGCGTTTATATTAGCGATGTTGTTCACTACCAATTGGAGGTTGTTTTGGCCAGTTCCCACATCATCGATCGCTATGCTGAAGCCTGCTCCTTTAAGCTTTTCAATATATTCTTGAAGGAGCTTTTCTTGATCTGCCGCGCCAAATTCGCACTGGTGCTCAGTCAGTTCGATGGAGATATTCTCTTTCAGGGCTGAAATGGTATCCAAAAAGAGCCAAGTGGAGGGGTGCTGCAACTGTTTGGGATGCAGATTCAGCGCAAGCTTGGTGTTGCTGTGGGCATCGCATAATTTTTTCAGTTCCTTCGAGTAATAAGCCATCAACTCGGAATTGCGTTGCTCATCATCGATAAGCCACAGAAATATTTTTTCAGGAAACCCATCCTGTTTTTTTGATCTCAGTAAGATTTCATAGCTATCGATAACATTTTTATCCGAACACAGCATGATTGGCTGGCACACGATGTATAGATCAGCCAATAATTCTTGCGTATCATCCATTAACTTTCCTCCTTTGCTATCAATCGTACTGTCAAAGTTTAGCTCTGCCAGACGTTCAATTTTGTATTTTTTCGTTGATTTAACGGGGTTAACGACAAAAACAACTTGCCACCCCCCAATTTTTGGTTAATAGTGATGATAACGACACCGCACTATTTCCCCAAAAGAAAGGAAGATGACAAGTTGCTACCTCTATTATTAACCTATTTAGTTGATATTATCAAGCGTCAACGAATGATTATTCTTGCGTTAATGAAGCTAGTAATCCTGTTGACGCAAAATTCCCGCATGCCTCAGTTAACTGCTCCGGACAATCTAAATTACCAGAAGCTCAAAATCGATGAACTGCCTTTGATCGAAAAAGTTGAAAAGTTGGACTATCAGCTGCTTCTCCAAACTCATTTCGAAAAAACAGGGAAGGTGCTCCAGCCCATTCAACGCCGCAATGGCGTTAAAATCAACCTAGACCTCAA
>NZ_FJND01000016.1:0-66410 GCF_900067165.1 Trichococcus sp. ES5
AAAACTATGCGGTATTAGCACCCGTTTCCGGATGTTATCCCCCTCTTATGGGCAGGTTACCCACGTGTTACTCACCCGTTCGCCACTATCTTCTCAGTGGAAGCAAGCTTCCATAGAAAAGACCGTTCGACTTGCATGTATTAGGCACGCCGCCAGCGTTCGTCCTGAGCCAGGATCAAACTCTCATGTAATGTGGGCTCTTGTACAGAAACCCTCATGAAAAGCTGAATAGCTCTTAATTTCTTGCTGACTTTATGTTTGCGATACGATGTATCGCCTTCGTTTGCTTCGACCGAAGTCTAAGCTCCCTGCACATTTGGTTCGTTCATTCTTCATTCAGTTTTCAAAGGTCTAATTATGTCGCACGTTCTCACATGACAACTTCTATATGATACCACTTGCGCAACCAGTTTGTCAACAACTTTTTTAAAAATGTTATTAATGAATTGGCCTGGAAGTTCATACTGTCATCAACGACCTTGGATACTTTTGCGGTTGTCCATTTGATCTGCCAACGAATAACAATCTTACCTGTTTCAGAGCTTTTTGGCAAGTCTTTTTTTGATTGAATATATTTTTTTATTGCATAATGACGGCAAAAGCTCTCTGCAATAGGATAAAACATTCATTTGCAGCAAAAAAGAAGGTTCACTCCAAAGTCATTTCTTCGGAATGGACCTTCTTTCCATTATAGTTTCAGCACATTTTCTACTTTTTCCAATGTGATTCGATATACGAATCTCGTCCTGAATGCGAACGGTATCCGTGATAATGCGCACTGCTTTTTTTGTAGAAATCCTGATGATATTCTTCTGCGGCATAAAACGGTTGTGCCGGTTCAATGGAAGTCACGATTGGTTTAGTGAATTTCCCACTGTCCTGTAAAGCTTGTTTCGATGCTTCCGCTATCTCTTTTTGTTCCGCTGTATGATAAAAAATTACCGGACGATAAGAAGTGCCGCGATCTACGAATTGACCCATGGCATCAGTTGGATCCGTCTGCTGCCAGTAGACCTCCACCAAGTCTTTGTACGGGAACAAAGCTGGGTTAAATGTGATTTGAACAGCTTCCGTATGCCCGGTCGTTCCGGAACACACTTCTTCATAAGTAGGGTTTTCTGTGTGTCCGCCCGTGTACCCGGAAACGACTGATTCGATGCCTGGTAGACTGTCGAACGGCTTGACCATGCACCAAAAACAGCCTCCAGCAAAAGTAGCTTTTTCCAATTTTGATTCGCTCACTATCCTCATTCCTTTCGTATGCGTTTACGTATGAAATGATTGTATCATATACCCAGAAGCTTACGCGCATATCTTGCTTATGATCAGCGTTTGTTGCTTGCGTTCTCTTTGGTTATTTTTGTGATGCCGCCCATATATGGCACAAGTGCATCAGGGATTGTGACGGAACCGTCTTCGTTTTGGTAATTTTCAAGTATCGCAGTTACAGTGCGGCCGACAGCCAGCCCTGAGCCATTCAACGTGTGCACAAATTCCAGTTTCCCTGTTTCTTCGTTACGGTAACGGATTTTCGCGCGGCGGGCTTGGAATGCCTCGGTATTTGAACAAGAACTGATTTCCCGGTAGGTATCTTGAGCCGGGATCCAGACTTCTATATCATACGTTTTGGCTGCGGAGAAGCCCATGTCGCCCGTGCATAACGTGATCGTACGGTGCGGCAAGTTCAAGCCTCTCAGCACCGCTTCAGCATCGTCCGTCATTTTTTCCAACTCTTCATAGGAAGTTTCCGGTTTGCTGAATTTCACCATCTCCACTTTATGGAACTGGTGCATCCTGATCAGTCCTCTTGTGTCGCGTCCTGCGCTTCCGGCTTCAGAACGGAAAGACGGACTCATCGCTGTGAAATAGACCGGCAAATCTGCTTCATTCATGATTTCATCGCGATAATAGTTCGTCAAAGGAACTTCCGCCGTAGGAATCAGCGTAAAGTTGCGTTCATCCGTCAATTGGAAAACGTCCTCTTTGAATTTAGGGAATTGTCCCGTACCGAACATGGATGCTTCATTCGCCATGTATGGCGGAATCATTTCCGTATAGCCATGCTCTTCGGTATGCAGATCCAGCATATAATTGTAGCAAGCGCGCTCCAAGCGGGCTCCCAGGCCTTTATAGAAGACGAAACGGCTGCCGGTCACTTTAGCGCCGCGTTCGAAGTCCAGAATATCCAATGCCTCGGCGATATCATAGTGGGCTTTTGGTTCGAAATCGAACGCGCGCGGCGTCCCCCATCTTCTTACTTCCACGTTATCCTCTTCATCTGCACCGACAGGAACGGAGGCATGCGGCAAGTTAGGCAATCTTGTTGCGATGAAAGTCGTCTTCTCTTCGATTTCATTCAGTTCTTCATCCAATGCTTTGATTTTGTCGCCGACTTCTTTCATTTCGGCAATCTTATCATCCGCATTCTCTTTGTTGCGTTTCAATTGCGCAATTTCCTGGGAAACGCCATTGCGGTATTGCTTCAGGTTTTCCGTCTCAACGATTTTCTCCCGTCGTTGCGCATCCAATTCCTTGAATGTCACCAACTCTTCCGTTTTAACGCCACGTGCAGCCAATTTCTCTGCAGTATCTTCAAATCCATCCCTCAAAAATTTTACATCCAACATATGCTTTCCTCCTCATTATTTGTACAAAAATAGCCACTCCATCCCTAGAATAATCTGGGACGAAATGGCTTTAACGTTCGCGGTACCACCCAACTTCAGCCAGTCCCGATCAGGTCTGGCTGCGCTTCATTGCGTTAACGGACGGATCCGGAACAATTTAGTCAATTTCTTGTTTTCATTGTTCGCTTCATGTGGGGATTCAACAGGTGAAGGGTCAGTTCTCACCGAACCACTGACTCTCTGGGGCGCTTCACATCATTTACTGGTCACATGCATGGCTTTCTCTATTCAATTGGTCTAAGCTTCGATACCCTCATTTTACTGAACAAACCCTGTGCTGTCAATAATGCGACGGTTTTCCGTTAAACCCTCAGCTCTTCAGGATCAGTCAAAAAACCCTCCGACAAAATCGGATACTGTTTGCCAAGCTTTTCCGAACAGGTCTCCGACAACACGACCGCCGCGCACAAATATATTGGCTTTTTCAACGCTGCTTGCCACTGCGACTTTGACACCCTCGGAGGTCGCGCCGTCCAGATAACCAAACTCATCACCTTCGACCGTCACAGCGACGGACCCGACTTCAGTTCCTTTTTCGATAGGCGCTTCAATCTCGCCGTCCTCATTCAGGCTCTCTTCCGCCGGTGTGAAAACAGTTGTGAGCGCGAGCTCTTCCGCACCTTTTTCGGTAACGGTCACCAGGTCTTCGTTGTAGACAAGCCCGACCTCTGTTTGCTTCCCTTTGGCCACGGTAATCGGTTCTTGCGTGGAAACAGCCTCGCCTTTTGTCGCTACCGTCGTCTTCTCAAAGGTTGAGAAGGCATAGTCCATCAAGCGCCCCGTTTCCTTAAAGCGCTTGGTGCTCTCATCAGCACCGATGACCACGGTGATGATCCGCATATCATCCTGAACGGCTGTACCAGTAAAGGATGCACCCGACTCCAGTGTTGTTCCGGTCTTCAGACCGTCCACACCTTCACGATAATAGAACATGCCAGGCAACATCAAGTTATAGCTGTGCATCATGATTTCGTCGGATGTTCCCGCTTGGAAAGCCAACTCCGGCACGGCAGTTGTTTCCAAAACTTCAGGGTAATCATCGATCAGATGATCCGCAACCATCGCTACCCCGCGCGCAGTCATTTTATTGTATCCATCAGACGATGCACCCGGATAAAGATGCTCTTCCGGCATATCGCTGTTCGACAAGCCTGTGACATTATAAAGTTCATAATTATCTACGCCCCACTCATCCAACTGAGCCTTCATCAAATCAACGAACTTCGCTTCCGAACCAGCCAAAGCTTCCGCTAAAGCGATCGTCGATCCGTTTGCGGAATAGATTAATGCGGACTGATAAAGTTCTTCCACGGAATACGTGATGTCCTGACGCAAAGGCACATTGGAAAAGTTGTAGTTCTGGCTGACTTTATAGACGTAATCGCTGACGGTGATTTGCTTGTCCCAAGCCAATTTGCCTTCTTCGATGGCTTCGAGTATCAAGTAGATACTCAGCATTTTTGTCATTGAGGCAATGCCCAGTGCCTCATCCCCATTTTGGTTCATAAGTACTTTATCTGTTTCATCTTCTATTACGAAAGCGGCTTTCGCATCGATAGAAGGTTGTTCAGCAGCCAAGGCAACCGGTGCAACAAACAAGCTGTTCACCAATACCGAGGCCGCCGAAATTGTTCCCATGATCATTTTTCTGTTTTTTATAGTTATCATTGTTTGTAGTTATCTCCAATCAGTCATTTCGTTCGGTTGATATACCCTTCTATGTTAGCGGAAATGGCATAAAAAGACAACCAAAAAAAGGAACGTACACAGAAAACGTACGTTCCTTATTCCTTGGCAACTGGAGTCTGTTTCAAGGGGAGATGCAGCACGAATTTGGTTTCCACCTCATCCGATTCCGCATAGATATATCCGCCGTGCAGTGTAACAATGCTTTGAGCAATCGCCAACCCCAGCCCGGTCCCGCCTGTCTCCTTCGAACGGGAATTTTCCACCCGATAGAAGCGCCCGAACAATTCCTGCAGCGATTCTTCAGGGATGCGCTCTCCGTTATTTTTTACGGCAACGATCACTTCAGAACCTATCTTTTCGGCTTCGATATGTACCCAAGTGCCGCCATGCGCATATTTCAGGGCATTGGAAATCAGATTGTTGAAGACACGGGCCATTTTATCGACATCCATTTCAATCATCAACGGATCCGTCTTCATGATAACCTCAATCTCCATATGGCGTTTGCGTGACTCCAGTTCATAATCCGCGACGATCTGCTCCAAAAAGTTCCCGATGTTGATCGTCTTCAACAACAGCGGTGTCGTCGGTTGTCGCACTTTCGTGTATTCGAAGAGATCATCGACAAGCACCTTCATCTGCAGCGCTTTTGTGTAAGCGATATGGATATATCGCAAAGCATCCTCTTCACTTGTGAATTGCTTATCCTCTATCAATCCCAGGTAACCGATGATGGAAGTCAAGGGGGTCCGGATATCGTGACTGACGTTCGTGATTAATTCATCTTTCGATTGTTCGATTTTCCGTTCCTCTGCCATCGCTTGGACCGTACTTTCCACCAGCGTATTGATGCTGTCCACAACATCAACATAGCTACCGGCATTGTTCGCATCGATCCGATGATCGAAGTGCCCCGCTGCGATATAATGCAATTCGTCCAGAATATGCGTCAGCTGCATCTGCTTGTATCTCCTGGCCAAACGCCAGCCAGTGAAGATGGCCGCAAAAATGGCCGCTATCCATTGAAAAACATCATCGTAAATAGTCAAGAACGCATCGACTACCATCACGAATCGCCTCAAGGAGGGAACTTCCCTCAAAATCATCGGAGGGTTTGCGACCAGTCGGTTGAACATCAGCTCCATCCCGATGTAGAGCAGATAGACGATACCCAGCGTCAACGCCCCTTCAAAAACGAGTTCACTCAGTTCTTTTTTTTTCAACTTGTTAAACAAAGCTGCAGCCTCCCAGCTGTTTTTTTTGCCAATGTGCCTACAGGCTTGCTTATTCGCCGATCTTATAGCCTACACCCCAAACGGTCTGGATGACCTTCTCGCCCCCTGTAGCCTCTTCAATTTTATCGCGGAGATGACTCACATGCACCATAACGGTCTTGGCCGATACGATACTCTCTTGTTGCCAAACACGTTCAAAAATTTCATCGGCACTGAAGACGCGATTCGGATGGCTCGCCAATAGGTGCAAAATACCAAATTCCAGCGCGGTCAACTGGATACTTTTCCCGTTCAGCGTCTTTACCTCATGGGAATCTTTCTTGATGATCAGCGGACCTATTTCGATCGAATCCACCTCTGCTGCATCTGCCTGCATAGTGGTCCTGCGCAAGAGCGATTTGATGCGAGCCATCACTTCCAGTGGATTGAACGGCTTGGAAACATAGTCGTCCGCACCTGTCGTCAACCCTTGGATTTTATCCATATCGGCGGATTTTGCGCTCAACATCAGAATCGGGATCGGATTGTTCTGTTCCCGCAGCTCCCTCACTACCGAGATGCCATCCTTCTTCGGCATCATCACATCCAAAATGATCAGTTGGATATCCGCATTCTCCTCAAGCTTGTGGAAAGCGTCCACGCCGTCATAGGCTTTTATCGGATCGTATCCTTCATTTTTGCAATAAATGCTCAACAAATCCACGATTTCCCTGTCGTCATCGACGATCAAAATTTTACTCATATCGGACAACCCTTTCCCCAAAATATGTATTTTTCCCCATCGTACCAAAGTGTTCTAAATTTTTGCTTAAGGAAGCATAAAGAAATTCCATTTTAATTATATCAGAAAGCCCCAGCAAACTGCGAACATAAGAAAAAACGCCCGAGAACAGTGTCCCGGGCGTTTTGGTTTCTTGCCTGTTTATCTATGGATGGAGTAGTTTGGTGCTTCTTTAGTGATTTGGATGTCATGCGGATGGGATTCGATCAATCCGGCACCGGACATCTTGATGAATTGTGCATTTTCGCGAAGCTCCTGCAGATTGCCGGCACCAACATAACCCATACCGGAACGGACACCGCCGAGCAGTTGGAAGATGATATCGCTGGCTGCCCCTTTATAAGCGACACGGCCTTCGATACCTTCCGGAACCATTTTCTTCGCTTCATTCACCCCGCCTTGGAAGTAGCGGTCGCTGGAGCCTTTTTCCATTGCCGCCAGACTGCCCATGCCACGGTATGTCTTGAAACGACGGCCTTGGAAGATTTCGAATTCGCCCGGAGACTCATCCGTACCAGCCAACATACTGCCCAACATGACGGCATGTCCACCAGCAGCCATCGCTTTGACGATGTCTCCCGAATACTTGATTCCGCCGTCAGCGATAATTGCTTTGCCGTATTCTCTCGCCACACTTGCAGCATCATAGATGGCTGTGATTTGCGGAACACCAACACCGGCTACGACACGGGTCGTACAGATCGAGCCCGGTCCGATTCCGACTTTGACTACATCGACTCCGACGTCAAACAAAGCGCGGGTTCCTTCTGCAGTCGCTACATTTCCGGCAATCAAGGTTGCGTCAGGGAACTGATCGCGGATTTCTTTAATTTTGCGGATAACGCCGGCGCTATGGCCATGCGCTGTGTCGATGACGATTGCATCTGCACCGGCATCCAATAAGGCTTGGGCACGTTCGAACGTATCGCTTGTCACACCTACTGCAGCCGCAACGATCAAACGGCCGTGTGCATCTTTTGCGGAGTTGGGAAACTCAATTACTTTTTCGATATCCTTGATTGTGATCAGACCAGCCAGACGGCCACTGTCATCAACTAGAGGTAATTTTTCGATTTTATATTTTTGCAGGATGGATTCGGCATCCTTCAAAGAAGTCCCTACAGGAGCGGTAACCAAGTGTTCTTTTGTCATCACATCGCCGATCGGAACTTGGTAGTCTGCAATGAAGCGCAGATCGCGGTTCGTCAAAATCCCTACCAACTTGCGATCTTCCATATCATTGACAACAGGCACACCGCTGATACGGTATTTACTCATGAGATTCTCTGCTTCAGAGACCAAGTGATCCGGGGTCAGGAAGAATGGGTCGATGATGACGCCACTTTCGGAACGTTTTACTTTATGCACTTCTTCAGCCTGCGCTTCGATGGTCATGTTTTTATGGATGACGCCCAACCCGCCTTGGCGGGCCATTGCGATTGCCATCGCCGAATCGGTAACTGTGTCCATACTTGCGCTTATGATAGGAATATTCAAGTGTAAATTTTTAGCTAAATCAATCGATAAATCCACATCGTTAGGTAATACATGGCTTTCAGCCGGGACTAATAATACATCATCAAAAGTAAAACCTTCTCTAGCGAATTTTGTTTCCCAATTTGACATTTTCGATGAACACTCCTTTTTATTTATGCTGATTTTTTATCATCTAAAATACCACCCTCAACAACCCACGTCAAGCGCAAAGCCCCCTTTATCATACAATTCTCATATAGCAGCGCTTTTTATCGAATGCTATTTATTTAAATCTGACGTAACGTTCGGAATTAACGCGTTCGGTTATGTCCTTTGATTCGTTTTCAGTTTTTTCTCTATCAATATACGAAAATAGCCGAGATACAAGTATTCCTTTGCATCTCGGCCTCCACCAATTGACGGGCTACAATATGCCGCCCATGATATGATATTTTTTCTTCAAATATACTTTTGCAGCAAAACCTATCCCAGCGATTCCAAGGTATATCCACGCAGGTAGCGCGATATTAATGCTTGCTGGAATAAGCATCATGGAAACAGTCATGATGAGCATCCAAAGCAGCATAGCACCTGTCGTCGCAAAGATATATTTCCCAAAGCCTTTTTCGCCTTTTGGAGCGTCTGGATTCGGCGTGTATTTAGAGATGACGAGCATGGCGATACCGCCCACAACAAAGTTCAGAATCAAGCTGATCAGACCCATTCCGATGACATCTTCGCCACTGTTGGTCAGCAAGGAAATCCCCGAAATCATCGCGAAAAGAGACCCTAGCAATAAACCGCCATCCAAAGCGATCAGCCAATCAGACGAACGTACTTTCACTTCGTTGTCTGACGGATTCACCAGGATATTCGAGGCGCACTCAGATACTGTGCCATATAATTGGCGGGCGGTTTTACCGGTTTTTTGGGCTTCCAGCAACTCCCGCATCATTTTATTGTAGATTTCCTCTCTTCGTTCCTCTTCCAGGTTTGCAGCTCTCAAGGTCCTGTCCAGCCCCATCATGTATTGTTCATTTCTTTTTGTCAAACTCTGCCATAAAGCTTTGTTTTCGACTTTCATTTGTGCAACACTCTTCGTTTCTTCCAATGATAAATCCTCCCTTGATTACATGCGGCACCCTTGTCAAACGTGTTGTGAATCCCTAAATCTGAAATAAAGAGAGATTCATCACACGCTCTTAGTTGAACTCTGAATCCCAGAAACCTCCGCCTAAGTTGCCAAACACACACGGACAAAAAGCGTCCGCTTTGTGCTTGGCCCCTTAGTGCTCGGTTTCTACCCGGGATTCATCGTATCCTTTTAGTTGAACTCTGAAATGCAGGGGATTCCGCCTAAGCTGACATTACGTCACGGCCAAACTGCGGCCGTTCTCGTAATATCCTCTTAGTGCTCATCCCCTCCCGCATTTCATCGTATCCTTTAGTTGAACTCTGAAATGCAGGGGATTCCGCCTAAGCTGACATTACGTCACGGCCAAACTGCGGCCGTTCTCGTAATATCCTCTTAGTGCTCATCCCCTCCCGCATTTCATCGTATCCTTTAGTTGAGTTCTGATTCGCAGATACCGCTCCCGTTTCACACCCAGCGTAGTGAACAAAAGAGGTTCACTTCGCTGGGTGCTCCAACGTCCGGGTATCTAAACGCGAATCATCACATCCTGTTATAGAACGGTTCTGAATCCTAGAGTTCTCCGCCTAACGCTGTTCAGGCCCACTCAGCCAAAACCGGGCTGCTTGGTCCTGAACAGCGTTAGTGCTCAAACTCTGAGCTCAGGATTCATCACACTCTTATACGTTAAACCTGAATTCCATTACGTCGCCGTCTTGGACTACGTAGTCTTTTCCTTCTAGTCTGACTTTCCCTGCTTCTTTGGCGGCTTGCATGCTGCCGTAAGCCAACAGGTCAGCGTAGGAAACTGTTTCGGCACGAATGAAGCCGCGCTCAAAGTCGGTATGGATGATTCCTGCCGTTTGTGGTGCTTTCATCCCTAGTCTGAAGGTCCAGGCACGAACTTCTTTTTCGCCTGCCGTAAAATATGTTCCCAGACCAAGCAACGTGTAAGCTTTACGGATCAGTTGATCCAATCCGGATTCTTTGATGCCCAACTCCGCCAGGAATTCAGCTTTTTCTTCGTCATCCAGTTCAGCCACTTCTTCTTCGATTCGGGCGCAAACGGTAACGACCTCCGCGCCTTCTGTCGCCGCAAAATCACGGACAGCTTGAACCATTTCATTGTCTCCGCCGGCTATTACGTCCTCTTCGGAGATGTTTGCGACATACAGAACAGGCTTTGTCGTCAAAAGGAATAAGCTCTTCACAAGCGGTTCTTCTTCGGGTGTGAATTCAATCGTACGCGCGGATTTGCCTTCTTCCAAAGTCGTCTTGATTTTTTCCAGGATTTCCAGTTCGCGCACAGCATCTTTGTCTTTTGTGCGGGCAATTTTGCTGATGCGTGTATAGCGTTTCTCGATGGACTCCAAGTCGGCAAAAATCAGTTCCAGGTTGATGGTTTCGACGTCATCCAAGGGATCCACTTTACCGCTTACGTGCGTGATGTTATCGTCTTGGAAACAACGGACAACATGACAGATAGCATCCACTTGGCGGATGTTGGCCAAAAATTTATTCCCCAAACCTTCCCCTTTGCTGGCGCCTTTTACGATGCCGGCGATATCCGTAAATTCAAAAGTTGTCGGGACGGTTTTTTTAGGTTTCACTAATTCTGTTAATTTATTCAAACGTTCATCGGGAACTTCGACTACTCCAACATTGGGGTCGATCGTTGCGAATGGATAGTTTGCGGCTTCCACTCCCGCTTTGGTGATGGCGTTGAATAAAGTGGATTTCCCGACGTTCGGTAACCCTACGATTCCTGCTGTTAATGACATTTCTTCACACTCTTTCCACTTATATTGCTTTTCATTTGTTCGTTCAAAGACCTATTCGACAGTTTCTTCTGCCTTAGTCAGTACTTTTTTCATTTTTTTCTCGAATTCGCGGCGCGGCATCATGACCATCTGCCCACATTTCAGGCATTTGATGCGGATGTCCATACCCATTCGGATGATTTCCCATGAGTTGCTTTTGCAAGGATGCGGTTTTTTCATTTCGACCACATCATGCAATCCATAATCTTGTTGTACCAAGGCCAAATGCACCTCTTTCTGATGTCTTCGTCTATTCTTAATCGTCCAGCGAAATTTGCAGGATATCCAAAATCCGGGTCAGGTCGGCTGGAGAAAGGTATTCGATCTCGATTTTGCCTTTTTCACCCTTACTGGATATTTGTACGGATGTCCCGAATTTGTCCATCAAACGTTCTTCACTCTCTTTGATGTATACCGGCTTCGTTTCTTTTTTCTTTTTATTTTTCTTTTTGGCGACATCACCGGGATTATTCAATTGTTGAACCAACAATTCCAAGTGTCGGACCGTGATGCCTTCTTCGGCAGCTCGTTTTGCCAGTTCGCTGATCAACGATTCATCGTTCAAACCCAAAAGCGTACGGGCTTGCCCCATAGAGATCACTCCCTCTTGCAGCATCCCCTTGACGTCCTGAGGCAGATTCAACAAGCGCAGATGGTTGGCGATGTACGGGCGGCTCTTGCCTAACCGTTGGGCGACATCCACTTGCGTAAGATTCAGCTTGTTCATCAAGGTTTGGTAGCCTTCTGCCTCTTCCAGCGGAGTCAAATCTTCCCGCTGCAGATTTTCCAGAATGGCGACTTCGATCATGGCTGTTTCGTCAAATTCACGGACGATTGCCGGGATTGTTGTTTTGCCGGCCAAACGGGACGCGCGGACGCGGCGTTCGCCTGCAATGATTTCATAACCCTTCACACTGGATTGGCGCAGGATGACCGGCTGGATGACACCGTTCAGCATGATCGAGTCAGCTAATTCCCGCAAAGTCGAATCATCAAAGGTTTTTCGTGGCTGATAAGGATTGGGACGGATCTCATCTAAAGGGATCTCCTGTACCTTCTCTGTCTTTTCATCGATTTTTTCGATATCTTCAAAGTTGCTGAAGAGCGCGTCGATGCCGCGTCCTAGCCCTTTGCTGTTTTTATTCGCCATCTGCTAACACTTCCTTTGCCAACTCAAGATAAACTTCCGCTCCTTTTGAACGGATATCATAGTCAACGATTGATTGTCCATAGCTTGGCGCTTCCGATAAACGGACATTGCGCGGAATGATTGTCTTGTATACTTTCTCTTTGAAATACTTTTTGACCTCATCCACGACCTCAAAGCCGAGGTTTGTCCGAGCGTCCAGCATCGTCAACAATACCCCTTCCAATTTCAGATCCTTATTGAAATGCTTCTGAACCAAGCGGAAGGTGTTCAACAGTTGACTCAACCCTTCCAAAGCATAGTATTCGCACTGAACCGGAATCAAAACCGAATCACTGGCGGTGAAGGCATTGATCGTCAAATGTCCCAGTGAGGGCGGGCAATCAATAAAAATGAAGTCGTATTCCTCACGCAATGACTGCACTGCCTCATAAAGGCGCGCTTCACGATGCGGCTGATTCGTCAACTCGATTTCGGCGCCTGCCAATTGGATGGTTGCCGGTACGACCCATAAATTTTCCCGTGAGGATTCTCTGATGACGTTCGCGATAGGCTCTTGGTTCACTAATACATCATATATATCTTTTTCAACATCCGCTTTTGAAATACCTAGTCCGCTCGTGGCGTTCCCTTGGGCATCACTATCTATCAATAACACTTTCTTGCCTAAGTAGGCCAAAGACGCTGCTAAATTGACGGTAGTCGTCGTTTTTCCGACGCCGCCTTTCTGATTTGCGACTGCAATAATCCGTGCCATCTGTTCTCCTCCACTTTCTGTCTTTCATTTGAAGCTACTGTGCCGCCGTTCTACTTTTTTGCCTAAAAAAAGAGAAAAAACGATACCTGCGCCTTTTCTCCTACGCATTTCTTCAAAATGAATCATCATTTATCGCTCAATATGTCTATTTATAAAAAAGGCTATAACTTTACCAGACTATTGTAACAAAAAAGTTCAGAAAAATATAGGATAGATAAAGTCTCTGCGGGAAAATCAATTCAAGATCGTCCTTCCCACTAAAAACGACCCGGCCATCCTGCAGATCAACAGGTGGCCGGGCCGTTCCTTTTCCGGTTTACAACGGATTCTTATTCGGTGTCCCGGCTTTTCTCGGGTAGGTTTTGGGTGTTTCTTTCGTTTTCTTGATTTTTACGATATGGCGTTCGCCTGCATCATTCGGCAGTTCAAAGAAAATATCCTCTTCGATTTTGCCGCCCAGTGTTGCGATGGCGCGATCTGCATCGCGAAGCTCTTCTTCCGTGCTGGCTGCTTTCATCGCGACGAAAGTGCCACCTTTTTTGACCAAAGGCAGACACAGTTCGCTCAAGACACTCAGTCTTGCAACCGCACGTGCCGTCACCACATCAAATTGGGCACGGAATTTCTTGTTCTGTCCGAAAGTCTCCGCACGGTCATGGAAGCAGGACACCCCCGTCAAACCTAATTCGGAAACCAAAGTCTCCAGGAAAGTGATCCGTTTGTTCAACGAGTCCACGATCGTCACCTGCAATTTCGGGAAAGCAATTTTGAGCGGGATACTCGGAAAACCGGCACCGGCGCCGACATCACAAAGGGTGACTTCCGCTTGGGTAAAATCCATATGGAAGCCCAGCGAAATGGAGTCATAGAAATGCTTCAGATAGACTTCATCCGGCTCAGTGATGGCGGTCAGGTTGATTTTCTCATTCCACTCGCGCAACAGGTGCAAATAAGTTGCGTATTGTTCGAGTTGCGTTTCATTCAAAAGGATCCCCTTTTCGGCAAGGGCTTGGGCAAATTGTTCTGGATTCATATTGTTTCCTTTCATCGTTGGCTTGGTGTGTTTTTCTACCTCTCTACTTTATCCTGAAAGTGCAGTCTGTACAAGGGCTAAATCAACTTTAAAGCCGCTGTCCAGAATAAAGGACAACGGCTTTTTCCAATCTATTTAAGCATCAAGCAGGCTTGTAAGAATGATTTCCAGTTCAACGAAGGAATTGGCGATGCGATTCGGATTTTCAGTACGCAAGGTTTGGGCGGAACTTCCCCCCCAAGTGATGCCGACGGTCTTAACGCCTGCCATTTTCCCCATCTGCATATCATAAATGGTATCACCGATCATCACGGTCTCTTCTTTCGCCATCGGGACTTTCTCGCAAGCGGTGAAGATGCCTTCCGGATTCGGTTTGTGTTGATTCATGTTATCCAATCCGATGACCACTTCCATCAGGTCCAACAGATCCACTGCAGCAAGGCTGCGCAACAAAGCCTTGGTTGCTTTGTTGGAAATCACGCCCAGATGATGTCCGTTCCCTTTCAGCTCCATCAAGGACTCCCGCGACAGATCGTATGGTTCCAACAGCATATTTTCATACTTCTCATATTTGTCCCAAAAAACTTCCATCAGCTTATCCAGCTCGACCGGAGATAGAGCATATTGCTTTAGATAGCCGGTAAACTTCACAAAATGGGGCTTTCCTCTATCCTCACGCAGTTGCTCAGGGGTTGGAGCGGGATAGCCGAAATGTTCAAATGTATCCATTGTAGCCATTTCGCTAATTTTGCATGTTTCTGCCAATGTACCGTCAAAATCGAATAATAGTAATCCCATCTTCCATCTTCCCTTCGATCGCAAATATGAACCGGATGCGGACCATAGAGGTGACCTCTACTTTCAACGCAGACGCTCAAAAATTCTGAATGTTCACTATAATCAAAATTATAACAAACAAAAACGACAGAATAATGAGGTTTTATTTAGAATTTGGAAAGAAATACCTATTTTTAACCCTATAAAACCAGATATTCACGAACATTAGAAGGAAAGATAATTATAAACGTACTGATTTTGAACCTCCAATGCTTACCCGTTGTGGTCTCCATCTGTGGACAGGGGTAATTGACGGAATATCAAAATTTGCGTATGCTTTTGAGTAAATCCAGAAAGGGAGTTGGAAGCGAAATGGCACAGAAAAAAGAACTGCGACGCCAATTTGAAGCGGTCCCGGTTGAAGCCGGTATCTACGAAGTAAAGAACACGGAAAATCAAAAGATTTTCATCGGCAAAACCCCGAACCTGAAGACCTTGAACGGCATGAAACATATTTTGAACATGGGGGCGAACAACAATAAGGAACTCCAAGCCGATTGGAACCAATTCGGGCAGGAAGCCTTCACCTTTACGATTTTGGAAGTGCTAGAAAAGAGCGAGGACCCTTCCTTCAACGAGAAGAAGGCCTTGGGACAACTGGAGGGAAAATGGCTGAGCGACAAGCAACCTTTCGGGGAACGCGGCTACAACCGCAAACCTAAAGCCTAAAAAAGAAAACAAGCGCGCTCGCGCCTGTTTTCTTTTTTAGTTGATGCGGTAAGCGTGATTGAGCGGGCCGCTGCCCTTGCCCAGATCCAGTCCGTCACGCAGTGCGCCGGTGATGTAGGCTTTGGCTTGGCGGATACTCGCTTCCATTCCGTGACCTAAAGCCAGATTCGCGGCGATGGCCGAGGAAAGCGTACAGCCGGTGCCATGCGTATTCGAGTTTTTGATCCGTTCCGACTCGAACCAACTAACTTTCCCGTCCATAAAGAGCAGATCGTCGGCGCTGTCCTTGAGATGGCCGCCTTTCAGGAGCACGCTAGTCCCCGCTGCTGAAGCGATGCGCTCCGCCGCAGCCAGCATATCCGCCTTCCTCTCGATTTTGACACCGCTCAATGCCTCTCCTTCCGGCACATTCGGGGTGATCACATCAGCCAACGGCAACAGCAGCGTCCGCAAAGCTTGGCTGGCATCGTCCTGCATCAGGCTGCTGCCGCTTGTGGCCACCATGACCGGGTCCACGACGATATTTTCCGCTTTGTATTCGAACAGCTTCTCCGCAATGACTTTGATGATTGCGGCGTTCGACACCATGCCGATCTTCACCGCATCCGGCCGGATATCCTTGAAGACGCAATCCAGCTGTTGCGCCACAAATTCGGGTGTCACTTCCATGATTCCGGCCACGCCTGTTGTGTTCTGTGCCGTCAGCGCTGTAATCACGCTCATCCCATAGACTTTATGCGCCATCATCGTCTTCAGGTCCGCTTGGATGCCCGCTCCGCCGCTACTGTCCGACCCGGCGATCGTCAATACTGTTTTCATGTTTTTATCATCCTTTCCAATCCGAAAATGAATAGATGTACTTCTCCGTCAACGCTTCGATGCGCTCCCTATCCTGTGCCGCCGTCTCATCATAGACGCCGACTACCCGAAAACCGGCTGCCGTTGCCGTTTCGATGGCGTGCAGGGCATCCTCAAAGATGACGGTCTTCGTGAGGGGAGCCCCGAGATGTTCGAACGCCCGCTGATAAATGAGCGGATTGTCTTTGCCCGTCTTTACTTCACTGCTGGTCAGGATAGTGCTGAAATAGTCCCGGATGCCCAAACGTTCCAAGGCGCTCTCGGCTAAATTTCTTTCGGTCGCGGTGGCGATGCACATTTTCACATTCTGCTCCTGCAAGGTCTGCAGATATTCCGCGGCGCCGGCTTTAAGCGGGACTTCATGACGGTAAAGATCCGCAATCAGCATCTCGATTTCCGTAAGGATCGTCGCTTCGGTTTCATGCAATCCGTATGCTGCACGAAATTGTTGTGCAGCTTGCGTGAGGCTCATCGTCTTCAAGGCATCCTGCAAGCCAGGAGCCGGCTGCAGCTTTTTCTGAAGCAAATACTTTTCTCCCAATCCTTGCCAAATCGGCATGGAATCCAGCAACGTCCCGTCCAGATCGAAGATGACTGCTTCCAGTTTCATGGTTGCACCATCGCTTCGGCTAACGGGCGCAGTCTCTTCACAGCCGCGGTTATATCCGGCTGCGCAAAGATGGCGGATACGACGGCAACCCCGTCGATGCCGCTGCCGTTCAGATTGAGGATATTCCCTTCAGCAATGCCTCCGATCCCCACAACGGGTATGCTCACCGCCTGGCAGATCTGCTGCAGCGTCTCGATCGATAGCGTATTGGCATCCGGCTTCGTTGCTGTACCGTAGATGGCACCGACGCCCAGATAATCGGCCCCGTTCCGTTCGGCTGCCAGCGCCTCTTCGACGGAATGGGCAGAAACACCCAGGATTTTCCCCTCGCCGATCCGGCTGCGGACATCTCCCGCCTGCATATCGCTCTGCCCCACATGTACACCGTCCGCGTCCAATGCCCAGGCCACATCGACCGCATCATTGATGATGAAGGGAATGCGGTGGCGTTTGGCCACAGCCTGCAGTTCCTTGCCAAGGGATACAAAGGCATCAAAATCCAGTTCCTTCTCGCGCAATTGCACGACAGTAACGCCCGCCTGGATGGCTTCTTCAAGCTGTTCCGCCAAGGATGCTTCCCCCAGCCATTGGCGATCGGTAACCGCATAAAGCAGCAAATCGTTCTTATCTATTCTCAATTTTAGCGCCTCCTTCCAGTTTTTTGGCCGACATCTTGCTGATTTCATCGATGAGGTAGCTGCGATAGGATGAAGTCCCTGCCCCATTGCGGATCATCCTTTCATAAGCCAGCTCGCCGCTGACTCCCATCAGGCATACCGCTGCCGCGGTAGCATCCAGCAACTGCTCCGAGTTGGCTCCGCAATAGGCGGCGATCAATGCCGACAGCATGCACCCAGTTCCGGACACCTTCGCCATCTGCGGATGTCCGTTGCGGATGATGTAGGCTTTGTCCCGGTCCGCAACGATATCGATTGCGCCGGTGATCGCAATGACCGTCTCATTGCGGTCGGCCAAGCGTTTGGCGAAAGCGACCGTTGCCTCGAGCGTCTCCTCGGTCACGGCATCGCTGATGTCTGCATCGACGCCTTTCGTCGTGCCGCTGCCGGAATGGATCGTTTTCATTTCCGAAATGTTCCCTTTGATCACGGTGAAGGCAATGTCTTCCAGCAAGTTGAATGTCGTTTCAGTCCTGAAAGGGGGATGCTCCCGCACCGACCGGATCCAAAACAACGGGATGGGCGAGCGCATTGGCTTGGCGCCCTGCCAGCAGCATCGACTCCACGGCTCGGCTGTTCAAGGTGCCGATATTCAGATTCAGGGCGGTGCAGATGCTTGTGATGTCCGCGACTTCCTCGGGGGCATCCGCCATGATCGGCGACCCACCGGCAGCCAAGAGGGCATTAGCGACATCATTGACGGTGACGTAATTGGTGATGCAGTGGACCAGCGGCGTCTGTTGCTGGACATTTTCGAATAACGTTTTGAACATGAGGTACCTCCAAATAGTTTTTTTGCGACAAAAAAAGCGAGAAATGTCCGGATAGGCATTTCCCGCTGAATACAATCATTCAATGTTATTTCCCTACGTTGGCATTATCCAAATCAGGTAATCGGTCGAAGTTGATTACTTCCTCTCAGCCTGCTGACACAAGCTCCCTTTTTCGTATGTAATTTTGTAACTATCTTAACATAAGCGCCAGCCTTACTCAAGAATCATTTTTGCTGATTCTTTTTATCTTGATTGCGCATTCAGCCACTCGAAAATATTTGTATAAGTGGTTTCACCGACTGTCGCTGCAGCTGTTCCTCCGCCGGCAGCGTTGCTTGGTTCTGATCCGAATGTTTCAGTGTCGGCAGCAGCCGCGATCGCTTCCTTATCCTGGACGCCTGTCACCTGGTTATTGAACAAGTAGATCCAGGAGAAGTGGCCTAGGTAAGTAGTGCCCGGGCTGTCCGTTCCTTCGACTGTTTCGTAGTAGGACATCCAAGTGTTTTCCGCTCCGGCCTGGATGAGCGCCTGGTAAGTAGGCAGCATGTAATTCGCAGGGATGACAACCGAATCATCCGCGGATTGGACAAGCCAAATAGGCAAGTCTTTGATCGCCTGGATTTTTTCTGCTGTGAACCAAACTTGCTCGGTCTTCACAAAACTTGATGTTCCGGTAGCTTCATCATTCGTTTTCACGTACGTGCCATCGCTGTTGCGCTCGTATTCATAGTAAGCATACGCCTCGCAGACCGGATAAGCCGCAGCAAAATATTCCGGGTATTGGATGACCATATTCATGGTCATGTAGCCGCCGTTCGAGCAGCCTCCCAAATAGATGCGATCGGTATCGACATCCGGATGCGCAGCTACATAATCATTGATGGTATCCATCAAGATTTCGGTGTATCTGGAGATGCCGCTGCCGTTGCCGTTCGTTCCGTCCCCTTCGTCCATCCAATAGGTAGGCGCTTGGACAGCCAACACGTAAGCTCCGGTCACGTCGTCAGTTTTGAAATAGGACTGGATCTCCTCTTTTGCCAACGCCGATACTTCATTTCCAAGGATTGCGATGTCGGGATCTGTTCCGCCTTCACCTTGACCGTGCAGCCAGATGACCAACGGGTTCGCTTCCCCTTCGGCAAGTTCTTCCGGTTCATAGGCAGCTATCGAAAGCGTCAATTCCTCTTCTTGATCCGTCATCGGATTCACGTAGGTGCCGCTGAAAGTTCCTCTGGCGGTGAACAAATCCGTATCCGGGGAGATGCGGTTGTTCACGGCATCCTCCGTGATGCTCAAAGAGTAGGTTTCATCCTCGATCGTGACGGAAGGAGCAGCGATTGCGACCTCATAAGCTGGAGACCACTCATTCATCGATGTCGTCGTATTGTAGGTGAACGGGGATCCGATCACACTGAAGGTTTCATCATTAAAACCGGTCTCCATATCGATCGCGATGAAGTTTGAATTCTCCTGCGGGTTCCCGTTTTCATCGGATGTATAGACGTCCGTCACCGTGCGTTCCGATCCGGCCGTCATGACCTGCCAGCCGCTAGGATCGACACTGTCGACCGCATCCTCCAGTTCGATGATGAGCTTCGGTACGCCCGGTCCTCCTTCATATCCCTTCACATAGATGCTGGTCTTCACGACGCCAGCATAGGCATCGGCTGATTGCACGCCTTCTTGCTGGTCTGAATCCTGTTGATCCACCGATTCTCCGGAACCGCAACCGGCAAGCAAACCTGCCGTTATCCCTAATGTAAAAATAGTGCTGAATGTCTTACGTCTCATTCCCTAATCCCTCCATATCCCTTTTGTCCATCCAAACAGGCAATACCCCACCCCTGCCGTAAAACGGTTTCATTCCATCCTAGGCTAAATGGGTAGCGCTTTCCCTATTTGCTATTTTAGGGAATTTCCAAAAAAAATAGGGGCGATTTGTACCCAAATTATGGGCGGATTATGCCTTGTTCTCGTCGCGGTAGCGCTTCGGCGTCAGGCCATATTTGTTTTTGAAGGCTGCAGAAAAGGATTTCTGATTCGGAAAGCCGCAAGCATCCACGATGTAACGGATGTTTTTATCCGTGAACATCAGCAGTTTCACGGCTTGGTTGAGCCGCTGTTCGACAATATAGCTGTGGATCGTGCTGCCGGTTTCCTTTTTGAACAACCTGCACAGATGCGTATAGGAGAGATGGAAAGCCACGGCCAATTGATCCAGCGCCAGATCCTTTTCCAGATTCTCATCGATGTGTTCCGTTATAGCCGATATCAGCGGCAACGAGGAGCTGCCTCTGTTCTGATCTGTTTTCGGGACAGAAAAGTGCGTGTCCAAAAGAAAGAGGATCTGATACAACATCCCTTTCAGTAAAAGTCTGGCTTTTTCGGCGCCGTCGCTTTCCATTACGACAAAGTACCGGTCCAACAAGCCACGCAGTTCAGCCAGTTTCTCTCTTTGCAGATCCGAATAGGCAAGCCGGTTCGTCAGGCGGAAGCTTTTGTTGTCGTAATCGGGTATCTCGGATTTGATGAAGGCATACGGGAAAATGAGCGACAAAGCTTTCGTCTGATTATGCTCGTCCCAGATGGAATGGACTTCATTTGAATTGATGACCAGGATGTCTCCGGCATTCGTTTCGTGGACGATCCCACCGATCGTGAATTCACTGATTTTTCCGGACATCGTATAGCTGATTTCCAGTGATTTGTGCCAATGGGCAAGGACGCCGGAATCCTTCCGCTCGTTGTGAAAAATGTAGAACACGGGGAGTTCCGGATCCGATTCGATGATTTCATGATGATAACGCATCTGCTGTGCCTCCTATCCTTGTTGATTCGGCTCCCAAAGACACTTGCTCTGTTTGCGCCTCTAAAGCTCAAGCTCCATTATACTATAATTTTTTATGCGGCAATTTCACTTTTTTGATAGTTCATTGAGGGAAAAAAAAACTGTAAACGCCGTTATGAGATTATTTTGCATAAAAATATACCAAATAAACATCAGCATATATATTTCACATGAATATAATTGTGATACAATCAACACAAGTCATTAGAAGTAACGGGTAGCACACTAATAAAAAAGCATTGTGGAAGTATATTTCTTTCTTTGTAGACTAATTTAGAGATGAGGGGCTGATTGGAATGAATTTTCTTAAAAATAATGTCATTTCCGTTATGTATTTAGTTTTGTTAAGCACTCTGTTTATGCCTTGGATTCTGGTTCCAGATTCAGAAACATTCACGGTTCTGCCTGTAACGGGTTTTCGCTTCCTTTCGGATAATCTTCTGATGTTGATTTTGATTTTTTTAATTATCTTTACCTATGTTTTTTCACTCAAATCCAATGGCCTGAGCATCCTGATTTTGTTGGAACTGGAACTCATCTTTCTGGCAGCACTTTTGTTGGCACCTGCTGTTACCCAGGGATTAGCATTTTTTTCAGGAGTGAAATATGGATATTTTATCATGTTAATCATTTTGATCACTCTTGCTTTTTACAACTACCTATTCATTGCAAAACATATTCAGAAAAGAGAGAATGGTTAGTCTATCCTTTTTTAGATTAGAGCAAAAAAAGAAGCAGAACGCCCATATTAATAGGCGTTCTGCTTCTTTAATTTTACTCTGAAACTTTGGCGATTTTCCCTTGGGTCACGTAGACCATCAATACGGAAATATCGGCTGGATTGACGCCGCTGATCCGGCTTGCTTGGGCAATTGTTTCCGGTTGGATCTTCTTCAGATTTTGTTTGGCTTCATTGGCGATTCCGTTGATTGCATCGTAATCGATGTTCACAGGGATGCGTTTTTCTTCCATCTTCTTCAGCTTGTCCACTTTTTCGACTGCTTTCTTGATGTAGCCGGCATATTTGATCTGCACTTCTACTTGCTTGATGACCTCTTTCGGCAAAGCTTCTTCAAGCGGAGCAAAAGCGATCAGACCTTCATATTTCAGTTCTGGACGCTTCAAAATATCCGCAAACAGAATGCCATCCTTCAGCGGAGCGGAATTTTGTTCCGCAAGGAAAGCCTGCAGCTCTTCAGTCGGTTTCAGGCGCGTACTTTCGAGGCGGGCGATTTCCTTTTCGACAGCCTGTTTTTTCTCAAGGAATGAGGCGTAGCGTTCTTCCGTCACCAAACCGATTTCACGGCTCATTTCGGTCAAGCGGAAGTCGGCGTTATCATGGCGAAGCAACAGACGGTACTCAGCGCGCGAAGTCAGCAAGCGATAAGGCTCCATCGTCCCTTTTGTGACCAAATCATCGATCATGACGCCGATATAGCCATCGCTGCGCTTCAGGATGAAAGGTTCTTTGCCTTGCACAGCCAGTGCGGCATTGATGCCGGCGATGATGCCTTGTCCGGCAGCTTCTTCATAACCGGACGTACCGTTCGTTTGACCGGCAGTGAATAAGTTCTTCACCAATTTTGTCTCCAAGGAAAGGCGCAACTGATGCGGTTTTACGACATCGTATTCGATGGCATAGCCTGTCCGCATCATTTGGGCATTTTCCATCCCCGGAACGGAACGGATCAGATCAAGCTGAACATCTTCCGGCAATGAGGTGGACAAGCCTTGCACATAGACTTCTTCGTTTTCGCGGCCTTCCGGCTCAAGGAAGAGCTGATGGCGCGGCTTGTCGCTGAAACGGACGATTTTGTCTTCGATTGATGGGCAATAACGCGCCCCTACACCTTCCACGATACCCGTGAACATCGGCGCGCGGTGGAGATTGTCGCGGATGATTTCATGGCTTTCCGGGCTCGTATACGTCAGCCAGCAGGATAATTGATCTTTCAGATAGTCTTCATCTTTGGAAAGGAAGCTGAAATGATTCGGCTCAACGTCACCAGGCTGTTCCTCGGTTTTGGAATAATCGATGCTCGAAGCCATCACCCGCGGCGGCGTTCCGGTCTTGAAGCGCGCCAATTCAAATCCCAGATCAAGCAGATTTTCGGATAACTTGATGGAAGGCTGCGAGTTGTTCGGTCCGGATGAATAAGCCAAGTCCCCGATGATGATTTTGCCTCGGGAAGAGGTTCCGGCTGTGATGACGACAGCCCCAGCGCGGTAAACGGCGCCTGTATGCGTCACTACCCCTTTGACTTCACCGTCTTCTACGATCAGTTCCTCAACGATGGCTTGCTTCAACAGCAGGTTCTCCTGTTTTTCGATGGTATGCTTCATATGGTGGGCATAGTCATCCTTATCCGCTTGTGCGCGCAATGCTTGGACTGCAGGGCCTTTCCCTGTGTTCAGCATGCGCATTTGGATATACGTCTTGTCGATGTTTCGTCCCATCTCGCCGCCTAATGCATCAATTTCTCTTACGACGACACCTTTCGCAGGTCCGCCGATGGATGGATTGCAGGGCATAAAGGCGACCATGTTCAAATCGATGGTGACCAGCATCGTGCTGCACCCCATACGCGCAGCGGCAAGCGCCGCTTCGGATCCGGCATGTCCGGCTCCTACAACAATCACATCAAAACTTCCAGCTTCAAATCTGTTCATTTTTCCATTCCTTTCATTTATGCTATCTATTTGTTCTTATCGTTTTAGTTGAACTCTGAATCCTTTTAGAACGGTTCTGAATCCTAGAGTTCTCCGCCTAACGCTGTTCAGGCCCACGCAGCCAAAACCGGGCTGCTTAGTCCTGAACCTCGTTAGTGCTCAAACTCTGAGCTCAGGATTCATCACACACTGTTATTTCCCTAAACAGAACTGTGTAAATAGTTGGGTGAGGAGTTCGTCCTGGACGCTATCGCCGGTGATTTCTCCGAGCAGGTCCCAGCAACGGGTGAAGTCGATCTGGACGAGGTCGATCGGCATGCCTGATGCGATGCCGCTCAGCACTTCATCCAGCGAATCCATCGCATCGTTCAAGAGCGCGATATGGCGGACATTGGATACATAGGTTGCATCCGTCTCACCGGTTTCCCCGGAGAAGAACATCTTCGTAATCTGGTTTTCCAGTTGGTCCAGGCCGGTTTCGCTCAGCATCGATGTTTCGATGATTCTTTCAGGATCGCTCCAAGGTTCCAACTCATCGGTTGTCATTTTGGCTTCCAGATCCATTTTGTTCATAAGGATGATGCGGTTCATGTCCTTCGTGTCTTCCAGAAGCTGTTTGTCCTCTTCCGTCAGCCCTTCATTCTGGTTGATCAACAGAAGAATCAGATCGGCTTCGGCCAAGGCTTTCCGGCTGCGTTCTACTCCGATCTTTTCCACGACATCATCCGTTTCGCGGATGCCCGCCGTGTCGATCAGCTTCAATGGAACGCCTCTGACGTTCACGTATTCCTCGATCGTATCGCGGGTTGTGCCGGCGATGTCGGTCACGATGGCTTTCTCTTCACGCAACAGGCGGTTCAGCAAACTGGATTTGCCTACGTTCGGGCGGCCGATGATGGCTGTCTGAAGACCTTCGCGCAGGATCTTCCCTTGCTTGGCGGTATCCAACAAGTGCTGGATGTGTCCGCGCACTTCAATGGTGCGTTCCTTCAAGAGCTTCGTCGTCACTTCCTCGACGTCATCGTATTCCGGGTAGTCGATGTTCACTTCGACTTCAGCCAAGGTGTTCAGGATGATCTGACGGATATCCCGGATCATACCGGACAATTTGCCGTCCAACTGATGTAGAGCCACATTCATCGCGCGATCGGTCTTGGCACGGATCAAGTCCATGACCGCTTCGGCCTGCGACAAATCGATTCGGCCGTTCAGGAAAGCACGCTTTGTGAATTCCCCGGGCTCCGCCATGCGGGCGCCGTTCTGGAGAATCGTCTGCAGAATCCGGTTGACGCTCACGACACCGCCGTGGCAGTTGATTTCCACGACATCTTCGCGGGTGAATGTCTTCGGTCCGTGCATGACGGACACCATGACCTCGTCAATCATGTCGCCTGTGCGCGGATCATAAAGGTGGCCGTAATTGATAGTGTGTGTGGCGACATCAGCCAAGTGCTTCGTACCGGATCGGTATAAGGCATCGGCTATCTGGATTGCCTGATCTCCGCTCAAACGCACGATTCCGATGGCCCCTTCTCCTGGCGGCGTCGAAATGGCGGCGATGGTATCAAATTCATTTGTAATCATTCATTTTCATCCTTTCTCGGTCATTTCAGCGTACTTCAGCGTACAAAAAAAGCGCCCACTCCTCCCCTTCGTTCAAGCGGGAGGAAAAGCACTTTGACTGCAGTTCACTTTGGATATTCTTTTCAGCTTACTTTAAATAGATTTCTAGCCGATTATACAAGCAATGCGGGCGCAATGCAAGCATTTGACGGATGTTTTTTCATTTCATCATCAGATACAAAGCTCCGCCCGCCAACAGGAGGATGCTGTTGCGGATCAGCCAATCTGCAGGGCGATTTTCCCTGTCTGTTCGGCACTTTCCAGCCGTTGGAAAGCCTCCTTGAACTGCTCTGCCGGGTAAACGGCATCGACCACTGGATGGAGATCATGTTCCTCAACAAAACGGATCATCGCTTCATATTCTTCAAAACTCCCCATCGTCGAACCTTTCAGCGTGTACTGTCCGTAAAAGAATTTCCGCAGATCGAAGGTGACCAGATCGCCCGTCGATGAGCCGAAAGTCACGATGGTGCCGCCTCTGCGCACCGCATCCAGCGATTTGTCGAAAGTGGCCGCGCCGACCGATTCGATGACGACATCCACTTTTTCGCCGCCCATCGCTTCCACCCAATCCTCATCTTGCAGCAAGCCTTTTTCGGCTCCGTGCTGCAGCGCCATTCCCAATTTTTCTTGGGAACGGGAAGTGACGTACACCATAGCTTCAGCTGCCTTGGCGAATTGCAGCAGATAGTTGGCTACTCCGCCGCCGATGCCTGGGATCAGAACTTTCATGCCTTCCGATACGCCGCCTTTTGTGAACAAAGCCCGGTAAGCTGTCAAAGCGGACAGAGACAACACGCCGGCTTCTTCCCAAGACAGATGGGCCGGTTTATGGACAGCATTCTCTTCGGAAACAACGATTTCCTCCGCCATCGCCCCCTGCTCCGAACTCCCGAGGATCGTGAAATTTTCCGGTGCCGTATCGCTGTTCTTGCGCCAACCACTGCCGGGATAAAGCATCACTTCATCACCGATTTTGAAACGTGTCACCTCTGCTCCGACAGCCACAACGACACCGGCAGCATCCGATCCGATGACAACCGGATGCTTCTCATGGACTTGGCTCAAGGCAAAAAGGTCGCGATGATTCAGTCCCGCCACTTTGACCTTTATTTTGATCTCGAAAGGTCCCGCCGGCTGTTCCGCACGGTCTTCCCATTTCAAACCTTCCAGTCCGACTTTTCCGCTGTGAATCAATGTTTTCACCATATCGATCACTCCTCAAATGGATAGTTCTGTCAGATTCAGTATAACTTTTCCGGACAGAAATACAAAGAGGGAGACCCGAAGCCTCCCTCTCACTTGCTATTTTTCGGTAAAACGGATCGCTTTTGCTCCGATATCGGAACGATAGAACGTATGCGCGATCGGATTTGCACTCAAGTAACGGTAAGCTTTGTCTTGCGCGGCTTGGAGCGTTTCGCCTTGGCCAGCGATCAACAGGATACGACCGCCGTTTGACAATAGTCCTTGTTCGCCAGCCTTCACGCCTGCTGCATAGACGATGCAATCCGCATTTTCCTTATCCAGATCAGGCAATGGGATATCTTTCATCGGCGCTTCCGGATAGCCTTCAGCGGCAACAACGACACCCAAAGTGTAACGATCGGTGTACATTTCGATGACCGGATCTTTTCCGTTCAGGATGTCATCGATGACTTGCGCCAAATCAGATGCCATCTGATTCATGATGACCTGTGTTTCCGGATCGCCGAAACGGGCATTGAATTCGATGACGCGCAGCCCTTTGGCGGTGATCATCAAGCCGGCATAGACAACTCCCTTGAATGGGATGCCTTCAGCAACCATCGCCTCTACAGTCGGTTTTACGACCGTATCCAGCACTTCTTGAATCATAGCTTCGGATACTTGCGGTACAGGCGAATAAGCGCCCATGCCGCCCGTATTCGGTCCTTTGTCGCCGTCGTAAGCCCGCTTGTGGTCCTGTGCGACGCCTGAATAGTAATACTTCGCACCATTCGCCAGCGCGAACAACGAGAATTCTTCCCCTTCAAGGTACTCTTCGATGACGACTTTCGGTTTGCCGGCTGCATATTTGCCTTGCAGGAGCATGTCGTTCAGTGCATCCAGAGCCTCCGTCATCGTCATCGCGACAACGACGCCTTTGCCGGCCGCCAGACCGTCCGCCTTGATGACGATCGGAACACCATTGGCTTCCACATAAGCAACAGCTGCCTCATAGTCTTCGAATGTCTCATAGGCTGCAGTCGGGATGCCGTATTTTTTCATCAGGTCTTTTGCGAATTGCTTGGAGCATTCCAAGTCGGCCGCTTTTTTGCTGGGTCCGAAGACTTTCAGGCCAGCCGCTTCAAATGCATCCGTAACCCCTTCAAACAAAGGGATTTCCGGTCCGACGAAAGTCCAAGCGATGTTGTTGTCTTTGACGAATTGGATCAATCCTTGGTGGTCGTTTTCCGCAATGTCTACTAACGTGATGCCGTCCTGGGCCATCCCTGGGTTGCCTTTGGCGCAGTAAACAGTCTCCACCAACGGGCTTTGCATTAATTTTTTAGCGATGGCATGCTCGCGTCCGCCACTGCCGATTACAAGAAGTTTCATCTTTGAGATCCTCCAACCTTTTATATGAAGCTTGATATTGCCTATTAATCGAGTTCTGAATCCTTAGCAAAAAGTGCGTCAATAGCCTCGATACTCAAAATGCTAAAGACCTCAAACGTCGCACTGTGACGTTTGAGTGCCTAAGCTGTCAACTGCACACGGACAAAAAGCGTCCGCTTTGCGTTTGTCCTCTTAGTGCTCAGGGTCTAAACGGATTTTGTCATGGCTCTTGCGATGTTAATCGCTTAGAGACATGATACACTTGGTCGCTTGCGACCACAGTGCTTCCATCTATTGTTTTTAGTGTCTGAAGTGTCTTACGCTTGTTTTCAGCATCGTGATGCCGTATTTGTTTGCCATTTCGATCGAATCTTGGTCCTTGATACTGCCGCCTGGTTGAACGATTGCTTTGATGCCGTGTTTGGCAGCATACTCTACGCTGTCGTTCATCGGGAAGAAGGCATCACTCGCCAATACAGCGCCTTCGATAGCGTTGGCCGCTTCGGCTTGCTCGATTGCGATTTTTACGGATCCGACACGGTTCATCTGGCCTGCGCCGATGCCGACTGTCTGTTTGCTGTTTGCCAATACGATGGCATTGCTCTTCACGTGTTTCACAACTTTCCAAGCGAAATCCATTGCTTTCATTTCGTCTTCAGTCGGTTGACGTTCGGTCATGACCTCCCAGTTAGCAGGGACGTCTTCTGTGTTGATGTCTTGCGTCTGTTCCAACATCCCGCCCAATACGGAGACAAATTCTTTTCCGCCTGCTTTTGCAGCCGAGAAATCCAAAGTCATGATGCGGACGTTTTTCTTCTTGGACAAAATAGCTAAAGCCGCTTCCGTATAGCTTGGCGCTAAAACGATTTCCAGGAACATGCTGTTCAGTTTTTCGGCAGTCGCCACATCCAAAGGACGGTTCGCAACCACGATGCCGCCGAAGATGGAGACAGGATCAGCTGCATAGCAACGATCGAAGGCTGCATCGATGTCGTCTGCGATACCGACGCCGCATGGATTCATATGCTTGACGGCAACTACAGCGGGCTCGTCGAATTCGCGTGCGATACGGATAGCTGCATCAGCATCTTTGATGTTGTTGTAGGACAATTCTTTTCCGTGCAATTGGACCGCGCTCGCGATCGAGAACGGTACAGCCAATGGTTCTTGGTAGAAAGTCGCTGTTTGGTGGCTGTTTTCTCCGTAACGCAGGCTTTGTTTCAGATCATAAGTCACTGTCAATTTTTCAGGTTCGGTTTCGCCGACCACATTGGTCAAGTATTGGGCGATCAAAGCATCGTAGCTGGCTGTATGACGGAACACTTTTGCAGCCAAAGCTTGGCGTGTTTCGAAAGTCGTTTCGCCGGCAGCTTCCAATTCGGCAAGGACTTTTTCATAGTCGATCGGATCGGTCAAAACAGTTACGCTCGCGTAGTTCTTAGCCGCGCTGCGGAGCATGCTTGGGCCGCCGATGTCGATGTTTTCGATGGCATCAGCCAAAGTCACATCGTTTTTGCTGATGGTTTCTTTGAATGGGTACAGGTTGACGACAACGAAATCGATCGGTGCAATATTGTGCTCTTTCATGGCTTGCATATGGTCCGCAAGATCACGTCTGCCCAAAAGTCCGCCATGGATCAGTGGGTGCAACGTTTTTACGCGGCCGTCCATCATTTCAGGAAAGCCGGTTACATCCTCTACGGAAATAGTCGGCACGCCTGCCTCTTCCAAAGCCTTCTTCGTTCCGCCAGTTGAGATGATTTCGATTCCTTTTGCTGCTAATGCCTGCGCAAACGCTACTACGCCTGTTTTATCTGAAACACTGATCAATGCTCTTGTCACTGTGTGTCACTCCTTAAATTTATGATGGATTCATGCGGTTTTAACAAAAGGAAGGACTTCCGCAAGCGCGGAGTCCTCATCCATTTTGTTAGGCTATAGGAATTTATAAAATTGTTTTCAACATAAAAGCGCATCACCGTAGGTGTTCCACACATTTGCAAAATGTTTCATGCACCTAATAATGATGGCTAGCTTCACGGGTTAGCCCTTCGGAAATTAGATAAATCGTACCTATTGCGCTCTACGATGCTCAGTTGCATGGGACTCTTAGGGATTCATCCCTTAGAGCCCCAGTACAAGGTGACCGTAGGGAACGTTGCGTGGACAGATTTCCTAAATTTCTTTCAGGGCTGAACGAACCCGTTCAGCTTTTCTTAGCCTTTATTCTTTTGTGCCAGTTGTTGGATCACTTGTGGGAAAATCCGGTGCTCCACTTGATGGATACGGGTCTCCAAAGTCTCCAGCGTATCCTCCGGAAGGATCGCCACTTTTTCTTGGGCGATGATCGGGCCGGTATCGACCCCCTCATCGACGAAATGGACGGTGACGCCGGTCTCCGGAACGCCTGCTTCGAAGGCATCCTGGATGCCATGCCGACCCGGGAAATCCGGCAGCAAGGACGGGTGGATATTGACGATGCGGTCGGCGTAGGCCGATAGCAAAGTCGGTCCGACAATCCGCATATAGCCGGCCAAGACAACCAAGTCGACATTTTCTTCAGCCAGATGCTTCAAAATTTCATTTTCGTAGGCGACCCGATCCGCGAAGCCTTTCGGCGTAAAGGAAATCACCGGGATATTGTGTTGTTTGGCGCGCTCGATCGCATATGCTTTCGGCTTGTCGCAGAACAGGAAAGCGATCGTCGCATCCACTTCGCCTGACGCGATGGCTTCGGCGATGGCTTGAAAATTCGAGCCGTTTCCTGAAGCAAAGACAGCTATCCTCATGCTTGAGCCTCTTTCAGGATAACCTCTTTTTCTGATGTTTTTGCAGCCACGGATCCGATCACGTAGGCTTTTTCATCGTTCTCGGTTAGAACGCCGAGCACTTCCGTCAAGTTTTCAGGAGAGACCGCCAGCACCATACCGATGCCCATGTTGAAGATTTCGTACATTTCAAGAGCCGGAATCTTGCCGATTTTTTCCATCACTTGGAAGATCGGCAAGACAGGCCAGCTGCCTAATTTGATTTCCGCTTGGACGCTCTCAGGAAGCATGCGCGGTACGTTTTCGACGAAGCCGCCGCCTGTGATATGGGCAACACCATGCAGCAGTTGTTTTTTGATCAACGGCAACAGGGCATTCACGTAGATTCTTGTAGGCGTCAATAAAACGTCGCCCAATTCTTGGTCTTCGATGCCTTCAACCTTGTCGGCCAATTTGTAGTCATTGTCCTTGAAGAAGATTTTGCGCACCAAGGAGTAGCCGTTCGAATGGATGCCTGATGAAGGCAAACCAACCAGCACATCGCCTTCTTTGATCAAGGCAGGTGTCAACAAAGCATCTTTTTCCGCAATGCCTACCGTAAATCCGGCCAGATCGAAATCTTCCGGATCGTACATATCGGGCATTTCAGCTGTTTCTCCGCCGATCAGGGCAGCTCCGGCCTGGACGCAGCCTTCAGCTACGCCAGCAACGATCTGTTCCAATTTTTCCGGACGGTTTTTGCCGACAGCTACATAATCCAAGAAATAAAGAGGTTCTGCGCCTTGCGCTACGACATCGTTGACGCACATTGCGACACAATCGATCCCGATCGTATCGAATTTTCCGGCTTCGATGGCCAGCATCAGCTTCGTGCCGACACCGTCCGTACCCGATACAAGTACAGGTTTTTTATAATTCAATTCAGAAAGGTCAAAGTTTCCGCCGAATCCGCCGACTTCGCCAAAAACGCCTGGACGTTTTGTGCGGTCGATGTGTTTCTTGATGCGGCTGACTGTTTCATAACCGGCTGTGACATCCACACCCGCTTTTGCATATGCGTTTTCCATCAAGCTTGCCCTCCCTTTAGATTCTCTTTTTGAATAGCTGTCATATTGTTCACGTAATCCGCTTCATAGTCGTATAGCCCAGTAGGATAGTCCCCGTTGAAGCTGTCCATGCATAAGCCTGAATACGGCATATCAAATTTCAAACCGATTGAATCGATCAGACCCTCTTGGCTAAGGAAAGCCAAGCTGTCCGCACCGATGTATGCACAAATTTCATCAACGGTCATTTTAGCAGCGATCAGTTCAGCTGACTTGCTGATGTCGATGCCGTAAAAACTCGGGTAGATCAAAGGTGGGGAAGAGATGCGGACATGCACTTCTTTGGCTCCCGCTTCTTTCAATAACGTCACGATGCGTTTGCTGGTCGTCCCGCGCACGATGGAATCATCCACCATGACGACGCTCTTGCCTTGGACAACCCCTTTTACGGCGGACAACTTCATTTTTACGCCCAATTCGCGCAGTTCCTGCGTCGGTTGGATGAACGTACGTCCGACATATTGGTTCTTGATCAAGCCCATTTCGTAAGGCGTTCCGCTTTCTTCCGCAAATCCGCTCGCTGCGGACAAGGAAGAGTTGGGCACACCGATAACGATATCGGCTGTCACTGCAGGTGCTTCGATGGCCAAACGCGTTCCCATCCGCTTGCGTGCAGTATGCACATTCACGCCGGCAATATTGGAATCCGGACGCGCGAAGTAGATATACTCCATCGCAGCGATGGAGATGGTTGTATCGTCGGTATATTTTTCGATTGTCAAGCCGTTGTCGTCAATGATCGCCAGTTCGCCGGCGTTGACGTTGCGGACAAAATCCGCGCCGATCGTATCGATGGCACACGTTTCGCTGGCCATCACATACGCGCCATTCGGCAATTGGCCGATGACAAGCGGACGGAATGAATTCGGATCGACGGCACCGAACATTTTCTCTTCGGTCAAAAGGATATAAGTGAAGCCGCCTTTAACCTGATTCAGGCTCTCTTTGATCTTTTCGATCAGGCTGTCTTTCTGGCTGCGTCTGATCAGATGCATCAGAACTTCCGTATCCGAAGTCGAATGGAAGATGGCGCCGTTTTCCTCAAGATTGCGTCGCAATGATTTGGCATTCACCAAGTTGCCGTTGTGGCAAATGGCGATGTCCATATCATAGAAATGGTACAAAAACGGCTGCACATTCTCGATGCTGTTCTGTCCGGAAGTCGAGTAACGCACATGCCCGATGGCACGGTTCCCTGTCAATCTTTGCAGATCCGCTTCGTCCTTGAACACTTCGCTGATCAGACCAAGATTACGGTGAACCAACAGTTTTCCTTCATCACATGAAACTATCCCTGCACCCTCTTGTCCACGGTGCTGCAAGCTGTGCAAACCGAAGTAAGTCAACTGGCTGGCATTGTCGTCTCCCCAAATGCCGAATACGCCACATTCTTCGTTTAAGCTTTTTGTTTCAGCAAGCATGGAATAGCCTCCTCCCATTTCGTTTGTACTTCTTTAATATCCAAAGTGATTGTTTCGTTCGCGGCAGCGATTTTTGCGACAGCGGCAGCAGTCACGGTTCCGATTTGCGCAGCAGCTGATCCGAAGATCGCTTCCACAGCGGCAACATTTTCAGGTTTTACGGTCAGGATGAAGCGTGATTGCGTTTCGCTGAACAGCAATGTTTTATCCATAGCAACCGTCACATCGAAGCCTAGACCGGTGTCAAAGACGCTCTCCATCAAGCCGACAGCCAAGCCGCCTTCTGATAGGTCATGCGCGCTTGCGATCAGACCCGCTTTGATTGCTTTCAGCACATTCGCTTGGTTCTCTTTTTCGACAGCCAAGTCAAAGTCCATCAATTTGCCTTCGATTTTGCCCAATTCCATTTTTTGCAGTTCGGAACCGTTGAAATCAGCTTTGGTTTCGCCGATCAGAATGATATGGTCGCCTGCAGCTTTGAAGGCTTGCGTTGTGATGTGTGCAAGATCCTCGATCAAGCCGACCATACCGATCATCGGTGTCGGATAAACGGCCACACCGTCTGTTTCGTTGTAAAGGGAAACGTTCCCTGAGATGACAGGCGTATCCAATTGGCGGCAAGCTTCAGAGATGCCGTCCGCGGAAGTGCTTAATTCCCAGAAAATTTCTGGTTTATCAGGGTTTCCGTAGTTCAAGCAGTCTGTGATCGCCAATGGTTTCCCTCCGCTGGCAACGATATTGCGGGCAGCTTCAGCGACAGCAATCTGTCCGCCGATTTCCGGGTTCAAATACAGGTAACGGCCGTTGCAGTCCGTTGTCATTGCGATCGCTTTTTTGGTGTCGCGGACGCGGACAACTGCAGCATCGCTTCCTGGGCCTACGACCGTGCTGGTGCGGACCATGGAATCATATGTATCATAGACGCTCTTCTTGGAAGCTAAAGTCGCTTGTTGCAATAAAGCCACTAAGGTGTCCTGCGCCGATGTGAAGACAGGTTTGTAGTCTTCCATAGCTGCGAATGCAGCGATGCGGGCAGGCACTGCAGTCGGTTTGTAGTAGACCGGTGCATCTTCAGCCAAAGCGTCAACCGGAAGTTCAGCCACCACTTTGCCTGCATGGGATAGACGGTACATGCCATCATCGGTAACTTCACCGATTACGACTGCATCCAATTCATATTTTTTGAACAGGTCGACAATGCGTTGCTCTTCGCCCTTCTTGATGCACAAAAGCATACGCTCCTGTGACTCGGAAAGCATCATTTCGTAAGGTGTCATTTCTGTTTCGCGCTGCGGAACGTCATCAAGGTTCAACAACAAGCCGCTGCCTGCTTTTGAAGCCATTTCCGAGCTGGAAGAGACCAAACCGGCAGCACCCATATCCTGGATACCGATCAAAGCGTCGGAGTAGTCATAAATGCATTCCAAACAAGCTTCCATCAGTAATTTTTCCATGAACGGATCGCCCACTTGGACAGCTGAACGCTGCGCTTCTTCCTCTTCCTTGAATTCTTCGGAAGCGAAAGTAGCGCCATGGATGCCATCGCGGCCGGTTTTTGCACCCACGTACATGATCGAGTTGCCGACTCCGGCAGCTTGGCCTTTTTGCATATCTTTTTGATCGATCAAGCCGACGCACATTGCGTTGACTAACGGATTGCCTTTGTAGCAAGGGTCGAAGACCGTTTCCCCGCCGACAGTCGGAATACCGATACAGTTGCCGTAACCGCTGATACCGGCAACGACTTCTTCGAAGATGTGTTTCGTACGCTCATTGTCCAATTCGCCGAAACGCAAAGAGTCCAGGATCGCAATCGGGCGTGCGCCCATGCTGAAGATGTCACGGATGATTCCGCCGACACCGGTAGCTGCACCTTCATAAGGCTCGACAGCTGATGGGTGGTTGTGGCTTTCCGCTTTGAAAACGACAGCTTGGCCGTCGCCGATATCCACGATACCAGCGCCTTCGCCAGGTCCTTGCAACACTTGCGGGCCGGTAGTAGGGAATTTTCTCAGGACTGGTTTTGAATTTTTATAAGAACAGTGTTCGCTCCACATAACGGCAAACAGGCCAGTTTCAGTATAATTCGGCAAACGATGCAAAATTTTATCGCAGATTGTACCGTACTCTTCGTCTGTCAGACCCCATTCACGATAAATTTTGGATTCTTTTACTTGTTCTGGCGTTGGTTCTAAAAATGCCATTATTTGTTCAGCTCCTTCTTATAATTTTCAACCATGGATTGGAACAAGCGCAGACCGTCAGCCGATCCCAGCAAAGCTTCGACAGCACGCTCCGGGTGAGGCATCATGCCGAGGACGTTGCCTTTTTTGTTGATGATGCCAGCGATGTCTTCGATGCTTCCATTCGGGTTACCGTTGGCATAAGTGAATACGATTTGGTTGTTGGCTTTCAGGTCAGCCAAAGTCTCTTCATCGCAGAAGTAGTTTCCTTCACCGTGCGCGATCGGAACAGAGATGATTTCGTCTTCTTTATAGAGGGAAGTGAATTGCGTATCGGCATTCACGACTTTGAGATCCTGCGGTTTGCAGACGAACTTCAAAGTATCATTGCGGCGCAAAGCACCAGGCAATAAGCCGGCTTCAGCCAAAATCTGGAATCCGTTGCAAGTGCCGAATACAGGCTTGCCTTCTTCAGCGAAACGGACGACTTCGCTCATGATGTTCGCAAAGCGGGCAATCGCACCAGTACGCAAGTAGTCGCCATAAGTGAATCCGCCGGGCAATAGGACAGCATCGAAACCTTCAAGGCTTGTTTCATAATGTTGCACATACTCTGCATCTTCTCCAAGAATATCTTTGATGGCTGCATACATATCTAAATCACAGTTCGAGCCAGGAAAAACGATGACAGCGAATTTCATTAAGCTTCAACCTCCTGGATTTCATAACGGTAAGTTTCCATGACCACGTTCGCCAGCAATTTGTCGCAGATCTCTTCGATGACTTGTTCAACGTTCTCTTCATCTTTGGAAACTTGGATTTCGAAATATTTCCCGATGCGGATATCTTCGATCGTCGGGTAACCCATACGGTGGACGGCACCCTTCACGGCTTCCCCTTGCGGATCCAATACTGAGTCTTTATACGTTACATACACGGTTACTTTATACATGTCCAAATTCCTCGCTTTTGTTTTTTTATTTTTTGTTTTTTTTTAGTTGGTTTTGTTCCGGTTGGCTTACATTTTGTTCAGGCGGTCCAGCACTTCCACGTAGACCGGAATCAGATCTCCCAAGTCACGGCGGTAGATGTCTTTGTCCAAATGTTCATTCGTTTCGAGATCCCAAAGGCGGCATGTATCCGGTGAAATTTCATCAGCCAGGATGATTTCTCCCTCAGCTGTCTTGCCGAATTCGATTTTGAAATCGATCAGGCGGATGCCGATTGCCTTGAACATCTCGATCAAGGCTGCATTGATCTTCAGCGCTTGCTGCTTGATTTCGGCAACTTCTTCTTCAGTCGCTGCTCCGAGAACTTGTACGTGGGCATCATTGATGAAAGGATCATTGAGCGCGTCGTCTTTGTAGTAGAATTCCAAAACAGGGAACGGCAAGTCGATGCCTTCCTCCATGCCGAAACGTTTCGCGAAGCTTCCAGCGGCTACATTGCGGACAACCACTTCCAATGGGAACATATTGACTCTTTTCACTGATTGTTCGGTTTCTGATAGTTCTTGGATGTAATGGCTCGCGATACCCTTTTCAGCCAGATACTCGAAGATGCGGCCGGTGATCTGGTTATTGAGTCTGCCTTTCCCCTCGATAGTATCCTTCTTTATGCCGTTTAATGCCGTAGCTTGATTTAGGTACTCGGCCCAAAGAACATTCTCCTGATCTGTAGCATACATCTTTTTAGCTTTCCCAGTATAAAGCAATTCTTTTCTTTCCATCTTCCCCGTCCCTTTCCAAAACCGAACATTAATTTATAAAAACGCCTTATTCATTCGTTTATATTGTATCATCTGCCCTCTACTTGTCAATGGCATTTTCATGAAAATTGAAATAATTCCCGGTTTTTCCTCAGTGCCTTTCAGTCATCCGGTGAACAGAAAAAGGCCGGAACCGTAGTCCCAGCCTTTCCATTAGTCTCCTAAACCAAGTCTTGCGAATACTTCGTCGACGTGACTCAAGTGATAGTTATAGTTGAAGGCATCTTCGATGTCTTCTTTCGTTAATTTTGCCATGATCGCTTCGTCCGCTTCCACCAATGGACGGAAATCGGTCTGATTATCCCATGAAAGGGCAGTCTTCGGCTGTACCAAGTCATAAGCTTCTTCACGGCTCATACCTTTGTCGATCAATTTCAACAGAACGCGTTGGCTATAGATCAATCCGAACGTGGCATTCATGTTGCGGAGCATATTCTCAGGGAACACAGTCAAGTTCTTGATGATGTTCCCAAAACGATTCAACTGATAGTTCAACAATGTCGTTGCGTCCGGAAGGATGATCCGTTCCGCTGAAGAGTGGGAAATGTCGCGTTCATGCCATAAGCCTACATTCTCGTAAGCAGTTACCATGTAACCGCGGATGACGCGGGCAAGGCCAACCATATTTTCGGAACCGATCGGGTTGCGCTTGTGCGGCATAGCGGAAGAACCTTTTTGGCCTTTCGCGAAGAATTCTTCCACTTCGCGGGTTTCCGATTTCTGCAGTCCGCGGATTTCAGTTGCGAAACGCTCGATGCTTGTCGCGATCAAAGCGATCGTTGCCATATATTCGGCATGCAGATCGCGCGGAAGAACCTGCGTCGAAATTTCTTGCGGTCTTATACCTAATTTTTCACAGACGTACTCCTCCACGAATGGCGGGATGTTTGCGAAAGTGCCTACTGCACCGCTTATTTTTCCGGCTTCAACGCCTTTTGCTGCGTGTTCAAAACGCTCGATGTTGCGTTTCATTTCTGAATACATCGTAGCCAGTTTCAAGCCGAATGTCGTAGGTTCTGCATGTACACCATGCGTACGACCCATGCAGACAGTCTTTTTGTGTTCTTTTGCCTTGTTGCCGATGATTTCCAGCATATTCTGCAGATCCTTGCGCAGGATATCATTAGCTTGCTTTAATTGGTAACCGTAGGCAGTATCGACCACATCGGTACTCGTAAGGCCATAGTGGACCCATTTTCTTTCTTCTCCCAAAGATTCGGAAACGGCGCGTGTGAACGCCACTACATCATGTCTGGTCTCTTTTTCGATTTCAAGGATACGGTCGATGTCAAAAGTTGCATTCGCGCGGATTTTAGCCACGTCTTCCGCAGGGATTTCACCTAGGGCAGCCCAAGCTTCATCAGCCAGGATTTCGACCTCCAGCCAGCATTTGTAACGATTGTATTCGGACCAAATCTCGGCCATCTCAGGGCGTGTATAACGTGTAAGCATTTTAAATTGTTCCTCCGTTCCAGATTCGGGTATTGTCTATTTCTGTTAAGGTTGCTTCTTGATCATCCGTCAAAATGGTGATATGGCCCATTTTTCTGTCTGTGCGCGATTCCGCTTTGCCGTAGTAATGGAATGACCAATCCGCTTTTTCTTCCCGCAGCGCGATTGTGCCTTCCATATGCTGTCCCAAGATATTTACCATGATGGCAGGCGACAATTGGCGCGCTGTCGGCATTGGCAATCCGGCGACTGCTTGGATATGGGCATCAAATTGAGAAACGTTCATTGCCTCGATTGTGTAATGGCCAGAATTATGCGGACGCGGCGCCAACTCATTGATGAAGATCGTATCATCCGCAGCCAGGAACATTTCGATGCCCAGCGTACCTACCAACTGCAGCGCATCGGCGATTTGATGAGCCGCCTTATTGGCCTTTTCGGCTACACCTGGCGTGACGCGGGCCGGTACGATCGATTCGTGCAGAATATTATTGATGTGGATATTTTCGGAAACCGGGAATACCGTAGCTTCACCTTTTTGATTGCGTACGATCATGACCGAAAGTTCTTTCGTGAACGGAACCCAAGCCTCCAAAACGCAGATGCTGTCCGCTGCCAGTTTCATGGCTTCCGCTTTGTCCGCTTCCGATTTCAGGACAACCTGTCCCTTACCATCATACCCGAAACGGGTCGTTTTTAAAACACTCGGATAACCGATTTTAGCGATGGCCGCATCCAATTGTTCCGCATTTTCCACTACCGCGAATTGCGCAATCGATACACCGGCGGATTGAAGGAATTCCTTCTCCTTGATGCGGTCCTGCGTGATCGTCAAAATTCCGCTGCCTTGCGGAATGCTGGACAGTGTTTCCACTTCCTGCAGCGCTACTGCATCGATGTTCTCAAATTCGAATGTCACGACATCGGATTTTTCGGCCAATTGACGTAATGCCACTGCATCAGCGTATGCCGCCTGGATGTGCCAATCCGCAACTTGGGCTGCCGGGCAATTTTCTCCCGGATCCAAAATTCCGACAGTGAATCCCATCCGCTTCGCAGACTGTGCCAGCATACGTCCTAATTGTCCCCCGCCGATGATACCGATTACGTCGTTCGGTTTCAGTATTTTATACAAGTTCTTCACTACTTTCCAATACTTTTTGTTTTAAATCTTCCCGTCTCTTTTCCAATCGATCGGCCAAATCCTGATTTTCGATCGAAAGGATCTGCACGGCCAGCAGACCGGCATTGATTGCCCCTGCTTTACCGATTGCTACCGTCGCAACCGGAACGCCGCCGGGCATCTGGACGATGGACAACAAAGAATCCATTCCGCTCAAAGCGCGCGATTGGACCGGAACACCGATGACCGGAAGCGTCGTTTTCGCGGCAATCATGCCCGGAAGGTGCGCTGCGCCACCCGCACCGGCAATGATGACTTTCGTTCCCGCAGCCCGTGCTTGCTCAGCAAAAGTGAACATCAGATCAGGCGTCCGGTGTGCCGAAACGACTTTCTTTTCATAAGCAATACCGAATTCATCCAGTATTATGCAAGCTTCTTTCATAGTTTCCCAATCAGAAGTACTACCCATTACTACAGAAACAACCGTATTCATCCATTTTCCCCCATTATCGATTTTTCATTTTTAATATAGCACATCACCTGCAATTATTCCAAACAATTTTGGATAATTCATACCTGTTCGTTCGGAAATAATCTATTTTTTTTCAAAAGAGAAGAAATAATGACCTCATTTCACATTAAAAAAGTGAAAATTTTTCACCATAAATAGCAACAATATGATAAAATAACGATATGCAAACCCTTACAAATTAAAATAATGCTGATTCTCTTTTTATTTCCGTGGTTATAATATAGAATAAACGGGAATAATATTATTAAACACGATTATTTCAACTTATTTATTTTATTTCCAATAAACCCATCCACTTACAGAAGGAGTGATGATTATGAATAAATTCTTTGATATCTATATGGATTTGAGAAAAAAAATCGAACATGCTGAATTCGAAACAGGATCTCTGTTGCCCAGCGAAAAAACACTTTCGGACCACTATCATGTTTCGCGGGAAACAATCAGAAAGGCTTTGGCCCTGTTGCTGGAAGGTGGCTATATCCAAAAGAAACAAGGTAAAGGTTCCATTGTACTTGACATCAGACGCTTCAATTTCCCTGTTTCCGGGCTTACCAGTTTTAAAGAGCTTCAAGACTCACAACAAATCCCAAATGAAACAATCGTCATCAAAAATAAACTAGAGACGCTTCCGGAGTTCCTTGCAGAAAATCTGAAGATAGATCCAGGCCGCGAAGTAATTTCCCTTGTCCGGCTTCGCAAGATTGCCGGGGAAGTTGTCATCATGGACAAAGACTATCTCTTCCATGATATCGTCGAACAAATCCCTTCCGAAGCTGCTGAAAATTCCATTTATGCGTATTTGGAGAATGAACTTGGTCTGAATATCGCTTATGCCAAAAAGGAATTCGTTGTGGAGCCTGCGACACGGGAAGATCACAAACTGATGAATTTAAAAGATGACACGCATATTGTTGTCGTAAAGAGCGAAGTCTATCTGGAGGATACGCGTCTTTTCCAGTACACCGAGTCTCGCCATCGTTTGGATCGCTTCCGCTTCGTCGAATTCGCCCGCAGAAAACACAGCCTATAAAAGAAAAGCGGGACAAGCCCACTTTGCCTCGAAAGAAATTTAGGAAATCTGGCCTCGCAACGTTCCCTGCGGTCACCTTGTACTGGGAGTCTAAGGGATGAATCCCTAAGACTCCCATGCAAATGAGCATCGTAGAGCGCAATGGGTCAGATTTATCTAATTTCCGAGAGGCAGGCTTGGACCGCTAGCCATCATTTTAGATGCATAAAACGTTGTGCAAACCTATAAAACACCCATGGTGATGCGCTTTTTAGTTAATAACATGCTACAAATTAGAAAAAAGATGAAGCCGGCATGGCCTCATCTTTTTTGGTTGTGCAGGGACTGATCATTCATTGACTTTCGTATAATCAACAGTAAAATAGGCACCTTCAGCCATCAGGATATGCCCTGATTCGTACGGGTTTCCGGCCACCGTAAGGTAGACTTCCTGGACTCCGTAATATTCCCCGATCGTATTGACGACTCCCTGCAAAATCAACGATTCCGCTGATGTTCCGGCATTCATTTCAGAAACAAATTCCTGCGAGAAGTCCACATAGACACGCCCATCGTCACTCAAGGACAAGCTGTTGATGGAGACATTCGGCCCAATCAGACTTCCCCCCGGAGCATCCGGAACATTCTTCAGCGTTTCCGCCAGAATGGTGCGGGTAATATCATTGGTCGTATAAGATAAAGCGATGCTTGTTGCATTCAATCCCATCAGCTCGCTGTCCGGATAAAAAACGCGCAACTGTTGCGTTTCCGGAACGTCCTCGTTGCGGGCTTCCAGACTGGAAGAGACAACCATGTCATCCCCAAGGTCCGTCACCCGTTTCACCAAACCCATATCTTTCACATAGTAATCCTTGGTAGTCGAAGCTTCATAAGTTGTCGTCACTTCAAGCGCTTCAAAATTACCCATTGGTGTTTCGATCTGTGCCGTCAGATTCGTGATTTCGGAAGGGACTCCGCTCGCATTCATCCAACTGTTCCCGACTTCCAAAGGCTCCTTCAACAGAATATCCAACTGGTTTGCCGCATCGCCGCTTGCTGTTTTTTCAAGCATATTTTCCCTGAAGTAGGTTTCCGGACGCGTGAATACTTCTCTGAGTTCCCCGTCAGCCAGTTCCAATACCGTCACAACCTGCGTGCCACCGTTGTTGGAAGTGATTTGCATCCGGTTACCCTCGATGTATTGCGGATAGACCGTGAAGGAAGCATACTCATTCCCCTCGCCCAAATATTTAGTGAATACGGATGCGCTGAACGGATAATAAGCTTCGATTGTCACTGCTTCTACATTTTCGGAAGAGGACGAGGAAGCCGAGCCGCTGTCTGTTGAACTGGACACGGAAGAAGATACACTGCTGACAGCCGAAGAATCGGATGAGGAATCGGATCCTCCAAAGAGACTGCAAGAAGCTAATAAGGGCACCACTAACGCTACCATCAGATTCGGAACTTTCTTTCTCATATTTTTTTCCCACCTTCTGCCTTAGTTGTCTTCATTATATCACAACCGCTTTCTAAGGCATTACCCTAACTATTGCTGCCGTGCACGAATGCTGTGGCACTGAGCAGCTCCTTTCAAGTATAATGAAGTCAGCATGAAACTAAAAGAAACATTTCACAAATTTTAAATAGAGGTGGAAAAAATATGAAGGAAATCAGTTTGAACGATACCGTCTACAATCTGGTAAAGCAGTACCCTGAAATCAGGGAGCTCATCATCAGCCTGGGCTTCGAACCATTGCGCAGCGACAAAATGCTGAACACCGCCGGCCGCATCATGACTATAGGGAAAGCCCTCAAGCGCAATGATGTGCCGGAGGAGCTATTCGTTGAAACGCTGGCGGAAAACGGATTCAGCGTGAAGGAATTGGCAACATCAGCCGTAACGGTTGCCCCAAGCGAATCGGTAGAGCCCTCTGCTCCAACCGGTGGAATTGCCCGCATGGGTTCAACGGAATTCCAGGAGCGCCAGGACATTCTGCAGAGCCTCATCCTGCGTTTGCATAGAGGGGAGGACTGGGATGCGGTGCAAGCCGACTTCAAGAAACATTTCACGGGCGTCAGTGCCTACGAAATTTCCGTCATGGAGCAAGGCCTGATGGGCAAAGGGATTGACGCCGAAGACATCCAGCGCCTTTGCAACGTGCACGCCTCGCTCTTCGGCGGATCCATCGAAGCGGTCTACACCACTTCAGCAGAACAGCAGCATGCCGGCCATCCAATCCAAGTTATGAAACTCGAAAACTTAGCCATCGAAAATACGCTGGAAAAAATCAGCAAATTACTGGCTGTCTATCTTGAAACAAAAGAGCCGGAAATCAAAAAAGGTATCCAAAACCAATTGAATTTGCTCGGCGAATTCGATAAGCACTATGCCCGCAAAGAATACGCCATCTTCCCGATTATGGAGAACAAAGGCATCACAGCCCCGCCGAAAGTCATGTGGGGTGTCGATGATGAGATTCGCAGCATGTTCAAGGAATTCCGAACACTGTTGCAGAACGAGGACTTCGATGCGATCCCGAAAGCATTCTCCGACCTGAAATACGAAATGACGGAAATGATCACAAAAGAGGAAGATATCCTCTTGCCGATGATTATCGACATCTTCAACGAGGACCATTGGCTACAGATCGCCCAGGAGTCTGATGAAATCGGCTACTGCATCGTAAAACCGGAAGCAAAATGGGTGCCGGAACGGACCCTCCCAGAAAATGTTTCACATGAAACATTTATAACTGAAGAAAATTCATACATAAATTTCCAAACCGGACATCTGACTCCGCACCAGTTGGAAAAGATGCTGAATAATATCCCTTTGGAATTGACTTTCGTCGATGCCGATAATATCGTGCGCTACTACAACGACAATGGCGAAGAAAAGTTCTTCAAGCGCACAAGCAGTGCAATCGGCCGAGATGTGCTGAATTGCCATCCACCAAAGAGCTTGCCGATTGTCACAAAACTGCTCGCTGACTTGAAATCAGGCGCGAAAGAAAGCGAATCGATGTGGTTCCGCGCGATGGGCAAATTCATCCTGGTAACCTATCGCGCCGTCAGGGATGACGACGGCAGCTACATGGGAACCCTTGAATATGTGCAGGACATCCAGCCGATCATCGATCTGGACGGCGAAAAACGGACACTGTCCTGAACCACTGTGAAGTGCAGGAGCGATTGCCAAACAACAAAAATACCGAGCGGCCCCATTTTGAGGCCGCCCGGTATTTTTGGCGTTAGCCGGTAACTTTCTGTGTAATCATCCTTCATCGTCTCCTTTCACCGTTCTGCTCCGGTAATAGGAGGCCTCGCCGGATGCCGGCCAACATTTTTCTTGCCAGCTCCTATGAGCGCCGCTTCGTCGGTGTTCACATCGATAGTTGCCGGTTTTCTCCTGTGAGCATGCGTCTTACCGGAGCAGGGCACCAAAAAATGGCCCTCTCTAGTGAGACGACCATTTCTTTTGTGTTTATTTGATTATCCTGAAAGCGATGGTTTCGTACGGCTTCAGCGTGAAGGAAGACGCAAGCTGCCTTTCCCCATAATTGCCGACCAAGAAACTACTGGCCTTGCTTGCCCATTCTTCCGGTACGCTGATTGTGTACTCACCGGCATAGAAATGATTCAGAACCAACACTTTTTCTTCCTCGTTCTCCCGGATGTAGGCGAACACTTCCGAATCATCCAACAGGATACCCTCGTAGGAACCATCCGCAATGACTGCATGCTCTTTGCGGATACGGATCAACTCCTGGTAGTAACGGAAAATTTGGCCCTCAGCGCATTCTTTTTCGACGTTTACTTCTGGATAATTGGCCGCGACCTGCAGCCACGGTTCGCCGGTCGTGAAGCCTGCGTGCCGGCTGCTGTCCCATTGCATCGGCGTCCGACTGTTGTCGCGGGATTTTTGTTTGATGATCCGCATGGCCTCCTGATGCGTCAATCCGGCAAGTTTCAGCTCGCGGTAGGCATTATGCGATTCGATATCCCGATAACTGCTGATGTCATCATAATCCGGATTCGTCATGCCGATTTCCTCGCCTTGATAGATGTAAGGCGTTCCCCGCAAGAGATGGATTGTTTGCGCCAGCATGGAGGCTGTCTCGAAAGGATACCGCTCCGGATCACCGAATCGGCTGTTGGCTCGCGGTTGATCATGATTGTTCCAGAACAGTGCGTTCCATCCGTTTCCGTCCGACATCCCTGCCTGCCACTCATTCAGAATTCGCTTCAGTTCAAGAAAATCGAATGGCTGATCCGTCCATTTTTCACCATCTTTGTAATCAACTTTCAGATGGTGGAAACTGAAAATCATCGAGAGTTCGTTTCTGTCCGGTTTCGAATAAAGAATACCATTTTCGACAGTGGTCGAGGACATCTCGCCGACCGTGATGATATCCTCCAGCGTCCCGAACGATGCTTGGTTCAACTCACGGATGTACTCATGGACGATCGGTCGATCCGTGTAGAGGCTCTTTTCGTTGCTTCCTTCACTGTCGACCAGCGCGACATCTTTTCCGATCAGGTTCAACACATCGAAGCGGAAGCCCTTGATGCCCTTTTCCAACCAGAAATTGACGACTTTCTGCAGTTCCTCGCGCACTTTCGGGTTACGCCAGTTCAGATCCGCTTGCGTGACATCAAACAGATGCAGGTAGTACTTGCCGGTGTCCCCGAATGGCGCCCACGCCTCGCCGCCGAATTTCGAACTCCAGTTGGTCGGCCGGCTGCCGTCTGCTTTCGGATCGCGGATGATGTAATAATCCTGGTACTCTTTGTCCCCGGCCAACGCTTTCCGGAACCACTCATGTGTGGTCGATGTATGATTGAACACCATGTCGAACATAATTTCGATGCCATGCTGCTTCAGCTTGCCGATCAGTTCTTCAAAATCCGCCATCGTGCCGAAAACAGGATCGATGGCATAATAATCAGTGATGTCGTATCCATTGTCCATCTGCGGGGATACGAAGATCGGATTCATCCAAATCATATCGATGCCTAACTCCGCCAAATAGGGCACTTTGCTGATGATCCCTTGGAGATCACCGATACCGTTGCCATCGGAATCCTTGAATGATTTTGGATAAAGCTGATAGATCACTTTTTTTTGAAAGTCTTTCATTGTAAAGCCCCCTGTCTTCTTACTATGACTGAAGGCAAAAAGCTTCAGTCACAGCTTTTTGCCTTCAGTAATTTACTTTTTATTTTTGCGTTTGGATAACCGGTGCGTCCTCGACTTCGCCTTTAGGAGCGAAAAGTTGTTTCTTTTCGAACAAAACCGTCAACAGGAACGGCACGACAATCGCGATGGCCATACATACGATGAACATTGCCATCGAATCGGTCTGGATACTCAAGAAACCTGGAATCCCACCTACTCCGATACTGTTCGCCATGACGTTGAAGGTCGTAGCCACCAATCCGGCGATTCCGGATCCAATCATGGCTGCAACGAACGGATAGATGTATTTGATGTTGATCCCGAACATGGCCGGCTCGGTTACGCCCAAGTAACAGGAAATGGCAGCAGGGATGGAAACTTGTTCCTCTTTTTCATTGCCTCTGTGCAGGAAGATGATTGCCAGCACGGCCGAGCCTTGTGCGATATTCGAAAGGGCGATCATCGGCCACAGGTTCGTGCCGCCGAAATCAGCAATCAGCTGCAGGTCGATGGCATTGGACATATGATGAAGCCCTGTGATGACAAGCGGAGAATACAGCGTACCGAAGAACAGACCGAACAACCATCTGAAGTCCCCAGTCAATCCGGCATAGACGACTTCGGAAACCCATTGTCCGATCGTCCAACCGATAGGGCCCAGCACCGTATGCGCAATGATGACAGTAGGAACCAGGGCCAACAATGGGACAACAATCATCGAAATATATTGCGGAACCCATTTACGCAGCCAAATCTCCAGATAGGCCAGCACAAACCCAGCCAACATGGCGGGAATGACTTGTGCTTGATAGCCGATCTTGTTGATCGTGAAAGCACCGAAATCCCAGAACGGAATCTCTGTTGCACCAGCGACACCATAAGCATTCAATAATTGCGGTGATACCAATGTAATCCCGAGAACGATACCCAGAATCTGCGTAGTGCCCATCTTTTTCGTGATGCTCCAAGTAATGCCGACTGGCAAGAAGTGGAAAATCGCCTCACCGATCAGCCAAAGAAAATCATTGACGCCTGTCCAGAACTGCGAATTGGAAACGATCGTGCCGTTGGCGAAATTGATCCCTTCAAGCACATTCCGGAATCCGAGGATAAGACCCCCTACTACGATCGCCGGAATCAGCGGCGTAAAGATTTCAGCCAGCACAGCCATGGCACGCTGCACTACATTTTGGTTCTGCTTGGCTGCAGCTTTTGCCTCATCCTTCGAAACACCTTCTTTGCCTGATACCTTCGCGAACGCATTATAGAATTGTGGCACTTCATTACCTATGATGACCTGAAATTGTCCAGCTTGCGTGAAGGTTCCTTTGACTGCGGGTATGTCTTCGATTTTCTTGATGTTGGCGGCAGCAGGGTCATTCAGGACGAAACGCATCCGAGTGGCACAGTGACTGACGGCAGAAATATTATCGGACCCTCCGATATACTCCAGCAAATCTTTTGCATCTTTGTTGAAATCCACCATTTTTTCTCCTCCTTAACTTGTATATACATGTTCCTTACAATTCTATTTTACCGTGAATGGATGGGCAATGCAAACGTTTTCCATCCGCTATTCTTTTTCTTATATAGACAAGTTCATGGTTTTTACTGTTTCATTAACCATTAGAAAGCTGGACAATCACACTAAAAAAAAAACGGCAAAAGGATCGAATGACCGGTTCCTTGCCGTTTTTTTGATTATGCCAAACCGATCATATCCCTTGTTTCACTTTCACCAACGTACGCCCGTGCATCTTTCCTTCCATGATTTTCTCGAAAGCCACCGGTAAATCCTCCAGCGTGATTTCCTGTTCCACCAACAGATCCAGATTTTCCGGCTTCAGATCGCTTGCCATCCGCCCCCAAAGTTTGATGCGCTCTGCGTAAGGATGGCTCACCGAGTCGATCCCCACAAGCTTGACGCCCCTCAGGATGAATGGCAGCACGGTCGCCTCGAATGCGATTCCGCCAGCATTCCCGCTTAAAGCCATACAGCCGCCGTAGTGCAGCTGCGCCAGCAAGTCAGGCAACATCGGACCGCCGACCGGATCGACGATCGCCGCCCAACGTTGCTGTGCTAATGGCCGCTTCTTCTCCAGTGCTACTTCATCGGGATGGAGGACCGCTTCAGCACCGAGTCCCTTCTTCAGGTAATCCGTGCAGTCCGCTTTTTTGCGGGACACAGCTTCGACCGTATAACCTAGGCGCTTCAGCATCGCGATCGCCATCCCGCCGACACCGCCGGAAGCACCTGTCACCAATACGTTCCCCATTTGCGGCTGGATGCCTTGCTTCTCCAAAGCATCCACCGATTCAGCCGCTGTGTACCCGGCCGTCCCGAAAATCATTGCTTCCCTTAAACTCAACCCTTCAGGCAACGGCACGACCCAGACTGCAGGGACCCGGGCATATTGGCTGAATCCGCCGAAATGACTCACACCTAAACCGTAGCCAGTCACGATCACCTTATCCCCTGCCTGGAAAGTTGGATCGAGCGATTCCACAACCACGCCGCTCAGATCGATCCCCAAAATCATCGGATAGTTGCGGATGACCCCGCTTTTCGGATTGGTTCCGGCCAGCCCGTCCTTGTAGTTGACGCTCGAATAGTGCACTTCGATCAGCACCTCCCCATCAGGTAAGTCCTCTTCGTTGAATGTTCTGACCGTCGTTTCCACTTTCGCATCTATATTTTCCGCCCATAAAGCTTTGAACTCTTCCATACTGCATTTCCCTCTTTTCAGCGTGTATTTTCTTAAGTTTAGTCCATCTGCCCATAATTTGCGACCTCTTCCCCGCAACCCACATGAAAAAAGAGCCAAATAAAAAAACCTTCACCGAGAATCAAGCTGATCCCCGATGAAGGTTTTAGGATATTCGATTAGTCCGCTATCTCAACAACCAAATAACGATGCGGCTCTTTGCCTTCGGAATGGGTTTTGATGCGTTTGTTCTGGCTCAAGCGCGCATGGATCTGTTTTCTTTCGAAAGCAGGCAGCGGCTCAAGGAACACGGGCTGTCTCGTTTTGAGGACGCGTTCTGCAGTACGGTCAGCGATGCTTTCCAAAACGGAAGCTCTGCGCTCACGGTAGTCACCGACGTTCACGATTACGGACAAGCGGCGACGCACATAACGTTGCACCAGCGCTTGGGCCAATATCTGCAAAGCATTGACGATTTTTCCGTATTTGCCGATCAATAAGCCTGGCTTTTCGCTTTCCATTTGGAAAATCAGCATGTTGTTCTTCTCTTCGACCGTCACGGTGGCGGGAGCCCCATACGCTTCAGCTACAGAAGTAAGATATGCACTCACTTCGGCAATCGCTTCATCGCGACCGGATTCTTCATCATAATCTTCCGGGAAAGATTCCACGTTCTCGTCCGAATAAATCACCTTATCGACTTCAGGTTGATCAGCCAATATCTTTTCCGCAGCTTCCGGATAATCCTCTTCAAGATCTTCTACGATATCTTCGACTGTCTCCTCGATTTCGGCTAATTGGATATCGCCGGCTTCATCAAAGTCCCTGATTTCTTTGCGCGTGATTTCCACGACAGCCTCTTTTTGTCCGAATCCGAAAATCCCTTTTTTTCCTTCAGAGATTATGACGATATCGGCCTCATGGCTATCGACGCCCAACATATCCAGACCTTTGCGGATGGCTTTGTCAACAGTCGTATCTTTCGCAATTACTTTATCCATAATAGAATGTCATCCTTTCCTACTTCAAAGTCTAACTAGTTTTTCTTTTTCTTTTTAGGATTTTGGGCTTTCTTCAATGCTTTTTCGCGCGCCTTTGCCTGAGCTTCAGCTTCTTCGCGTTCACGGATGGCCTTATACGGATTGTTCAACAACATTGTCTGTCCTACCGAGAAGGCATTGCTGGCTACCCAGTACAACGACAGGGCACTCGGGAAGTTGATACCCATCATCAAAATCATAATCGGCATCGTGTAAGTCATCGATTTTGTCGCAGAATTCGCTTCTGCTTGTGACATCATCGTCAGCTTACTGGTGGCATACGTCAGTATCGCGGCCACTACTGGTAAAATAAAGAATGGATCGCGTTCTCCCAAGTTCATCCAGAGGAAGCTACCGCTCTTCAAAATTTCAGTCCGGCTGATTGCTTGATACAGTGCCATCAATACAGGCATCTGAACCAAAACAGGCAAACATCCCATATAAGGATTCACATCATTATCTGCATACAGCTTAGAAACTTCCTTTTGCAGACGTTCCTGCGTCTCCCGATCTTTAGAGGCATATTTTTCCTGCAACGCTTTTACCTTTGGTTGAACAGCCGACATCTTTTTCGTGCTCTTCGTCTGGAAATGATTGAGCGGCAACAGGATAACCCGGATGATGATCGTAAAGGCAATGATTCCCAGACCATAATTACTGAAAAATAGATTGGACAACCACACAATCATGTTTGAGAAGTTTAAAACAACATACCGATCCCAAAAACCGGTACTTTCTGAGGTGATAGGTTCCGTTCCACATGCTGATAGAACCATCATAACAGCAAATAAGCTGAGTGTAAAAAGTAATCGCTTACGCTTTGACAAGAGAACTCCTCCTTAATAGGAATAATATAGTTTATTTTTTTTTCAAAAGGTTGGAAAGCTTAAGAACATGGATCAGGCTTTTCTTTACTTCCGCAGCCGACATTTCAGCAACCGGCTTGCGTGCGATAACGATGAAGTCAATATCCTGAACCAGCTCTTCCTTCAATTCCGTGAGTGCCTGGCGGATTTTTCTTTTGACGGCATTCCGCACTACGGCGTTGCCGATTTTTTTGCCGACGGACAACCCTACCCGGAAATGCGGTTGTCCTTTTTTATCGAGCACATAAATCACGAATTGGCGATTCGCTTTGGAAACACCATTATGAAATACTTTTTGAAATTCTTTCTCTTTCTTAACACGAAAAGATTTCCTCATGTTTCTTCCCTCAAATCTGCAATCATAACATACAAAAAAATCTCCCGAAAATGGAGAAAAACAGAAAAATTTCTCTCTCCGTTCTCATCACAAATGCAAACCCACTCCCGAAGCTTTACAGCTTTCGGTTCTGTCGGACACATTTGTCACACTCTCCATTTAAGAAAGACATTTTTGCATTTTTCGAAATACTTAAAAAAAAAGACCACTGAAACGGTCAGTGATCTATGCAGAGATAACTTTTCTGCCTTTAGCGCGTCTTCTTGCTAATACTCTACGGCCGTTTTTTGTGCTCATACGTTTACGGAAACCATGAACGGATTGACGGTGACGTTTTTTAGGTTGGTATGTTCTTTTCATTGATCTTTACACCTCCTGATAAACTATCTTTCAAATAGGTTATATTTCACTGTTTAGACAGTCCAATACATTATAAAGAGACAGAATGTGACCTGTCAAGTAAAATTGGTTCATTTTTATTGAACTCACTGAGATATAATAGCACAAAACAATGAAAGATTAAACACCTTTCTTGAAAAAAATTTGATTTTCATCGAAATAAAATTATCCACAACCTTTTTTTTAATGCACAATGCCCATGGATAACTCCTGCAATCCCCTCGCTTGCGCACACCTTCGAACCGACTTGTCCACATTCTTACAGGGTGTGTATTTCCGTGGGATAACCACCTTCGGAACTTGTGGATAAGTGTTCCAAAAGCTGTAACAATGGCGTTTAAACCCGAATAAAAACACACAAAAAACCGTGGATAACAACTTCGCCCACAAACCTTGTCCACATCCTAAATTAACCTGTGGACAACTATTTATACACCGGTTAATTGTTTTATTCACAGCTTAAAAGAGTTGTGGAAAACTTTTTGATATAATGCTAAAATAAAAAGGACTCACTAAAAGGAGGTGTCCCATTTGGATGACATCTATTCATTATGGCGTTATCTGCAAGAAAAATTTCAAGAATCACTGTCAAAAGTCAGCTACGATACTTGGATAGACAGCGCAGTCCCGGTCCGACTGACTGATACGAATATCATCATCGAAGTTCCCTCTTCTTTACATAAAGATTATTGGCAAAATAATTTGATGAGCAGAATTGTTGAAGGCATCTACGAATTCAGCGGCAAAGAACTGACTCCCATTTTTATGATCAAGAACGAGGAAATGCCCGATATTGCAAAACCGACCATCAAACGCACCAACAACAATCGTCTCTTCAAGGATGCCCAACTGAACAGCAAGTATACCTTTGACACCTTTGTTATCGGAAAAGGAAACCAGATGGCTCACGCAGCTGCCCTCGTCGTGGCAGAAGAACCCGGAACAATCTACAACCCACTCTTCTTCTATGGAGGCGTCGGTTTAGGCAAGACCCATTTGATGCACGCCATCGGCCATCAAATGCTGCAACTGCGCCCAACCGCACGGGTAAAATATGTCAGCAGCGAAACGTTCGCCAATGATTTCATCAATTCTATCCAGAATCGGACGCAAGAGCAATTCCGCAATGAATACCGTAGCGTCGACTTATTGATGGTCGATGATATTCAATTTTTTGCCGACAAAGAAGGAACGCAGGAAGAGTTCTTCCATACTTTCAATGCGCTTTATGATGAACGCAAGCAAATCGTATTGACGAGCGATCGCTTGCCGAATGAAATCCCTAAACTGCAGGAACGGCTCGTCTCGCGTTTTGCTTGGGGCTTATCGGTTGATATCACGCCGCCGGATCTGGAGACGCGCATTGCTATTCTGCGCAAAAAAGCCAATAGCGAACGCCTAGAGATTCCGGATGACACTCTCAGTTACATCGCTGGACAGATAGATTCCAACATCCGGGAATTGGAAGGTGCACTGGTCCGCGTTCAAGCCTATTCTGCTATCCAAGGGACCGACATCACCACCAGCCTGGCTGCGGATGCGCTGAAGAGCATCATGCCTTCCGAAAAACCAAAAGCATTATCCATCTATGCCATTCAACAAGCGGTAGGGAAATATTACCATGTGACCGTCGAGGAATTGAAAGGCAAAAAGCGCACTAAGGGAATCGTGGTGCCAAGACAAATCGCCATGTATCTTTCCCGGGTCATGACGGACAATTCCTTGCCGAAAATCGGTTCTGAATTCGGCGGCAAGGACCACACAACCGTCATCCACGCCCATGACAAGATTGCCCTTTCCGTAAAAAAAGACCCTGTTCTGCAACGCGAAATCGAGACGATCCAAAACAGTCTGAAAAAATGATCCTCTCTCGCATTGTGGATAAGCCAATAACTAAGACGCCATTTACGAACACGTTATCCACAAGTGGAAAACGATTGGTTTTATCAGCTTCTTTCACTTATCCACAGTATGAACAGGCCCTACTACTATTACTAATATTATTTAATTTATATGAATAACCATCGGAGGTCCCTTATTATGAAATTTTCCATTAATCGTCAGGTTTTGATCAAACACTTATCTGACGTACAAAGAGCTATTTCCAGCAGAACGACAATTCCTATTTTGACAGGGGTAAAAATCAGTGCTGATGAAAATGGGATCGTATTGAGCGGAAGCGATTCGGATATTTCCATCGAAACGCTGATTCCTGTGTCGGAAGAGAATAACCAGATCGAAATCCACACACAAGGCGGCATTGTCTTGCCAGCTCGTTTCTTCAGTGAAATCGTAAAAAAATTAGCTGATGAAAAAATTACGATTGAAGTCAAAGATCACTTTCAGACAAACATCACTTCGGCAAAAGCTTCTTTTACCATCAACGGAATCGATGTAAACAACTATCCAAATTTTCCGGTCATCGATTCGAATGAAGTCATCACCTTGCCGACAGCCCTGTTCAAACAAGTGATCCAACATACGGTAATCGCAACGTCGACACAAGAAAGCCGTCCGATTTTGACGGGAGTGAACATGACCATCAAAGATGGCAAATTGACGGCTGTCGCTACGGACAGCCATCGATTAAGCCAACGGATGATCTCGATTGCCGCGCCGGAATCACAGCTTGAAAAAAACTACAATGTCATCATTCCAGGAAAAAGCCTGGTAGAGCTGTCACGGATCGTTGAGAACCAACCAACCATCGAAATGATGATCACGGAGAACCAGGTCCTTTTCAAAGCCGAAAATGTTTATTTCTATTCACGTTTGTTGGAGGGCTATTATCCCGATACAAATCGCTTGATTCCAGCCAGCTCAAGTACACAGATTGTCCTGAACGCTTACGATTTGCTGCAGGCTACCGACCGTGCCTCCTTGCTTTCGCATGAAGGAAAGAACAACGTCGTCAAATTGTCCATTGACTCCAATAAAGTCGAGCTTTCAGGAAACTCACCTGAAGTCGGTAATGTGGAGGAATCCCTAGCCTATCAGTCCGCCAGTGGCGACCCGCTGATCATATCCTTCAATCCTGATTACATGAAGGATGCGCTGCGCACATTCGGCCAACAGGATGTCCAAGTCAATTTCACATCAGCTGTACGGCCATTCACAGTTGTACCGGCGGATCGTGAAGACGAAAACGATAATTCGTTCATCCAGTTGATCACGCCTGTAAGGACTTATTGATCCCACCGCTTAAATCCAAAAAGCAAGGAAACGTATGCTTTCGTTTCCTTGCTTTTTGTTTATCTGAAAATGAAAAATTTTGGATCTGCTGTTTTCCTATAGGAAGAAAGTTAGCATTCGGTCCTTTTGTTCAGATAAAGATAAAATGAATAAAAAACGCGAATTTTTAATTTATAAGCCTATAGACGCTTTCGTTTGGATATAGCCAATTTGTATTGTTTTCTAAAAAAATTGAAATAAGGGCCTTTTTTTTCGCGAAAATTTGAAATTGATCAAAAAAAATAGTATAATAAACGTATTAATCAGCATGGTCGCGTGGATTTTGTTTTCCACGCTTATTTTATTGGAAAATAGGTGAATTTCTTGAAAAATATTGTGAATATTGACGCAGAGTTCATTACTCTTGGTCAACTACTGAAACATGTCAATCTGATTTCCAGCGGCGGTATGGCCAAATGGTTCCTTTCAGAATATGTGGTGTATGTAGACAACGAAAAAGAAGACCGCAGAGGCCGCAAATTATTTCCTGGTACGATGATCGACATCCCTGGTGAAGGCACTTTCTTCATTCAGTCAACAAAATCGGATAAAGAAGAGGCTGAGCAAGACAACAGTGAGTCCGAAGCATGATCCTGAAAGAAGTGACGCTGCAAAATTTTCGGAATTATCCGTCTCTTTCTGTGTCCTTTTCAGATGGCATCAATGTGTTTTTAGGTGAGAATGCACAAGGTAAAACCAATCTCATGGAAGCTATCTATGCATTGGCTTTGGCAAGAAGTCCGCGTACGTCAAACGAAAAAGAAATGATTCGATGGCAAGAAGATTCCGCCAAGATAACCGGAAAAATCCAAAAAAGGGTTTCAACATTCCCTTTAGAAATCATTTTTTCCAAAAAGGGTAAGATCGCTAAAGTCAATCATTTGGAGCAAAAAAAGCTGAGTCAATACATCGGTCAACTGAATGTTGTGTTGTTTGCTCCGGAAGACTTGAATTTAGTCAAGGGCGCACCGGCCAACCGGAGAAAATTCCTGGACATGGAGCTGGGCCAGATGAACCCGGTCTACCTGCATGATCTTGTGCAATATCAGCGGATACTGAAGCAACGGAATCTTTATCTGAAGCAGTTGGTGACCGGCAAAGCCAAGGATGAAGTCTATTTGGATGTGCTGACTGAGCAATTGGCCATTTTGGGTGCCGATCTGCTGGTCTACCGTCTGCAGTTCATCAAAAAATTGGAAGCCTGGGCCCAACCGCTTCATAAAGAGATTTCTTTGGAGCGGGAAGAACTGACGATCGCCTACAAATCCAATGTCGAGTTGTCGGATGAGATGGATAAGGACGCTCTTTTTTTGAAACTGATGGAAGCTTTCAAGCAAGGGAAAAGCCGTGAAAGAGACCAAGCAGTCACCCTTTTCGGCCCGCACCGTGATGATCTGGTTTTTCAGGTGAACGGGCGCAATGTCCAAAACTTTGGCTCTCAAGGGCAGCAAAGAACAACTGTCCTCAGTCTCAAACTGGCGGAAATCGAATGTATGAATGAGGTTCTGGGGGAGTATCCGATCCTCTTGTTGGATGATGTCCTGTCAGAATTGGATGATGAACGCCAGACCCATTTGTTGAAAGCGATCGAGAAGAAGGTTCAGACCTTTTTGACGACAACCAGTTTGGATGGCATAAAGAAGAATAAGATAGACGAACCGACTATCTACCATATAAAAAACGGTGAAGTAGAAATGGAAGGTGTGTAACAGAATGGTAGAAAACGAAAAGAACAAAGCTGAACGAGCTAAGGAATATGATGCCAGTCAGATCCAGGTTCTGGAAGGACTGGAAGCAGTCCGTAAACGTCCCGGGATGTACATTGGTTCCACCAGTGGCGCAGGTCTGCATCATTTAGTCTGGGAAATCGTGGATAATTCCATCGATGAAGCGCTGGCTGGTTTTGCGACAAAAATCGAAATCGCAATCGAAGAGGACAACAGCATCACTGTAACCGATAACGGACGCGGCATTCCTGTCGATATCCAAGCCAATACCGGTCGTCCCGCTGTGGAAACAGTCTTCACTGTTCTTCACGCAGGCGGTAAATTCGGCGGCGGAGGCTATAAAGTATCCGGCGGTCTACACGGTGTTGGAGCTTCCGTCGTAAACGCCCTTTCCTCCAAGCTGTCCGTCAGTGTACATAAAGACAACAAAATTTATACGCAGACATTTGAGCGCGGGGACATCACTTCCGAATTGACAGTGACCGGCGATACGGATAAGCACGGAACGACCGTAAATTTCCTTCCGGATCCGGAAATCTTCAGGGAAACGACTGTTTTTGATTATGAAAAATTAGCTGTGCGTGTGAGGGAATTGGCCTTTTTGAATAAAGGACTGAACATCTCGATCGTCGACAATCGTCCGGAAGAACCTTTGAAACAAGAATATCATTACGAAGGTGGGATCAAGAGCTACGTCGAATTCCTGAACCGCAACAAAAAAGTCCTTTTCGAAGAACCGATTTATATCGAAGGCGAACAGGACGATATTCAAGTTGAAGTAGGGATACAATATACGGATGGCTATCATACAAACTTTCTGAGCTTCGCCAACAATATCCATACTTATGAAGGCGGAACCCACGAATCCGGCGCCAAAACTGCTTTGACGCGTGTCATCAATGACTATGCAAAACGTAATAAGATCATTAAGGAAAATGAAGAGAACCTGACTGGTGAAGATGTGCGCGAAGGCCTTACCCTTGTTCTCTCCATCAAACATCCGGATCCGCAATTCGAAGGACAAACCAAGACAAAATTGGGCAATTCCGAAGCGCGTACCATCACTGACCGACTTTTTTCAACGTACTTCGACAAATTCCTGATGGAAAACCCACAAGTCGCCCGTCAGATTGTCGAAAAAGGCATGTTGGCCGCCCGAGCACGCTTGGCAGCCAAAAGAGCCCGTGAAGTGACCCGCAAGAAGAGCGGATTGGAAATCAGCAATCTGCCCGGAAAATTAGCCGATTGCTCCAGCAAAAACCCGGCAGAATCTGAATTGTTCATCGTCGAAGGGGACTCAGCCGGAGGTTCGGCAAAACAAGGACGCTCGCGTTTCTTCCAGGCGATTCTGCCGATCCGCGGTAAGATTCTGAACGTAGAAAAAGCATCGATCGATAAAATCCTTGCCAACGAAGAGATCCGTTCGCTGTTTACGGCGATGGGTACAGGATTCGGCGGAGAGTTCGACGTTTCCAAAGCGCGTTATCATAAATTAGTCATCATGACCGATGCCGATGTCGATGGCGCGCATATCCGTACGTTGCTGTTGACGCTGTTCTATCGCTACATGCGTCCTTTGGTTGAAGCTGGATATGTGTATATTGCACAACCGCCTTTGTATCAAGTGAAGCAAGGCAAAAAAGAGAAATATCTCGATACTGATCAGGAACTGGAAGAGTACTTGGCCTCCATCCCTGACTCGCCAAAACCAAGCATCCAACGTTATAAAGGGCTTGGAGAAATGGATGCAGAACAATTGTGGGATACGACCATGAACCCTGAGAACCGTCACTTCCTGCAGGTGACTGTCGATGATGCCGTCAAAGCTGACGAAACATTGAACATGCTGATGGGGGATCATGTAGAACCAAGAAGGAACTTCATCGAAGAAAATGCGGTTTACGTGAAGAACTTGGATATCTAAAAGGGGGTTGGAAATGAAATGTCTGATGAAATTGAAAAAGTAAATGATCAAGCCATGGAACAAAGGGAATTGAGCCATGAAATGGAAACGTCATTCCTGGAATATGCCATGAGCGTTATCGTAGCCAGGGCTTTGCCTGACGTCCGTGACGGACTCAAGCCGGTTCATCGCCGTATCCTTTACGGTATGAGCGAATTGGGCGTCACGCCTGATAAAGCGCACAAAAAATCCGCACGTATCGTCGGGGACGTAATGGGTAAGTACCATCCCCACGGTGACAGTGCCATCTATGAATCGATGGTGCGTATGTCCCAGGATTTCAGTTACCGTTATCCGCTGGTAGATGGACACGGAAACTTTGGCTCCATCGATGGAGACAGCGCCGCAGCGATGCGTTACACCGAAGCGCGGATGTCAAAAATTGCTTTGGAAATGCTGCGTGATCTCAATAAAGATACAGTCGATTATCACGATAACTATGACGGTTCCGAAAGCGAACCCGATGTGTTACCGGCCCGCTTCCCTAACCTGCTGGTGAATGGTGCTTCCGGTATCGCCGTTGGGATGGCGACAAATATCCCGCCGCATAATCTGACGGAAGTCATTTCCGCCTTGCATATCCTGATGAACAATCCAGATGCGACGACTGCCGAATTGATGGAAGCCGTTCCTGGCCCGGATTTCCCTACAGGCGGTATCGTCATGGGCAAATCAGGTATCAGGAAAGCCTATGAAACAGGTAAAGGATCGATTATTGTCCGTGGGCGTGTAGAAGTCGAAATACTGAAAAACGGCAAAGAACGCATCGTCATTTCCGAATTGCCTTATATGGTCAACAAGGCGAAATTGGTCGAGCGGATCGCTGAACTGGCCCGCGACAAACGGATCGAAGGCATAACCGACTTGGCGGATGAGTCCGACCGCGACGGCATGCGTGTCGTCATCGATGTCCGCAAAGATGTCAGCGCCAGCGTCATTCTGAACAATCTGTATAAACTGACGCCGCTCCAATCCTCTTTCGGCTTCAATATGTTGGCGATCGTAAAAGGCATCCCGAAAGTGCTGGGACTCAAGCAGATTCTGGTCCACTACTTGGAACACCAAGAAGAAGTTATCCGCAGAAGAGCCGCATTCGACAAACGAAAAGCGGAAGCCCGTGCGCATATCTTGGCCGGTTTGCGGATCGCTTTGGATCATATCGATGAGATCGTAGCGATTCTGCGCGGTTCAAACAATGGCGATGCAGCCAAACAAATATTCATCGACAAATACGGTCTTTCCGAGAAACAAGCGCAAGCCATTTTGGATATGCGTCTGGTGCGTCTGACCGGTTTGGAAAGAGAAAAAGTTGAAGCGGAATATGATGCGCTGATGGCTCTGATCGCTGATTTGGCTGATATTTTAGCGAATGAGCAGCGTGTTTTCGACATCATCTATACAGAATTACTTGAAATCCAAGAAAGATTCGGCGACAAACGCCGCACGGAGCTGTTGGTCGGAGAAGTCTTGTCGCTTGAGGATGAAGACTTGATCGAAGAGGAAGACATCGTCTTGACTTTGACTCATAACGGCTACATCAAACGTTTGCCAAACAGCGAATTCAGAGCCCAAAAACGCGGCGGACGCGGTGTCCAAGGTATGGGTATCCATGATGATGATTTCATCGAAACGCTGATTTCGGCATCGACGCATGATGTGTTGCTGTACTTCTCGAACCAAGGGAAAGTATACAAAACAAAAGGCTATGAAGTGCCTGAGTACGGCCGCCAGGCAAAAGGTTTGCCGATCATTAACTTGCTGAATTTGGATGCCAACGAAAAAATCCAAGCCATCATCAACGTCAAAGGCGGCCCACAAGACGGAGATTACTTGTTCTTCACGACACGGATGGGTACCGTCAAACGGACATCCGCTACGGAATTCCAGAATATCCGTCAAAGCGGTCTGCGCGCAATCAACCTGAAGGATGAGGATGAGCTGATCAAAGTCTCCTTGACTGATGGCAACCAGAACATTATCATCGGAACGCACTTCGGCTACTCCGTGAGTTTTGATGAGAAGGATGTCCGCGATATGGGCAGAACTGCTACCGGTGTCCGTGGCGTGAAATTGAGAGAAAACGACTATGTTGTCGGCATGGATGTGCTGAAACACGAGTCGGAAGTTCTCATCATCACAGAAAATGGCTACGGCAAGCGTACGGCAGCTGATGAATATGCCATTAAAGGCCGCGGTGGTAAAGGGGTCAAAACAGCCAACATCACTGAGAAAAATGGTAAGTTGGTGGGCTTGACGACTGTCTCCGGCGAAGAAGACATCATGATCATTACAGATAAAGGTGTCATGATCCGTTTCCACGCCGATGCCATTTCCCAAACAGGCCGTGCCACTCTGGGCGTGCGTCTGATCAAGCTTGATGGCGAAGCTATCGTATCGACAATGGCAAAAGTTGAGCGCGAAGAGGATGAAGAAGTTGTTGTTGCTCCCCTGAATGAAGAAATAGATTCAGAGGGCGAAAATGACGCCTTAGAAGCATTTGATGCAACTGAACAGGCAAATACATTGGATACAACGGAAACATCCGAAATGGCCGATAAATTGAGCGATTTCGCAGATGAACTGTTGGATGAAGAAGATTCGGAAGAATAAAGCGTCAAAAACGAAACTAATTCAGAACGGGGCCGTCTCAGTGTGAGATAGCCCCGTTTTTTAGTGTACTTTGGATTTCGGCTAGTTGCCTGCTGCCACAGCGGAGCTGCAGGATCGGACTGTTGCTCCGGTGTAGCGGCTGTTCATCGGAGGACAGAGACCGTTATTGGTCGAACCTCCGATAAAGCCGATCCTACCGAAGGAAAGCAATATAATGTTTGCCTAACTTCGGCGAAGCTTTCGTTCGCCGGAGCAGGAGTAAAAATTCACAGATATGATTGCGGACTGCCCAGCGGAGGCTGGATTCATTTGTGTGAGTTACCCCCAGTTACCCCCAGTTCCGAATTCATGGCAAAAAAAAGCTTGCCATAAAAAATGAAATATGATACAATCTTTAGATGTGAGTAATCCTGAAAAGGTACTCTCCTTGCTCTTACAAAAGTAAGGGCCAAAGTCCACAAGGAGGTGACAGTCAAATGAACAATTACGAAATCAACTACATTATCCGTCCTAACATCGAAGAAGAAGCTAAAGCAGAATTGATCGCACGTTTCGATTCTATTTTAACAGATAATGGCGCTGAAGTTATTGAATCAAAAGACTGGGCGAAACGCCGTTTAGCTTATGAAATCAAAGATTTTCGTGAAGGTATCTACCATATCGTGAAAATTTCTGCTTCAGACGCTAAAGCAATCGACGAATTCGACCGTCTAGCAAAGATCAATAGCGATATTCTTCGCCACATCATTGTTAAAGAAGAAGCTAAATAAAGTGTTCCACGTGAAACATTTTGAAAGGAGTAAGATGAATGATTAATAATGTTGTCTTAGTCGGCAGACTTACAAAAGATGTTGATTTACGCTATACATCCAGCGGCACAGCAGTCGGAACCTTCGCTCTTGCAGTAAACAGACAGTTTACGAACCAAGCGGGAGAAAGAGAAGCTGACTTCATCAATTGTGTCATGTGGAGAAAATCTGCAGAGAATTTCGCAAATTTCACTCGTAAAGGCTCTTTAGTCGGTATCACTGGCCGAATCCAAACAAGGAATTATGACAATCAGCAAGGACAGCGCGTATACGTGACTGAAGTTGTTGCAGATAATTTCACATTGTTGGAATCGAAAACAACTACCGAACAAAGACCGAGAGAGACTGGCGCAGGTTCTTCAAATCAAGCAGCTCCGAGTGCAAACTTCGGATCAAGCAAATCTTTTGAATCTAACCAAAACCAAGGACAGTATAATAATCAATACTCTTCTCCGAAACAAAACGGTTTTTCTGATTTTAACTCAACTGCCGATCCGTTTTCATCAAACGGAGAATCAATTGACATTTCAGATGATGATTTGCCATTCTAGTCTTTAGGGCAGAATGGTTAGTTTAGGAAAAGGAGGAATTGACATGGCATTTCAACGTAACAGCAGAGGCGGACGCAAACGTAAAAAAGTTTGTTACTTCTGTGCTAACCATATTGATCATGTAGATTACAAAGAGACTGATTTATTGAAACGTTATATATCTGAAAAAGGTAAAATTTTACCTCGTCGTGTAACAGGTACATGCGCTAAACATCAAAGAACTTTGACTGTATCTATCAAACGTTCTCGTATCATGGCTCTTATGCCATTTACATTAGCAGAATAAGATTAAGGGAGTCGCTTCAAGGAGCGCTCCTTTTTTTGTACCCAAAAATAGTTGCTGAACACGAACACGTCTTGCAGCGGATCGGATATCACGGGACTCCCCTTTCCTCCTCTTTCGGCTACAACTTTTTTGGACACGCCCTATCCGTTTCTTTTGAACGATCAGTATGCTCAGGTGAACCAAACAGTTTGCTTCATCTTTCCGTTCCCAGTGTCTGCTCCCAGCTCTCATTTTGTATTGCTCAACCGGCTGAGGATAGACTATTTTTTTTCACGTTGAGAGTGGATCATTCAAATACATTCCTCGCTCAATAGCTGTGATACTCAATTTACATGCCCTCTCCTTCATGCTAGCAGAAAGCTTTCTCAACCTTTTTTCCATACCTGGCTGTTACAATGACTGATTATTCTCTATTGGAGGCATAGGAATTAGAACTAAAATGATCTGATCGGGTCATTTTACACTTGTAAGAACGAATTAGCATTATAGTCGGGTAAATGCTTCAAATAAGAATACAGGTGCTGTCAGAAGCTTAAATATAGCCGAATTGAATAAAGAAAAATCACCAGCGCTTAAATGTTCCACGTGGAACATTTAAGCGTTGATTTGATGTGCAAACAATTTTCGGATTACTACAATCTGAAAGCAGAAAGAACTGAGTTATGGGCAACACCCTTAGCGTACAATTAAGAAAAAATAAAAATCTTCCACTCCATCACCCGTCCTATGGTTGTCCCGATCAGCAAATCGACACAACGATACATGAGGCCTGCTGATGATGGATCGTAAAAATCAACAACAATGAATGAGCCAGAAAATAGTGAATCGGCTTCAATAAAGAAAATGCATAAACCCGCTTCAACAAATATAAAAGTGGAAGCAGCTGCTCAAGACAAGGCAACGTAGAGCTAAAACAACAACAGAACTCCCCTATCATCACCAACGCCATGCAACAGACAGACAACATCCGCCAAGAAATCGGAGTCCTTCTGGTATAAATTGCAAAGAATCTGAGGATCAGCATCAAACATCAATGCGGCAAAAGTTGGCAGTTTTTATACCATACATAGGCTTAGAACGTATTAGTAAATGATCAGGTTTTCCATGAAAAAGTACACATGCAAATCTGAACTAAGGCAAGTATCCTATCTTAAGATAAAAATAGATCGAGACTATTCAAACTATATCAGATCGATAGTCGCATGTTCCGTTCAGACGGATATTCCTGAGAGGCATCGCATTTCAAGAATGGATTAATTAAAAATGTTCATAAAATATGAGTGCGAGGCTTCATTTATACAAATCGAAACTATTCGAGTCAAGGGATGTTTTTCTACGAATTGAGAAATTTGTATCGTCCCTTCCCTTCTAAAAGACGAGAAAGAGGAAGCCTATTCAAACAAGATCTCCTTTATGATGATTGGGCGATTGCGAGGCACCAAAATTTAAGTCACGTGCTGGAAGAGTAAATGCCTCCATTTTGCATACTATACTAATGAAATGGTTTTATAGACGGACGCATGTGATGTGATATCCTGGCAAGGATCCCTAGATTGTACACAGGCTGATTATATTTTTATTCTTCAATTGTCCACAAAAGGATAAGCCGATGATTTCGGGACAATAGTACATTCAAAAATAGGATGTGGAAAACTATTTCCCGAACTTTATCCACAGAAGAATCCTGATGATATCAACGGCGGATGCTGGTATGCATTTGCAAACGAACGGGAATGACTAAATGCTGGAGATAAGGGTGACTTCTTCGAAATCCAGCTCTTTTCATAAAAATAACAACAAATTCACGCAAAATAAAGCATTTCATTTCATTAACACACTTATCAAACAATTGTTCAGAGTAAAATAAAGGAATCGGCTCACTTATCTAGACTTATGCACAGGATATCCACAGATCTGTGAGAGTGAAAAAGGAGTCAAAAAGAGTATCAGAAAAATAAGTTATCAACAAAGCTATTTAATGACAGAAATCCTACTGCAGCAAGGTTATGATGTGGTAATTAATTTAGTTATGCACAGGGCGGAGTCGGAAAATGTGCATAACTAAAAAGGTTGCGGATAGTTTGAGTTATCCACAAAAACAGGAGCTACTACAATGAAATGAAGCTGGGGAGAAGTGAGAGGATGAAAATCCATTTTCAATTACGGAAATGGATACTGCAGATCATATGAAAAAAAAGGAGAAAATCGTATAGCTAGATTATTCAAATCATTAGTGAAATAGTAATAGAAGTCATCGCGAAAATCGTTTTTTGTAAAAAAACTAATAGAATAATAAAAGTGAAAGAGAGCAAGTCTATGCGAAAAAATAGAAAAAGTAGAGATCAAATCTAAAAACGTTCCACGTGGAACATTGGTCAAAAAATAAACGTATACAGAATTTGAGGGTAAATTGAAGAGCGTAATCAATCAATGTTTCACGTGGAACTATTGAATAGTAGAAGGAGTCGCATTCAACTTATAACTATAATAATAATTACATTTATATCGAAAATGGTAACTATTTTGAAAGATAAATTTTCACGACATGCAAATCCAGTAATAGAGAATTACTTATCCAAAATGCAGGTATGCTTTGAAAAAATATACAGAAAAAATACAGCATTATAATCCAATCTAGCCGAGGGTCTAATGAACGCTGAATGATAACAGTTGAGACATCGATTATTGAGCACAGATATCATCAATGGGTAAATGAATACTTTTCAATGCCTGAAATATAGCAACAATCGTTCTCGCTCAGAAAACCTGCTCTCCGCAATACGTACTTTATACAGAGGAAATGTTTCACGTGAAACATTCATTATGACGCTAAAATGGTAACTAATCCCTTTGGAAGAATCAATTACGCTGTTCTGGAGCCCTTGGGGCTCTAAGGATAGCGGATGTAGCAAAATAAAAATCGCCAAGGTGAAAGCCTGCTGTTACAGCACTTTCACCTTGGCGATCTATTGTTTTATGGATTTTGCGACTAATGTAAAAAAAAAAAAGAAAAAGCGCCCCATACTGCTGAAATAGCAGTAAAATATAGTCACTACAAAATATTAAGGAGGTCGCTTTTTCTATGAACAGAATAACACAATTATCCATTTTTGAAAATAACCAGCTCGGGGATTTAGAGAAATTAAATGACGTGCTGAATGCATTGCCGGACGAGAAACTCATCGCCCTTTTGGAAGAAGAACGTGGGAAGGGGCGGAATGATTATCCTGTGTTCACCATGTGGCGGGCTTTCCTTGCCAGTTTCGTGTTCCAACACCCCACAGTTGCAGCTTTGATCCGGGAACTGAAGCGCAACAGCCAACTCCGGGAGGTATGCGGATTCCAAACTCGGATCATCCGTACGAAAAAAGGGTCTTATCGTTATCAGTTGGCTCCCACGGAAGCCGCTTTCTCCCGTTTCGTAAAGAAACTGTTGC
>NZ_FJND01000017.1:0-64312 GCF_900067165.1 Trichococcus sp. ES5
AAATCGATATTACGGATTGGAAGTACGGCAGCATTTATCAAAGCGTAAACGGTCTTCGTGCATGGTACGCGTTCGTCAGGGTGCAACTTTCTATAAGAGTGTACAAAAGTATCCACACTATGAATCCGCAACCCCTTCTTGGGTGCTAGATTTTCAGGTAAGGCAGCAAGGAAAGCCGCAGAATATTTATTATGATCCCGCGCATGCGAGTTCTCACGATTTTCTTTATAAACCCGTGCGCCTGAGGCGGCAATATACTGCTCGTAATAATTGCGCTTATAGTCAAGCTGGCGCGTTCTACCGCGTTTCAACTCACGAGAAACAGTGGGTTGGCTGACCCCTAATTCTCGCGCCATTTCAGCTTGTTTATAGGTGCCGCTTTTCGCCATCTGTTCCAGCATTCCGCGTTGGATGTCAGTAAGTTGTTTGAAGGTGCGCTTTTCTGTGATACAATTATTTTTGGTCATGTAGATACCCCTTATACTTTTGGTTTGGTTGCTAACAAGTATATCGTATCTACATGATTTTTTTGTTTATTTCCTTATGCATTTCATTTTACAATTTTCCATTATTTTTTCTTTTTCTTCTTTTTGTTCATCCGTCTGGCCATTTGCTGCATGGCCAGCTTGCCCATTTTGCCTTTAGGGCCTTGTCCTAGGAGGCCTTCCATACCTGCAAAATTACCTTTGGACATCTTGTTCATCATGTCTCTGGATTCGTTGAATTGCTTGATCAGACGGTTTACTTCCGCCAATGATCTTGCAGAACCTTTCGCGATCCGTCTGCGTCTGCTCTGTGAAAGAATTTCAGGGTTTTCGCGTTCAGCGGGCGTCATCGAAAGTACAATTGCCTTCATATGGGCTACATCTTTCGGATCTATCTTCATTTGATCCAATCCGGGAACATTGCTCATGCCCGGAATCATCTTCAGAAGGTCCTCAAGCGGCCCCATGTTGGTGACCTGATCCATCTGCTCGATGAAGTCATTGAAATTGAAAGTGTTCTCGCGGATTTTTGCAGCCATTTCTGCTGCTTTCGTCTCATCAAAATCTTGTTGCGCGCGTTCGATCAATGTCATCAGATCGCCCATACCCAAAATTCTGGAAGACATGCGTTCAGGGTAGAATGGTTCAAAATCTTCCAGCTTTTCACCTTGACCCGTAAATTTGATTGGCTTTCCGGTTACCGATCGGATTGACAGCGCAGCCCCCCCGCGTGTATCTCCATCCAATTTAGTCAAAATGACACCGGTTATGCCGAGCTGTTCATTGAAAGATTTCGCTACGTTGACGGCATCTTGCCCCGTCATCGCATCCACGGTAAATAGGATCTCGGTAGGATTGACGGCAGCTTTGATGTTCTTCAACTCTGTCATCAATACTTCATCCACGTGCAAACGTCCCGCCGTATCGATGATTACCAGATCGCGGCCATCGAGTTTGGCTTGTTCAACGGCCTGCTTCGCAATATCGACCGGATTCGCTTCCGCTCCCAACGCATAAACCGGGAAATCCAATTGTTTGCCTAAAGTCTGCAATTGATTGATCGCTGCCGGGCGATAAACGTCGGCTGCTACCAGCATCGGGCGCTTATTTTCTTTTTTCTTCATGTAGTTGGCAAGCTTTCCGGCAGTTGTGGTTTTACCTGCACCCTGCAAGCCGACCATCATCACGACGGTTGGAGGTTTAGCAGAAAATTGGAACGGTTCCTGCTGCCCACCCATCAATTCCGTCAACTCTTCGTTGACGATTTTGATGACTTGTTGTGTCGGTGAAAGTGACTCGAGCACATCAGAGCCCAACGCTCGCTCATTCACTTTTTTGACGAAATCTTTTACTACTTTAAAATTCACGTCGGCTTCCAGTAAAGCCAGACGTACTTCACGCATCATTTCCTTAAGATCGGCTTCCGTAATCTTGCCTTTTTTGCCGATTTTGGTCATCGCGCCTTGGAGACGCTCGGACAATCCTTCAAATGCCATATTTTCCACTTCCTTACTGTTTATTCATCTTTGTCATCCAGTTCTTCCAGATTTGCGATCAGCCTTTGCAAGGATCTGTCGTCGGGATATTTTTCTTCGGCGTAATTCGCCAATTCATCCAACTTTTTATTCCGGAGTCTATAGTTTTGCGCCAGCTTCAACTTCTGTTCATAATCCATCAGAATCTTTTCGGTGCGCTTGATGTTGTCGTACACTGCCTGCCGGCTGACCTCGAACTCTTCAGCGATTTCGCCCAACGAATAGTCATCACCATAATACAAAGAAAGATAGCCTTTCTGTTTGTTTGTCAACAGGACATTATAGAATTCATAAAGAGTATTCATATTATTGGTTTTTTCCAGTTCCATCAGAATACCTTCCTTCTCGTACGGATTGTCAAGAAAAAATCTTTACACTTCATTACATTACCGATTTTGCCAAGCTTAGTCAACCATAAATTGCACTGAAGCAGTGTCACCACAACAAAAAGCAAAATCAGGCCGGCAATCCCGATGCGATTGCCGGCCTGACCATGCTTCTGTCGGCACTTACTATGAAACGTGCCTTACGAGGCAGGACGATCTATTTCCTTATTTTTTCTCAAGCAGATCCTTTACCAATCCGTAAATATACTGCTCCGGATCAAAGGGCTGCAGATCATCCAGGCCTTCACCCAACCCGACGAATTTGACGGGGATATCCATTTCTTGACGAATCGCCAGGATGACCCCGCCTTTCGCCGTTCCGTCCAATTTCGTCAGAATCAGACCGGTGACATCGGTCGTCTCCTTGAATTGCTTCGCTTGTATCAAAGCGTTCTGACCGGTCGTGGCATCCAACACTAACAATGTTTCGGTTGCGCCGCCGGGTATTTCTCTTGCGATGATCCGATTGATTTTCTCCAATTCCTTCATCAGGTTCACTTTGTTCTGGAGTCTTCCTGCCGTATCGATCAACAGGTAGTCATAATTTTCTTCTTTGGCTTGCTTCAGGGCATCATATACGACGGAAGCCGGATCGCTTTTTGCATCGCTTGTCACAACCGGCACGCCTACACGTTGCCCCCAAACCTCCAGCTGTTCGATAGCTCCGGCTCGGAAAGTATCCCCGGCCGCCAACAAGACGCTGTTCCCTTGGTTCTTCAACTGGTAAGCATATTTTCCGATGGTAGTCGTTTTCCCCACTCCGTTTACGCCCACAAAAAGAATGACGGTGGGCCCATTTTCATTTATTTTGATGGTAGGCAATTCCGTCTGGCCTTTTTCATAGATTTCGACCATTTTTTCGATGATGACATTCTTCACTTGTTCTCCCGTGCGCACGTTCTTCATCTTGACTTCATCACGCAGTACATCCGATAGTGCCAACGTCATATCAAACCCGACGTCTGCGGAAATCAGCGTTTCCTCCAAATCGTCAAAAAACTCTTCATCTACTTCCCGGAAACCGGCGAATAGTTCATTCATCTTCTCTGAAAAGCTTTTGCGTGTCTTTTCCATGCCTTTATCGAATTTATCGATGACAATCTTATTTTCTTCAGTTACCGGTGTCTGAACAACATCTTCACCTGTAAATGCGCGCTTTATTCGATCGAATAATCCCATTTGAACACTTCCTCTCTTATGCCAGTCTGAAATTACGCAAAGACGAACGTTTCGATGGCGTGTGCAACGCCATCTTCCCCGTTTGTTTTCGTGATAAAACTAGCCCGTTCCTTGATTTTATCTGGTGCGTTGCCCATCGCGACGCTTACACCCGCAAAATCCAGCATCGCCAAATCGTTCTCTTCATCTCCGCAAGCCATGACCTCATCGGCAGTGATTCCAAGATGATCGCATAAAGCTGCGATACCGTTGCCTTTATCAACTTCAGGATGCATGACTTCAAACAGAAGCGGGCGCGATTTCATCATCGAATACTTGCTGTAGAAGTACGCCGGTATCTTCGCGATTGCTTCATCCAGTACAGCAGGTGCGATGCAAAAAACTACTTTATTGAACGCATCCTGTTCCTGAAAGTCTTCGATTTTCTTCTCAACGAACGGCAAGCTTGAACTCTGCAGGCTCTTGTACAAGGACTCCCTGCCTTGCGGGTATTCCGGTTCGTATACGAATTCCAGATCCAGCATGTTCATCGGGATGTTCAGTTCCTTGCTTAGATCATAGAGTTCCACGATTTGACCGTAGTTCAGCACTTTTTGGGAAATGATTTCCGATGTTTTATTTTTTTGAACCAAGCCGCCGTTATAAGTGATCGAGTAATCTTCTGCTTGAAGCAAGTCCAGTTCGTCCACGTAAGCTTTGATGCCCATGAGTGGGCGTCCGGTACAAAGGACGATTTTCACGCCTGCTTCCCTGGCACGATGGATTGCTAGTTTGTTCGCTTCACTGATTTTTTTGTCAGGATTCAGCAATGTGCCATCCAAGTCAAGTGCTATCAATTTAATCATTTATCTTCATCCCCTTAACCTATGTCTTCGTAATCTTCAAATTTTACCGATGCCAAGCGGGATACGCCGGAGTCCTGCATGGTCACACCGTACAATGCATCCGCTTCTTCCATCGTGCCTTTGCGGTGGGTGATCACGATGAACTGGGTCAATTCGGTGGATGCCGCCAAGTATTTCCCGAAACGGGACACATTCGCTTCATCCAAGGCAGCCTCCACTTCATCCAAAATACAGAATGGTACCGGTTTGACCTCGATGATGGCGAACAAGAGTGCGATCGCGGTAAAGGCTTTTTCCCCTCCTGAGAGCAGACTGAGTTGCTGAAGTTTTTTGCCTGGCGGTTGCGCTACAATTTCAATTCCAGTTTCCAACAGGTCGTTCGGATCAGTCAACTCCAACGTCGCTTTGCCGCCGCCGAATAATTTCGGGAAGGTTTTTTCGAATTGCTTTTTGATCTGGATGAAAGTCTCCTTGAAACGCAACCGGACTTCATCGTCCATTTCGTTCATCGTATTCAGGAGATTCCCTCGGGCAGAAAGCAGATCCGTTTGCTGTTCCGAAAGGAAAATGAATCTTTCGGAAATGCGATCATATTCCTCAATCGCCCCCATATTGATCGGACCCAACTCCTCGATGTCTTTTTTCAGCTTTTTAACTTGTCGGGCTGCCTCTTCGGGCTCTTGGGTCAAGTGATGGTCTTGTTTCGCAGCTTCGAAGCTGAGACCGTACTCCTCGCTCAAGTGCGCAAGGTGGTGGTCGATGGCGATTTCGTAGCGTCCAGCGTTTGTCTCCAGTTTGGCGTGCTCACTCCATAGTTTTTGGAGGTTTTTATTTTTTTCGTTCTGTTCGGTTTCCTGAAGAGCACGATTTTGTTCGGTTTGTTTTTTTTGCTCCCGTAATTGTCTTAATTCTGCATCGAATCGCTCTTTTTTTGCACTGGCGGACTTCAGCTGCGTTGTGATCTCTTGGATGGTGAGCGTCTCCGTATCGGCCAGCTTAGCGACTTGATCTTGTTTGCCCTTCAATGAGCTGATGGCTTCCTGTTCCGTTTGGATGCGTTCGGTCGACTGTTTCACATCACGCCGCAATTGCTTTTCCTGCTCTTGCAGGACAGCAAGCTCCTGATCTGCTTGCTGGCGGTTCACCTGAACGTCCTGCAGCAGTTTCAAGCGTTCCTCTTCATTCAAGCTGGATTCCGCTATATCCTTTTGAAGCTGATCGATTTCTTTGTTAAGGATAAGCAAATTTTTTTGGGCTTGAGCCAATCGCGTTTGTCTATCTTCTTGCTCTTCATAAAACATGCGCTTTTCATATTCATGCGCAGCCGATTCTTTTTCTTTCGTCGCAATTTCGGCTGTCACTTGCTGCAGGGAAGATTCCCTTTGCTGCAGTTCAAACTGTTTGATTGTCGCTTTTTGGCGTTTGTCATCTAATTGTTCCCGCAAGCTTTGTTGCTGCAGCGACCATTTTTCTTGCTCCCGTTTCAGCTGATTGTATTGTACGGACAGCTGTTGCACGTATTCGGTCAGCTTATTCAGATTATTTTTGCGGGCCAATAAGGACGCTTCTTGTTGACGCCTCGTCGCGCCACCCGTCATCGATCCACCGGCATGGATGACATCCCCTTCCAGGGTTACGATCCGATAACGGCTCTGCAATTTTTTGGAAATCTGAAGGCCGTCCTGGATATTTGACGCTACGATCGTTGTCCCCAACAGACTGCTGACGATCGCTTTGTACATTTCCTCATGACAGATCAGCTCATTCGCGATGCCGATATATCCGGGGCTGGCTTCTAATGTTGCCCGCACAGACGCGGGCAAGGACTTGCCCTGGATGACTGTCATCGGCAGAAAAGTGGCGCGCCCTAAGTGTTGGGCTTTCAGAATGCCGATACACTGTGATGCAGTGCGTTCATCGGCTACTACGATGTGCTGCATAGTGGCTCCCAGTGCAATTTCTATGGCCAAGGTGTATTTTTCTGGAACTTGGATCAATTCGGCGACGGGACCACGGATACCCGGAACACTTTCCCTTCTCCGCAGCATTTCCTTTACGCCTTGATAATAACTGGCATAGCTGTCGTCCAACTCCTGCTGGCTCTCACGCCTTGCTTCCGCCTGCTGCAGATTCCGGGTTACGGTATCCAACTCCGCATTCAGTTGTTGGAGTTTGGATACGAGCTGGAAGCTATTCTGTTTGCAGTCCTGCAGTTCCGATTCCAGATTGGCGTTCTCTTCAACAAACGTGACGTATTCCTCATTCAACGCTTGCTGTTTCGCTTTTAGTTGGCGCAGATGCTTCCTGAGTTCGTCGCCTTTCGAAAGGAAACGGTGCTCTTGTTCGGTTGCGAGCGTCATTTCTTTTTCAAGATGGACGGTTGTGTTGCGGTTGCTGGATTGTTCCTGCAGCTTGTTGATGTAATCATTCCGGAGTTGTTGGACAAGCTCCGCCTTATTTTGCGTCAGCTGTGCTTCCTTTTCGGAAAGGCTCGCTCTTTTTTCAGAGAGATTTTTCCTTACTTCCACTTTCGCCGCAAGTTCAGTCCGTAAAGCTGCCAGATTGGCTTTTTCGGTCTTGATCAGTGCCTCTTTTTCAGCGATGATTTGGGCTTGCTCTTCTTGATTTTTAGATGAGTACATTGCCCGTTGCTGGAAAATCTGCTTTTGACCTTCCAGCTGTTCCAATTTCTGGATGACTGTTACGTAGCCGGTCTGCAGTGTTTCCAACTGTTCGTCGCAAGCATCCAGCTTTTGCTTGAGTTTCTTCAAGGCAGCCTGCGTGACCGCAAGCGATTGTTCTTCCATGCTGATTTTTCGGTCATAATCAGCCAGCTCGCGTTTGCTCATTTGCCACTGCGCATTCAGCCTCTCAATTTCAGAAGCGGTCAAAGCAATTTCGATCTCGCTTAATAACGTTTTTTTCTCCTGGAAATCCAAAGCTGTTTTTCTTTGGATTTCCAAAGGAGCGAGTTGGCTGTTGATTTCATGCAGGATGTCCTCAACCCGATTCAGATGTTCTTCCGTTTGGGACAGCTTTCGTTCAGCACTCGTTTTACGATTCTTGTATCTGGCTACTCCGGCAGCCTCTTCGAATATGACTCTTCTATCCTCAGGTTTGTTCTGAAAAATCTGTTCCACTTTCCCTTGCGAAATCATGGAAAAAGAATCTTTTCCGATGCCTGAATCCATCAATAATTCCGTTATGTCTTTCAATCGGCATGGCTTTTTATTGATGAAACAGTCACTGTCGCCATTGCGGTTGTATCTTCTGGTGATGCTTACTTCGCTGAATTCCAGCGGCAGAAATCCGTCCTCGTTGTTCAGGATGAGGGTAACTTCGGCAATGTTGACAGGCTTGCGTGTCTGCGACCCGGCAAACACGATATCATCCATTTTTTTGCCGCGCAGATTTTTTGCGGATTGTTCCCCCAATACCCAACGGACAGCTTCAGAAAGGTTGCTTTTGCCGCTTCCGTTCGGTCCTACTACCGCTGTCACACCTTCATCAAATTCGATTACGGTTTTGTCGGCGAATGATTTGAAACCCGACATTTCTATTCTTTCAAGATGCAAAGAAAACATCCTTTCCGGTGAAACTTGCTTTTCATTTTTTTAGAGATTCCAAAGCGTTTTGTGCCGCTTTTTGTTCAGCTGCTTTTTTGCTAGGGCCTTGACCTTGACCCATCACTTTTCCGAATGCCCGCACTTCCACATCGAACTGTTTTGCATGTGCGGGCCCGTCTTCACTCAGAAGAATATATTGGATATCCACATCCCCGTTTTTTTGTAGTTCTTCTTGGAGGCCGGTCTTATAATCCATCACATGTGAAAAAGCATCCTCGTTTAACTTGGTGATCATGACTTGGCTAATGAACTTTCTGGCGGCTTCGATTCCTTGATCAAGGTAAACGGCCCCAATGAACGCTTCGAATACATCGCACAGCAACGCTGGTCGTTGCCTTCCGCCCATATTCTCTTCCCCTTTACCCAAACGGATATAAGAGTCGAAGTGACAATCCTTCGCGAAAGCAGATAAACTAGGTTCGCAGACGATTTGCGCCCGCAGACGGGTCATTTTGCCTTCATGCCACGTGTCATAAGTATGAAACAAATAATCGGAGATGATGACTTCCAGGACCGCGTCTCCCAGAAATTCCAATCGCTCATTGTCCTGCAATGCCAGATGACGATGCTCATTCACATAAGATGAATGGGTAAATGCTTCATGCAAAAGTTTCTCGTTCCTGAAAACAATGGAGAAATCAGTTGCTATTTGTTTGACTATTTTTTCCAATTCATTCCCTCCTTTCCTTGATTGGACTCCTTGCTGTCAAGGTACTTTTGAAAATAGAGTCCTTTTTCATTATACGACAAATGCGTGCCATAAGCACGCAAATTTCGTTCTGGAACTGTCTGTCCGTTTTCAGAAGAAAGAGGCCTGGACAAAAGTCCGGGCCTCTTCCTCATTTCTGGTAAATAAACGGAACGCGCATCACCGGACTGGTTCTTCTGATGTCAGTTCGATGGTTTCCCATCCTCTGGTTGCACCATAACGGATATTGAAGTTCTTTACGCGGTTGTTGACGGCAAAAATCTGCGTACGCCAGAAAGTCGGGATGACAGGCGCTTCCTTGAACAGCAACGCTTGCCATTCTTGATAGATCCCCGTCCGCGCATTTTCGTCCAAAGCACCCGCAACGTTGAGCTGATCCACCAAAGAATCATTCTTTTCGCTGGACCAGCGGGTGTAGTTGAGAGCACTTGTGCCGCTGAACATTTCGGTCGGATTAGGATCCATGCCTATGTCCCAAGTTGCCTGATAGGCATCAATAGACGAATCATCGGAGGCAAGCATATCATGAAACTTCTGGTATTCAATCAATCTACCCGTGGCGAGCGAGACATTCAAACCGATTTCTTGCCATTGTTGGATATAGTAAGCAACAACGGTCTCAGCCGCATCTCCCTCTAAAACTGCCGCAAAGTTGATTTCGAGTTGCTCTCCCTCCGGCGTTTCCCGGAAACCATCGCCGTCATTGTCCAGATAGCCAGCCTCATCCAACAGACTTGCAGCCTTCTCCGGATCATAACTGAAGCCAACCGCCTCATCAGCACTGACGCCTTCGAATACGGATGGAATCATACCGTTTGCCGGTTGCCGCAGCCCATCGAAAAGGACCGCAGCGACAAATTCGTTATCCAGCGCATATGCCATCGCTTGCCGCAATGCCCCATCCGCCATTTTGGAACTCAGATTCAGGCTGTTGTCGCCGGCTTCAACATCTCGGGATCCTAATTTGAACCCGATATAGGTTGTGGCCAATTCTTCTCTGCCCAGCAAGGTTATATTATCAAAATCTTTATAGGTTTCGTAAGAACTCGTCGGCATGATTGCGACGTCATAATTCCCCGCTTCCATTTCGGATACAATCGTCGCCGAACCCACAACTTCCACGAGGATATGATCCAACTTCGGTTTCCCTTTCCAATAATATTCATTGGCTTCAAAAAGGACCGACTCTCCCGGAACGATTTCTTTGACCCGAAATGGACCTGTCCCAACAGGTTGTTCACGCAGTTGAGCGGAGCCAGCCATTTTCGAAACAGGGATACTTTCAATTTGGTGCCTCGGCAGCGGTTGACTCCATAAGGCTCCTCCGGCCTGAAAAATGGATGGATTCAATTCTTTAAAAGCAATGGTGAGGTGCGTATCATCCAAAACTTCGATTCCGCTGATCGCATCAGCCGTACCTTCATGATACTCGGTCATGCCCAGAACATTCGCAAAGGCCTCTCCATAAAGAGAACCGGGATATTCCGGATGCCCGATTACTTCATAGGCATAAAGAATATCATCTACCGTGAGTGCCGCCCCGTCAGACCACTTCAGATTATCCTGCAAAGTGATCGACACTGTTTTTAAATTTTCATTTACAACAAAAGTGGCCATGCCGGCCTGGGTAAGCTGGAAATCCTCATCATAAGAAAAGATGGATTCATGTGAAAAGCCCATTAGTTCCTCGTCATAAGAATCTTCAGAAAAAACCGGGTTGAATATACCCTGGAAGGAAGATTCAGCAACCAGCGCGTATTTCAACATTCCTCCGGTGATGGCAGGATCGTCGTTGTTCATGACAGTATCGAATTCCTGTATGACAACGGATGAATCGGACACGTTCCCATCCGTTTCCGATAGAATGTTCTCATTTCCGCAACCGCCCAGCAACGCAGCCAAGAAGAACGATACAATCATTTTATTAAGCATTCTCATCCTCCTTATTATGCTTGCATTTGTTTAGCATCGGCCGCACGCCGCAATGCCTGTCCGACATAAATGATGCACAACAACATTGCAAAGATGAATGTGGATGCTGGTAACCATACCCATAAATAGTTCTCAAAGACGATCGGAGAGATTGCATAACGCAATAAATTACCAAGGCTTGGCACCGTTGATGGTAACCCAAATCCCAGAAAGCTCAAACCTGTTTCCATCCCGATATTCCTTGCCAATGACATAGTCGTGTTGATGATGACAAGTGAACTAAAATTAGGCAAGATTTCACGGAACATGATCAGCAAGTCGTTTGTTCCTGCTGTTTTGGATGCCCGCACATAGTCACGTTTGGTCTCAGAACGCGTTCGATTTCGAAACACCTTTGATTTCCCAGACCAACTGAATGCGCTCATTAGCAAAATGAACGTAAAGAGATTGTACTCCGATAAGGTGGTCATCAGCACCAGAACCAGCACACTTGCCGGGAGTACCATGATGAAATCTATAAAGCGCATGAGCAGTCTATCCAATAAACCGCCGTAATAGCCGGACAGCAGACCCAATCCGATTCCGATGAATCCATTCAGGGCTGTCACAGCGGTGCCCGCCATCAGTGAGGTGCGGGCTCCCAGCAACAGCTGCCCCAGCACATCCCGTCCCGCTTCATCCGTACCCAACAGATGTCCTTTTCCCGGCGAAGCGTACCTGTTCAATAGATCCACCCGCATAACTTGGCTCGCATCAAAAAAGAGGGATCCCACAAACACCAGTAGCAAGAGCAAAACGAGCGCACCCAAAGCAGTGACCGCCAACTTGTCTTTTCGGAATTCTTTCAGCATACTGCGGAAGTCGGCAACCGTCCTTGTTTCGTCATTCATTTCGTGGCTCGAACGGTTCTCTCCTGCCGCAAAGGAGGCTATCTCCGTCTTCAACTCTTCCATTCTACCTGCTTTCTTTTCTTCTTCTGTATTCAATATATCCCCCCTTTATACTTTTACTGCCTCATCCTGACGCGCGGATCCGCAATTGTCAAAATGATGTCAGATACTAAGGTGCCAATCAAAGCCGCCAGCCCATAAATCAGCAACAGGACGACGATGACGCTGAAATCGCGTGCTTCTAAAGAACTGATGAACAATCGGCCAATCCCCGGGTAGGAGAAGATGTATTCGATAAAAATACTGCTTCCAATGAAACCGGTAATGTCATAGCCGAACAAAGACGTTACCGGCATACTTGCTTTCCTAAAAATGTGCCTCCGATAAACCATGCTCTCCGGAACGCCTTTCGAGCGGGCTGTCAGTACATAATCTTCTTGTTTGGCTTCGATTATGCCTGATCTTAACCGTTGGATGTTGCCTGCGGATGCCGAGAGAGCAAAAGTCAATGCCGGCAAGACTACGTGATGGAGCCTGTTCCAAATAGAGACAATCGCACTCTGAGATTCCGGCAACAACGGCATCCCCCGCGTCGGAAATAATTCCAACTTGAATCCAAAAAGCCAAACCAACACCAAGGCTACAATAAAAATGGGCAAGGCAAAACTGATGCTGTTCAATAACCGAATGACTTTATCACCCATGGAGTCATTAAAACGTCCTGCATAAATGCCAAGCGGAACTGCGATCAAGTAAGACAACAAAAGAGAGACCGTTGCTAAAAAAAGTGTGTTACTCAGCCGCGCGCCTATCAGAACTTCCACAGGCATCAAGTAGGTATAACTGAGGCCAAAATCCCCGTTGAGCATATTCCCGATCCACTGCAGATAACGAACATACCAAGAGTTACCCAGAGTTGCGGTCATGCTGCCCTGATCCATCCCCTGAATGATGCGCCCAGTCAACGGATCTCCTGGCATCCATTGTGCCAACGCAAACACCAACAAGCTGAACGCCAGCAATTGCGGAATGATAAGCAAGGAGCGTCTCAGAATTTTGTTCCACATGGCTACCACTCCCCCTTCGATGGTTTAACGGCAACCCGATGCGTTTCCGAAAATGGGACCAAGTCGCTGATACGACCGTCCTTTGCCAGATAGCTCGCCATACTTTGTTCGTATTCTGATTCTATTTCCCGCCGTAGACGCTTATGTAACTCCCGATTGCCTGGATCCAAATTCGGAATTGCGGAAAGGAGTCTTTTCGTATAGATATGTTGAGGATTTCGATAGATGTCTTGCTTGTCTCCGTATTCCACGAACCTTCCTCGGTACATGATTGCCAACTCATCACACATCTGTTTCACGACGCCAAGGTCATGGGAAATGAAAAGATAACTGAGTTTGTACTCTTCCTGGATGCGTTTCATGTAATTCAGCACTTGCGCCTGAACGGACAGGTCCAATACTGAAATGGGTTCATCAGCTATGACAAATTTTGGCCGCAGCGCAACCGCTCGCGCCAACGCAATGCGTTGTCTTTGACCCCCGGTGAATTCGTGAGGATACCTTTGCAGTGCATCTTCCGGCAACCCTACCATTTCCAGTAGTTCCAGGACCCGTTTCTTCTCCTCCTGCAGGGAAAACTGCTCAAAATTATGCAAAGGTTCGGAAATGATTTGTCCGATTGATTTTTTGGGGTTCAAGCTCGCACTCGAATCCTGAAAAATCATCTGGATATTTCGTTTGTGGGGCGATTTTCTTTTTCTTATTGCAGCGGTCACGTCAATGCCTTCATAAATGATTTGACCGGCAGTGATTCGCTCCAACCCGACAATCGCTCTTCCGACTGTGGACTTGCCGGACCCTGATTCCCCCACTAAACCGTAATTTTTCCCTTCTTCCATCAACAGACTAATGCCGTCAACTGCTGCAAGGCTCTTTTTCTTGAATAAGAAGTCGCTCTTGATCGGGTAATGAACCTTCAAATTTTTGATTTCCAAGTGTCCCATCTTAATCACTCTCCCCTTCAAACTGGAAGGACTCATGGCACGTGCATCTGACAAAATGACCTTTGGAAACCTCATGCATTTTTGGTGACTCCTCATGTGCAGAAAACGGGACCCAAGGAATTCGCTCGGCAAAACGGCAGCCCTTTTTTGGCAACTGTTGCAAAGATGGAACATCCCCTTGGATCACATAGAGTTCTCCAGCATCCGGATCGCACGTCTCGTTCATTTGCGGCATCGAGCGCAACAAAGATCGGGTATAAGGATGCTTTGGATCCGTAAAAAGATCGACAACACCGGCCGATTCAACAATTTGCCCTGCGTACATGACAGCGACCCTATCCGCAATCTCGGCTACGACACCCAAATCATGGGTAATCAAGATGATTCCGGCACCCGTTTCGTCCCCCACCTCGCTCAATAAATCCAATATTCGAGCTTGCACAGTTACATCCAAAGAAGTCGTCGGTTCATCTGCGATGATGATTGGAGGCTCACAAGCAATTGCGATGGCGATTCCAACCCGCTGGCGCGCTTCCCAAGACAGCTCATGCGGGTAGCGAGCGGCCGTTGCGTTCGGATCATCCACCTTAACTTGGGTCAATAGTTCGCACACACGCAGCTCACGCTCCTCTTTTGTCATCTTGGAATGATAAAGCAGCACTTCTTCTATCTGTTCGCTCACCGTCATCAAAGGATTGAGGGCCGATAGAGGATCTTGAAAAATCATCCCGATGTCGTTTCCTCTTATGCGGTTATAGAGCGTCTCATTCAGATCGATGAGATTCAGGTTCTGATAGATGATCTCTCCCGAAATCCGCGTATTCACCTTATTATGGAGTCCTACAATCGTTGTTGCGAGGGTACTTTTCCCGCAGCCGGACTCTCCTACAATCGCTAAAATTTCATTTTTTTCCAGACTGAAGGAAACATCGTCGACTGCATCATAATAGTTATCCTGCATATGGAATGCAGTATGCAAAGCATTTATCTCCAACAAAGGTCTTCCATTTCCCATCGTGCGCCCCCTCTCATACCTATATAACAAACTTGAGGAAATATCTTCTAACATTATACGTTTAAGCACATCCAAAAACAACCGCCATTTCATCCATTTTTAATTCATTTCATACTTCTGCCATAATCACCCATCTTGGCCTGAAAAAAAAGCAACATTGGCATTGGAGAACCGTCAATGTTGCTTTTGTCGTTAAATTATTGCGATCCTTATTTTTGAGAATCGATGTAGTCAACTGCATCCCCTACTGTGATTATCTTCTCAGCATCTTCATCGGAAATCTGCACAGCAAAGACATCTTCCAGCTCCATAACTAGTTCAACAATATCCAATGAGTCTGCTCCAAGGTCGTTTTGGAAAGTCAACTCTCTCGTAACCTTTGCTTCATCGACACCGAATCGTTCAATAACCATCTTGGCTACTCGCTCAAAAGTAGTTGTATCTGCCAAGCGTTACACCTCCATTATCGTTCCATAACCAATTACATCATATTTACTGGAAATATTTTGTAAAGGCTCACATCTATTCTACCCATATGCTAATCTTTTGTCTATATTTTTTTATTTTGGCTGGATTTCTTTTACGGACTTGTCATTCATTTCATCAAAGTGCTTCACGACATCATCAATGACGTGGGAACTGATGATTTTGCGGATCTGTTTCACTGTGTGGTAGACAGCGACTTTGTCCGCAGATCCATGTGTCTTGACGACAGGCGCCCGCAATCCGAACAGCACAGCTCCTCCGTGCTTCGAATAATCCATCGTATCTTTGATCTCCGAAAAGGAATCCTTGATCAGCATACCGCCGATTTTAGTCTTCAGACCGCCTGAAAGCAATTGGGTTTTGATCAACTTCAGCAAGGACATTGCCGTACCTTCCATTGTTTTTAGAACTGCATTCCCTGTAAATCCGTCCGTCACGACAACATCCGCAGCGCCAAGCAAAATTTCCCGTGCCTCGATATTACCTGTGAAATTGAGTTCAGAGTCCTCTTCCAACAATACATAGGCTTTTTTGGATAGTTCGCTGCCCTTCGTTGCTTCGGCACCATTGTTCAACAAAGCGATTCTTGGATTTTCGATGCCTTGCACAAACTTGGCATAATACGAGCCCAAAAGGCCGAACTGGTAGATATTCTCCGGTTTGCAGTCAGCGTTTGCGCCAGCATCCATCAACAGGAATTGTCCATTTTCTTTCCCGATGACTGGCAGAATCGGCATCAAGCCAGGTCTGTCGATCCCTTTGATGCGGCCGATGATCAATAATCCAGCTGCCAAAAGCGCACCGGTATTCCCTGCCGAAAATAAAGCGTCGGCCTCCTTGTTCTTGACTGCTTGAGCAGCAAGCACCATCGAAGCTTGTTTTTTTCTACGGATTGCTTTGACGGGTTCGTCATCGCTCTCGATCTTTTCGGTCGTATGCACGATTGTGATTTTTCCACCTTCGGCATATTGATCCCCTAAAGCCTTACGTATTTTGGCTTCGTCACCAAAAAGCAAAAACTCCAGATCATTAAATTCTTTGCTGGCCATTAAAATGCCCTCTACTATTGCTTGGGGCGCAAAATCCCCGCCCATCGCATCGACAGCGATTTTCATAAATCGTATACCTCACTTTTGTTAGTTTCACTGTAGTCTCTTCAACTTCTCTTTTTCGCGTTCGACTGCTTCCCGCAAACTTAAGTAGTTTGGATTGCTTTCAAAGTCTGGTTCGCGTGTGATTTGGATAGCGTCATTATGCGCAATATCCAGGATGACGGCATCACGTACAATATCTCCGGATTTGAAATCGGGCAAGCCTGATTGTTTGTTTCCGAAAAGATCACCCGGTCCGCGCAGTTCCAAATCCCGTTGGCTCAGGTAGAAACCGTCAGTCGACTCCACCATGATGCGCATGCGCTCCTTGCCGTTATCGGTTTTCGGATCGGCAACCAACACGCAATAGGATTCTTTGTCTCCCCGGCCCACTCGACCACGCAATTGGTGGAGTTGCGATAATCCGAATCGGTCGGCATCTTGGATGACCATCACTGTCGCATTCGGCACGTTCAGGCCGACCTCGATGACTGTTGTCGATACCAGGATCTGCAGCTCGTTGTTTTGGAAACTGCGCATGATCTGATCCTTTTCTTCGGACTTGAGACGGCCGTGCAACAGACCGATTTGGTACGTTCCTTTGTAATAGGCCGTCACGGCTTGATGCACATCTTCCGCATTCTTGACATCCAGCGATTCGGATTTCTCGATCAGAGGCGTGATGATGTACGCCTGTTGTCCATTATCCATCTGTTTTCGAATGAACTCAAGTACATTTTCGATCTTGTCCGATTTGTTCCAGATCGTTTTGATCGGTTTTCTGCCGTCAGGCATCTGGTCAAGCACTGAAACATCCATTTCGCCCATCGTGGTTATCGCCAACGTCCTCGGGATCGGCGTAGCAGTCATATACAAAACATTCGGGTTGTTCCCTTTTTCATTCAGCTTGTGCCTTTGCTGGACACCGAAACGGTGCTGCTCATCGGTGATGACCAGGCCCAGGTCGGCAAAAACGACATCTTCTTGGATCAGTGCGTGCGTCCCGATGAGGATATGCAAGTCCCCTGATGCAAGCCGGTTCAACAATTCTTTTCGGTCCTTTGCCTTCGTGCTGCCGGTAAGCAGGGCAACGGAGACATCAGTATATTCGAACAGACTCTGCAAGGTGCGATAATGCTGTTCCGCCAAAATCTCAGTGGGAACCATGAAAGCCCCTTGGTATCCGCCCAGGACGGTAGCCATCAGGGCGATTACCGCTACGATCGTCTTGCCGCTGCCGACATCCCCTTGCAACAGACGGTTCATTTCATAAGGTTTGCGCAGATCCCGGCATATTTCGTTGACGACCTTCTTTTGCCCATCCGTAAGTTCGAACGGCAAAGTCGCTATGAATCCCTTGAGTTTGTCCACGTCATAAAGGATCGGAATGCCTCGGTTATTCGTTTTGCGGCTCCGCTGCAGCATCTGCAGGCGCACTTGGTAAAGGAAAAACTCTTGATAGATGATTTGCCGTCTCGCTTGCTCGGATTCTTCATCATTTTTGGGAAAGTGCATCGCCCGGATGGCTTCCCTGTGGGTCATCAGGTGATAAGTCTGCTGCAAATGCTGCGGAAGTATCTCGGGAATGACCGAGGAATAAAGTTCGATCGCCTGTTTGATCAGATTCAGGATGGTCTGCTGTTTGATCGTCTTGTTGACATGATAAATGGCGGCATAATCATCCTGTCCGTTCGAACTGCCGAGGATCTTCATCCCTGCCAAAGTTTGGCGTGCGCGTTCCCATTTACCGAAAATCGCAACCTCATCCTCAAGCATGATTTTTTGTTTCAGGTAAGGCTGATTAAAGAAGGTAACCGATATGATGGCATCTTCGATGGCTAATTTGAATGATAGCCTGCTTTTTTTAAAACCGTAATGGTGGACGACCGGAGCCGTCACGACTTGTCCTTTCAGCGTCACTTTGTCCGAATCTTCGATTTCGTCCAATGTTTTGACTTTTATGTCCTCATAACGGAAAGGAAAGTGTGTGATCAGATCATAGATCGTATCAATGCCCAACGAATGCAGCGCCTCAACCCTCTTCGGTCCTACATGGGGCAACTCCCCGACTGGATCATAAATATCCAATTGCTTGTTGTCTTCCGCTTCCATCCGTTCGCCTCCTTTCTTCTGGGAGCAGGACATTTCTCAGATCAACCGTTTTTTGAAAAAGAAAAGCCGAACAGAGAAACTCGTTCAGCTTTTTCAGATTATTCTACAGAAAGAAGATAACTGTATACCGGTTGATTTCCTTCTTGCACTTCGACTTCCAAGAAGTCATATTCCGCTTCGATGACCGCTGCAATCTCTTTGCTTTCGTTCTCATCGCTGTCTGCCCCGAAAATGATGGTCACGATTTCGCTGTCATCCGTGATCATTTTTTTCAGGGTTGCTATCGTTGCGGCTTTTCTGTCCTTGTCGGCCGTCAGGATTTTCCCGTCGACGATTCCCATGAAGTCGTCCTTGGTGATGGCCAATCCATCTATGACTGTGTCGCGCACGGCATTCGTGATCTGCCCGCTGACAACATTTTCCAGTTCGGCAGTCATGTTGGCTTTATTGGTTTCCAAGCCTTCTGATTCATTGAAGGCAAGCATAGCTGACAGACCTTGCGAGATCGTTTTTGAAGCCACTACTACAACATCCGCATCAGAAACTTCGGCAGCCTGATCTGCAGCCATGAAAATATTTTTATTGTTCGGCAAAATGATTGTTTTTTCGGCATTTGTACTTTCGATCGCCTTGAGGATATCTTCCGTGCTTGGGTTCATCGTTTGTCCGCCATTGATGATTGTGGTGACACCCATGCTCTTGAACAGGGCATGCACACCTTCGCCGGCAGCAACAGCTATCACGCCATAAGGAATTTTTTCAAGTTTTTTGGCAGGCGTATCGGCTTTTTCAAGGACTGCATCATGTTGCATGCGCATATTGTCCACTTTTATTTTCATCAGTGAGCCGAATTTTTGGCCGTAGTTCATGACTTCCCCAGGGTATTCGGTATGTACATGGACCTTCACGATTTCTTCGTCTGCTACGACCAATAAGGAATCTCCAAGTTCGTTCAGATGATTACGGAATGTGTCATAATCAAAAGTGTCCGTAACGGTTTCACCTTCGCCTAATTTGACCATGATTTCTGTACAATAACCGAATTGAATATCTTCTGACGCAATTGCGTGCGAAACGTTATGATAATTTTCTTGGTGAGCGATTTCGGTGACATCCGCTTGTGAGACAACCTTTTCAGCTGACTTCACTTTTTCTCCGGTCAACGATTCCATAAATCCTTCGTAAATGTACACCAGCCCTTGTCCGCCACTGTCGACCACGCCTACTTCTTTCAGTATAGGCAACAGATCGGGTGTCTTATCCAACGCAATCTGCGCCACCTTGAGGACTGTACCCATCAATTCGATGATGTCATCCGTATGTTCTGCTTTTTTCATACCGGCTTTTGCGGATTCGCGCGCAACCGTCAAAATGGTGCCTTCCACAGGTTTCATGACCGCTTTATAAGCTGTCTCGACGCCGTGGGAAAAGGCCTCCGCAAAATCAATTGTACTCAAAGTTTTTTTGCCTTCGATCGCTTTTGAAAATCCTCGGAATAGCTGAGATAAAATGACGCCTGAGTTCCCCCTCGCCCCCATCAATAAACCTTTAGCCAAGTCCGCTCCTAATTGATCAATTGTCGCAGCATTCGACAGCCTTACGCGTTCAGCTCCAGATGTGAATGATAGATTCATGTTTGTGCCTGTGTCTCCGTCCGGAACAGGGAACACATTCAAAGAATTCACATATTCTGCATTCTCGCTAAGGCGTTCGGCGCCGATTGCGACCATCGCCTTAAAGTCTTCCGCTGTTAATTCAGTTCTCTTCACCTTATAATCCTCCTTCACCATATAACAAATGGTGATCTGTAATCTTTAGTCCTTTAAAACTCTTACGCCTTGGACGAACACATTCACTGTATTTGCGGAAAATCCCAACATCATTTCAAGGTTGTACTTGACCTGCGTTTGCACATTCCGGCAAATTTCTGAAATTTTAGTGCCGTAGAGTACAATGATATAAACATCAACAGCAACTCCATTATCTTCTTGACGAATAACGACACCGCGTGAGTAGTTCTCTTTTTTCAATATTTCACTGATATTATCTCTGATTTGATTTTTACTCGCCATGCCGACAACTCCATAATTATCTGTCGCGGCTCCGCCCACTACCGTAGCGATCACGTCGTTCGATAAGTCAACCATTCCATATTGTGTTTGGATTTTAACTGCCATTTATAATAGCCTCCTTAATGTATGCACACAATCGTAATTATAAATTATGATAGCATATTTTATACAAAAGAAATAACTTTTTGCGATTAAATTTCTCATTTACGGTCGATTTGCGGCAATTCTTATTGATTTCCCACTGTTTTCCAGTTTTCTTATCCAGCACTAGTGCCTTTTCAATGACAACATAGTACAGACATTTGGTGATGACATCATTAAAAAAACAGCTGTCAAGTATTTTTCCTTTAAAACAGTTGCATTCACTTTTAAATTATGATAAATTAATCAAGTGTATGAATTGGAAAGAAGCTTTGCTTCTGTAACAGCAAAGGAGGAAAGAAAATGTCAAAAGAATGTTTCGTAACAGGACGTAAAAGCCGTTCAGGTAATAACCGTTCCCACGCTATGAACTACACAAAACGTACTTTCAAACCAAACTTACAAAAAGTTCGTATCTTAGTCGATGGAAAACCTAAAAAAGTTTGGGTTTCTGCTCGAGCTTTGAAATCTGGTAAAGTTGAAAGAGTATAAAAATATAGATGAGCCCGGGACCATGTCATGATTCCAGCTCATCTTTTTTTATTTCCCATCCTAAAATTAAGGAAAGTGGCCGCAATTGTTGTGGCCACTTTCCTTATTCGCGCTTATCAGAGCTTTGGATGACCGCCAATAGGCCAGATCCAAAAGAAAACGTCATCTCTGTGTCCTTGAATTCATTACTGACCAAAGCTATCGGGTACTCGTAATCTTTTCCGTTCAACGGATAGGCAACTCCAGTCAGCTTCAGTTCTTTGATCGGAGTCATGCCGATGAACGACAAGTATTTTTTCCCCTCTTCTTTCTTTAGCACATAATTACCCGGCAGATAAAATCGCAGCGTATTATGGCGGTCCATTAAACTGACCTTACCCGTCATCTGTTTCACAAGTGGATGGAATGCCAACCACAAATTACTCATCAGGTGGTCCAGACGCCCTCCGAAAGCTCCCAAAAGAATGATTTCCTCCGGATTGAACATTTCAATCGCATAAGCAATAGCCGCCTCAGTATCCGTCTCATCTTTTTGTGCCGGGAGTTCACGGCAGACAAGACTTTTCTTTTTGATGTCTTCCATTTCTGAAGGGGTGACAGAATCAAAATCACCGATTGCCGCATCAAAATGCGGGAGCAGTTCGGCAAGCTTCAAAGCTCCGCGGTCTGCGCCCACCATCCGATGACTTGTCGCATAACGGCGGACCAAAGCTGCGACATCCGTCAGGTCACCACCGACCACGATCACAACTTTCTCAGACTGCATTGTGGCAGGCATCCTTCAGTCTACTGATGGCAGCGGATGGATTTTCATCGTCATAGATGTAAGAACCCGCTACGAATACATCAGCCCCTGCTTTGATGCATTTGACGATCGTCTCGTGGGTAATCCCGCCGTCGACTTCGATTTCGTAATGATAGCCATGTTTTTCGCGCAAGGTAGCTAACTCTTCAATTTTACCCAAGGTGCTTTCGATGAAGCTTTGGCCACCGAAGCCCGGGTTGACGGTCATGACGAGCACCATATCAACATCGCCCAAAACGGGTTTTATGACTTCTACGCTTGTTCCCGGATTGATGACGACACCAGCTGCTATATTTTCATTTTTGATCATCTGGATTGCGCCATGGATATGGTCAGTAGCTTCCACGTGGATCGTTATGATATCGGCACCGGCTCTGGCGAAAGCCGGTATCAATTTTTCAGGTGTACTCACCATCAAATGACAATCCAACGGTAATTTTGTATGCGGTCGGATTGCCTGTACAATATTTGGACCCAAAGTTAAGTTGGCGACAAATTGACCGTCCATTGCATCAATATGAATGTAATCGGCACCCGCTTGTTCGACTAACTTGACATCTCTTTCTAAATTCGCAAAATCAGCACTTAATATGGATGGAGCAATTTTCATGTTCACACGCACCTTATCTCTTATTTTTTTTTATGTACATCGGTTTGCGGCCTACAATTTCCTCATGGAACTGCAGATAGTGTTCGTATCTGTACGGAGCCACTTCTCCGGATGCAACAGCCTCTTTCACCCGGCAATTCGGCTCGTTGATGTGCATGCAGCCGGCGAATCGGCATTGATCGCGCAGCGCTTCAAAGTCCGGGAAAAAAGAAGGCAGATCGACCGCTTCAATGTCGATCAAGTCGATTGTACTGAAACCAGGGGTATCGGCAATCAGCGCTTCCCCAACCGGATGCAACTCGACATGCCGCGTCGTATGGCGGCCCCTGCCCAAAGCGGTCGAGATTTCACCTGTCAACAAATCCAATTCGGGCATCAGTTGGTTCAACAAAGTTGATTTCCCGGCGCCTGATTGGCCCATAAAAACAGCCATCCCTTTACCCATGGTCTGGACCAGTTCATCCAAAGAAGATGTATCCGGATAATCCGATAGAATCATCGTATAGCCGATTGCTTCATAATAGGTTTTATACTGAAGCATGTCAGCTTTAGCCTTGTCGTCCAACAGATCTATTTTTGTAACGTAGATGATGGGACTGATGTTATTTGCTTCCAGGTAAACCAAGAAACGATCCACCAAATAGGAAGAAAAATCGGGTTCGATCGCCGACATCACAATGACACCGCAATCGACATTCGCCACCGTCGGACGAACCAATTCATTTTTCCTGGGGTAGATATCCAACAGAACGCCCTCCGTTAAGTTGTCACTTTCGAAATCGACAAAATCCCCAATAAGCGGAGCCATGTTTTTTACGCGGAAGTTTCCTCTCCCTCTCGTCTGATACGTTTGACCATCCACATACACATAATAAAATCCGCTTATTGCTTTCCTGACTTGTCCTTTTTGCAAATCGACAACGCCTCCTAGTTTGATTCTTTCTCTCTATTCTACACTGTTCTACAAAAAAATGACAAACCATTTTGATGTTTGTCATTTTTTGTAGCCTATACAATTCTATTGCGCCAATTCAGAAGCTTCGCTGATGACTTCGCCATCCCTTTCGATCCGGTAGGAAGCAGAGCTGCCTTCCAGAATGCGGAAGTTTATTGTCACAACTTCATCTGCTGAAATATCGAACTCACGGAATACATCACTGAGTGTATGATCTTCGTCCTGCACATAAATGACTATATGGTTCGGCTCGTTGGAAGTACTGCTGACATTCGCATTGCTGTTGGCATTTTCACTACCTTGACCATTGTTGCTCTCAGAAGCGGATTCCGATACGGTTGCCGGAAGGTAGGGAATTGTGATGGTACGGCTGAAGGAAACCACTTGTGGTTCTTCAGGGCCTCTTGAAATCACCACACTCAAGGCATCACCGGATACAAAGGCAGATCCGCCGGCAAGACTTTGACTTACAACCAGACCTGCTGCAATCGTGTCTGAATAAGCTTCCGTGATCGTCAACGAAAGCCCGTATTGCCCTGCATAATCCTCGACGCTTTTTCTCGTGTATCCCGATAAATCGCGCATCGTATAGGATTCATTTCCATCACTCACCAGAAATGACAGCGTAGTTTCACCGGGTTTTACCTCCGTGCCAGGCTCAATGTTTTGGCTGATGATATTGCCTTCTGCTACTTCGCTGCTGAATTCATGAGTCCTTTCGATCGTGAAGCCTTCTTTACGCAAGTCTTCGAATACACGTTCATATTCTTGGCCTTCATAATCGAGAAGAGTGAACAATTCCTCGCCCAGACTGATGATAAGATCGATCTCATCACCGGCTGCAACGGATGAACCGATTTTTGGTGATGTTTCAATGACAGCATCTTCTTCTATTTCTTCATTGTATTCTTCCGTTATATTTCCTAATACCAACCCGACATCTTCCAAAGCAAGGCGCGCACTAGCTTGGTCCATGTTTGACACATCCGGCACAGTCACGGCATCTGCTTCCTGGTTATTGTAAAAGAAAAGGAAAAAACTGCCGATCAGGCTCAAGAGGAACACCGTAAAAAGAAAAAATAGCCACTTCTTTCGTTTTTTCTTGCCTCCAGCTGCTTCTCGCCCTGGCTCGAATTCGTGGATTGCTTCAGTTTTAACGCTCTGTGGTGGCGAAATGATCGTTTTTCCGATATCCGCTTTAGCCACTACTTCAGCAGATAAAGGCGTAAGCACTTTGGTTTCCTGCAACAGCGATACCGGCATAAAAGGTGATTCATTTCTACGCTCCTCGCTCAAACAGGTATCAAGGTCCGCCATCATTTCTTCACAAGTTGCGTAACGATCGAGCGGTTCTTTGGCTGTGGCCTTCAGGATAACATTTTCAAGGCTCTGCGGTATTTCCGGATGACTTTCCCTGATGGATGGCATCGGTTCTTGAAAATGCTTCAGAGCGACACTGACAGCCGACTCTCCATCGAAAGGGACTGATCCGCTGAGCAATTCATACAACACCACGCCCAAAGCGTATATGTCCGATTTGGAAGTGGCCATACTGCCTCTGGCCTGCTCCGGGGACAAGTAATGAACGGATCCCAACAGCGTATTCGTCTGAGTGATTGATGTTTCCGACAACGCGACCGCAATACCAAAATCAGTAATTTTGATGCGATCCTGATTATCGATCAGAATATTTTGTGGCTTGATGTCCCTGTGAATAATCCGATTTTTATGTGCCAACGCCACAGCCGACAAAACTTGGTGCATGATATGGATCGCTTTTTCCGGCAAAACACGTCCTTGGATGTCGATGTATTTTTTCAGATCCGTGCCATCGATAAATTCCATCACGATGTACTGCAATTCATCTTCTTCATCTACGTCATATACACCTACAATATTCGGATGAATCAATTGCGTGGCCGAGAGAGCTTCACGCTGGAAACGACGTAGAGCGTCCGTGTTGTTACGGAAGTCAAATCGCAACACTTTGATGGCTACTGGCCGATCCAGAATCAGATCGTGTCCCAGATAAACGTTCGCCATCCCACCGCTTCCGATATGCCTGACAATTTTGTAGCGGCCGCCTAATTTCTTTCCTGCCTCCACAACGGTTCCCCCTCTCTATCCGTAAAATCAGCCAAAAGCACTGTGATGTTGTCCAGGCCGCCAGCAGCATTCGCTTTATCGACCAAGGAAAGGACTTTTTCTTCAAGAGGAAGCCATTCCTTCAGCATTTGGGCGATCTCTTCATCATCCATCATGTTGGTCAGTCCATCGGAACATAGCAATAACAGGTCCCCCTGCACAAGCGGCATGGCGATGATATCGATATCCAGTTTTCTGGAAACACCCAACGATCGCGTCAAAATGTTCTTTCTTGGATGATGCTGCGCTTCTTCCGGGGTTATTTCACCTGACTTGATGAACTCATTCACCAAAGAATGGTCTTCTGTAATTTGGCGGAGTTTATAATTTCTGTAGACATAAGCCCGGCTATCCCCGATATTAGCAAAAACGATTTCCTTGCCTACGATGGCTGCGGCTACCAAAGTCGTTCCCATCCCGTCCAGATCGCTGTAATCCAATGATTTTTGAAAAACAAGATCATTTACCCGCTGAATGTTGGCGATCAACCAACGGGACAATTCTTCGCTGTTCGTGAAACGGGACCCTTTCCAGGCTGCTCCCAGATGGGATACCCCCATTTCACTGGCGACGTCACCAGCTTTATGGCCACCCATACCATCACATACGATCATGAGCGGTTGTCCGGCTTCATTCATGAAATAACTAACATAGTCTTGATTGATTGCTCTATTTAGGCCTCTATCACTTTTGAAGGCTATCTGCATTCTTTCCCCTCAATTCTTTCTTATCATTTACCTTTTTACCATACAGCTGATGAAAAATCCATCAGTTCCATAATCATGCGGATAAATTTGCACGAATCCTTCAGCAGTGAAAGATTTTTTATCCAAATATTCGGAGCGTATCGGGACAATTGCAAATTCAGCATGATTTTCAAGGAATGTCCGTACAGACATTTGATTTTCTTCTGTAGTCAGTGTACATGTACTGTATACTAAACGTCCACCTTTTTTCAACAACGAACTGACCGAGTTCAGAATCAGAATTTGTTCTTGATGCAAATCCAAAAAGTCCTGTGCATTTTTCACATATTTGATTTCCGGCTTCCGGCGCATCAATCCCAGCCCCGAACAAGGTGCATCAACATAAATGACATCAAAGGATTCCGGTGCGAATGCGTGAACTGCTTCCTTCGCATCCAGAACATGGGTTTCGATGCGATCGGACACATGCAGACGCTCGGCATTTTGGTTGATCAAGCTTATCTTATGCTCATACATATCCAAAGCGATGACTTTGCCGTTTTCCGAAGCCGAGAGGTAACTGGCCATGTGCGTCGTTTTTCCACCCGGTGCGGCACAGCTGTCCAAAACCAGAAAATCCTTTTCCAGTTCCCCGACCGGTGCGACCAATTGGCTAGATTCATCCTGAATCGTAAGCATGCCGTCTTTGAATAGCGGGGAGTCAACGATTTTCCCACCGTGGATCCGGATGCCCACAGGAGAAACAGGACTCGCGACCACATCATAACCTTCCGCTTTGAGCAGTCCTATAGCCTCTTCCCGTGAGATTTCATTTGACTGCAACCTGAGTGAGACAAACGGATCCTCCAATAAGGAGAACGCCATCTTTTCGGTTTCCTCGATACCGATCCTTTCGATGAAATAAGCGACGAGCCATTTCGGCATGCTGGCCCCTACGCTGATGCGCTTCTTGGCGTTGCTGATTGTTTTCCAGTCGCGAAGCCCATTGCGTTGCACATTCCGCAGCACGCCGTTCACATAACTGGCGATGCCGGCATGGCCCTTAACTTTCGCTATTTCTACGGCATCGAAAAGGACAGCGTGATCCGGAATCTTCGTCAAATAGACCATTTGATAGGCGGAGACACGCAGTAAGTTGTTGAGCCAAGAAAGCTGTTTTTTGGGATCTTTGATGTATGACGAAAGACCATAATCCAAGGTCATTTTCCGCTGGATGACGCCGTAGACAATCTCGGTCAACAGGCCGGCATCCTTAGGCGACAACTTTTCGGATAGAATGACTTTATTCAGCAGAAGATTGGAATACGCACCCTCATTCTCCACGCTCTCCAATATATCGACAGCCAGGTAACGGACTGTGTGTTTGATTTTATTTTTCAGTTTATTGTCCATCCGTTTCAAACCTTGTGCCTTCATGAATTTCGCAGGCGCTGCCCCGCAGGTAGTCTGCCGCTGACATGCGTTTTTTCCCGGCAGGTTGGAGTTCCGTCATTTTGAAGACGGTGCCTTCCCCACATGCCACATAGAGAGCTTCCTTGTCTGTTGCGAATACTGTTCCCGAGTCATGGGTCGTACTATTTTCGACAGCTTGTCCAGCCCATACTTTGATCCTTTGCCCATCCAAAAGCGTATGCGCCACTGGCCACGGACGCATGCCACGGACTTGGAAGGCCACTTGTGCAGCCGTTTTGGACCAATCGATGCGTTCCTCTTCGCGCTTGATGTTCGGCGAAAAAGTGGCTGCGGATTCATCCTGCTCTTGCGGCACGAGATTGCCTTGGAAAAAATCAGGTAACGTTTCGATCAAAAGATTCTTGCCGAGTTCGCTCAACTTCAAAAACATCGTCCCGACATCATCCTGCTCGGTGATGGGGATGGCTCTCTGCGCCAACACAGCCCCTGCATCCATTTTCTTCTCCATGTACATGATGGAGACTCCGGTCTCTATTTCCCCGTTGATGATGGCGTAATGGACCGGTGCGCCGCCGCGATATTTCGGCAATAAAGAAGCATGCACATTGATGGAGCGGAAACGCGGAGCGTTCAGCAGTTTGACCGGGAGAAACTGCCCATAAGCCGCCGTCACAATCAGGTCAGGATTCAAGGCAATCAGCTCTTCCATTTCTGGCGAGCCAGAAATTTTTTCTGGCTGATAAACCGGAAGGCCATGCTTCAGCGCGGCTTCCTTCACCGGAGACGGTGTCAATATTTTCTTTCTGCCTACCGGGCGGTCCGGTTGTGTGACAACTGCGATCACATCATACTCATGCTGCAATAAGGCCTCTAAAATGGGCACTGAAAATTCCGGGGTGCCCATAAAAATGATTTTTTCCATTTGTATACCTCCTAGAAGAAATTGACCGGCTCTGAATCGATCGAAATATAGAGACCGCGTGCATTTTCTTTTTGTGACTCATCCAAAATCTGTTTCAATGCCGGATGTAGTTTAGTTTCCTGTTTATATTTCACTAATATCTGAAAATAATACCGATTGTTCACTCGCGCGATCGATCTCTTTGATGGCCCAAGCATGATCGTGTCAGGCTCAAGTTTTTTTTGAAGGATCTCATGGATTTCATAAATTTTCTTCTGCGCTTTCTTTTCGTCGGGGTTGCTGACAGTTATGAGCGCCGTATAAAAATACGGTGGATACCCTGCTTTATGACGAAGCGACATCTCAGTACGGTAAAAGCCTTCGTAGTTGTGCTGTTGGGCAAACAGAATGGCGTAATGATCCGGATTAAACGACTGTACGATTACTTCCCCGGACAATTCGGCGCGGCCCGCACGACCGCTGACCTGAGTCAACAGTTGGAACGTCCTTTCCGAAGACCGGAAATCAGGTAATCCTAATGAAGTATCCGCGTTGATGACACCAACCAACGTGATGTTCGGAAAGTCCAATCCTTTCGCAATCATCTGCGTACCCAGCAGGATGTCGGCCTCGCCTCTCCCGAAAGCCGAGAGGATAGCCTCATGGCCGCCTTTCTTGCGGGTGGTGTCCACATCCATGCGCAAAATGCGCGCCTCCGGAAAGAGCGTCTGCAGTTCTTCCTCGATTTTCTGGGTTCCTGTTCCGTAATAACGAAAATTGTGGCCTTTGCATTTCGGACAGGTGTTGGGGATTGCTTCTTCGTGGCCGCAGTAATGGCATTTCATCGTTTTGCTGTCCATATGCAAAGTCAGACTGATGTCACAATTCGGGCACTCAAGGACAAAGCCGCAATCCCGGCACATGATGAAAGAGGAATAACCTCTTTTGTTCAGCATCAGCACAATCTGCTGTTTTTTCTGTAGCCGATCCGTAATCTTTTCCTGCAGCAGCATGGAAAAGCTGCTGCGGTTGTTCGCTTTGAACTCATCACGCATATCGACAATTTCGACTTGAGGCAATGCGCGTTGGTTGAAACGCCCTCTCAATTCGACCAAGGTGTATACCTTTTTTTGTGCCCTGGCCCGCGACTCTAATGAAGGCGTCGCACTACCCAGAACAACCGGACAACGGTTATGCTGCCCACGCCAAATCGCTACATTCCGGGCATGGTACTTCGGGTTTTCGTCCTGTTTGTAGGTGCTCTCGTGTTCCTCATCCATAATGATGATGCCAAGATTCTGAACCGGGGCGAAAATGGAAGAACGCGCGCCGACAACGACATCGGCATCACCGCGGTGAATTTTGCGCCACTCATCGTACTTCTCTCCCGATGACAACGCACTGTGCATCACGGCCACGCGGTTTCCGAAGCGGCTCTTGAAATGGTTGACCATCTGCGGAGTCAAAGCAATTTCGGGCACAAGCATCAGGGCCGTCTTGCCTTGGTTGATCACTTCAGCAATCAGTTGAAGATAGACTTCGGTCTTACCGCTTCCCGTAACGCCTTGCAACAAAAAAACTTCGTGCCGTTCTTCTCTGATGCTGGCAGCCATCATCCGGAAAGCTGCCGTTTGTTCATCGGATAGGGGCAACGCTCCCGTTTGCTTGAACTGTCTATCCTTAAAGGGATCCCGGAGAATTTCCCGGTCCGCTGATTTAAGCCACCCCTTTTCCACTCCTGTCCGGATCGTGCTTGGCCCGATATCGAATTGTTCCTTGTATTCTTTCGATGTCAGCGGAGTTCCGTTCATGGACATGATTGCCGCCAACAGGGCTTGCTGTTGCTTGGCTGATTTTTTCAGGCTGTGGTATGCATCTTCCAGACTGCCCATTTCCAGATCGGAATAATAAACCTGCACCGTTTTTGCCTTCGCCTGGTTTTTGAGGATGTAATTGACTTCAATCTTCCCGGCTCGCTTCAATTCGATCAGTTGCGGCAAAATGCCGCGGTCGACGGCATCTTCCCAACTCATTTTGCTTTTCCCTTGAAAAAGTCCGTAGAAAGTCTCCTCGTCCAATTCATCGACAACCTCAATTTCTTTTTCGTACTTTGCCTTCATCAAAGGCGGCAACATCGTCTGGTAACAATGGATCCGATAGGCATAAACGGTTTCCGCCATTTCCTCGCCCAACAGCAGCAACTCTTCGGTCAATGCCGGCTCGATATCCAATGGTTGGATGATTTCTTTCAGTTCCCCTTCAAAATCGGTGTGATCAGAAATTTCCGTTATGAACCCTTGGATGACGCGAGTGTTGAAAGGCACTTCAACGCGCATCCCTTTGCCCAACTTTTGTTCCATAGCAGGAGGGATCGCATAATCAAAGGGACGATTGGTCTGCATGGCAGGTATATCCACAATCACTTTTGCAATTTGCACGTAAAACCCTCCCATTCCTTTTTCTAACCACTATCTTACTAAATTATACCGATAAAGTCTTCTCGGATTTTTTTCGGCATCAAAAAAATAAAACTACTGATTTTGAAGTTCAAAAACAGTAGTCTTTTTTCATTCCTATTCGGTTATCTTTCAGGGATGATGGAATTCGGATCGATTTCCAACTCGCCGGCAACTACTTCTTCCAGCGCACGTCCGACATTCTTGTATGACTGGTAATGATCCAATAAAGGTTCTGAGCGACCATGCAATTCATGCGCTCTTTTGCTGGAAAGAATGACCATTGAATATTTTGAATCCACTTGCTCCAACAATTTATCGATCGAAGGATATAACATCATATTATTTTACTCCCTTTCATCCGCACAGATGGTATCCAGAATCCGTGAGACTTTCAAGTGTTCGCTTTGGATGATGCCAAGCACTTTCTGGACCGCGTTCTCTACTGTGTCGTTTTCTACCGCATAATCATAATACCGCATCAAACTGAGCTCTTCAATAGCCTTTTCCATTCTTTGTTTGATGATCGGCGATTCATCCGTACCGCGATTTACGATCCGTGACTCCAATTCCGTCATATCAGGAGGCGTCAAGAAGATGAATATCCCTTCCGGCATCCGTTCCTTCACTTGCATGGCGCCTTGAACTTCGATCTCCAGAAAAATATCTTTTCCTGTGTCCAATGTTCTTCTTACATAGTCGATTGGCGTACCATAGTAATTCCCCACATACTCGGTATATTCTAACAGTTCATTATCGGCGATCATTCTCTCGAATTCTTCTCTTTCCTTGAAGAAGTAATCTTTGCCATCCACTTCCCCTTCACGCGCTTTGCGGGTCGTAGCGGAAATCGAATAGATGAACTCCCGTTCACCACGAGAAAAAATTGCTTGTCTCACAGTCCCTTTGCCTACTCCCGAAGGTCCGGATAAGACAATCAACAATCCTTTTTCTGTCATTTAATGCCCACCATCCAATTATATTATTATAGCATCGTACAGCCTAATGCGGCGTTCTGTTTATTATTTCATAGTTTAACACAATTTCATCAAGGTTAAAACCTTTACCGGAGTCTTCCGCCAACATTTTATTAGTTACCGTTTCCAACAACTGCACCCCTTGGATGGAATGCGCTCGCCTCTCACAAGCGCCGGAAAGACAAGAAAAGCTGAACGGGTTCGTTCAGCCCTGAAAGAAATTTAGGAAATCTGGCCCTGAATGAGCATCGTAGAGCGCAATTGCTGAGAGACTTCCGAAACAAAGGAATCAACGTGACCGTACCGGTCAGTTGTATCATGTTTCTAAGCCATCAAAGATGGCAAGAACCATGACAAGTCGAACAGTATGTCTTGGCTCGCAGAGACAAGAGGTTCCTTATTCTTTTTTCCGAAGGGCTAACCCGTGAAGCTGGACATCATTTTAGATGCATGAAACATTTTACAAAATTGTGAAACACCTACAGTGATGCACTTTTCACTCTGGAAAATTTTATAAATTCCTATATGTCAAAAAAGAACAAGACAAGGGTATCCCTGTCTTGTTCTGGAGGCATCAAGAAACGCCCATGTCTTTGACTTTCATCATGCGGACGATACTCGACCGTTCGTTCTCCTCGAGCTTCATTTGGATGTAACGGATCGTCTCCTGCAATTGCGGAATCATTTTGTATTCCAATGCATTTACACGCCTTCTTGTTTTTTCGATCTCATCGGCAAGAAGTTGGCATGTTTTTTCGATTTCCGTTAATTTAAGTAATTTCGGAAGGATGTCTTCAATCTTTTTGATCGCATCATCCAGTTCACCGTTCGAGTTGACGTAACCGTACTGTAAATCTGTGGATTTATCGTCTTGATCAACCATTGAAAAATTCATTTGGGGAACGACGACGCTCATGATGTTGTTTTCTTGAATGTCCAACTCAACCGCCGTAGCGGGTACAGCGAACAGTTCTTCAATGAAAGCCTCATTCAGAAGCGACTTCGCTACCACGAAAGAACGCATCGAGGCGGTCAATTCTTTTTCGACTTCATCCCTCAGAATGTTGTTTTCGCGAATCAGATTGATGAATTGACGCATCAATTCATCTTGCTTATCCTTCAGCAGTTTATGGCCGCGGGTGGATAGCACCAGACGCGATTTCAAGTTGGACAGTTCCATCCGGGTGGGCTTTACATTCAATCTTGCCATGGACGATCACTCTCCCTTCGGCATAAACTCATCGATCATATCGCTCTTGATTCTCTTAAGTTCCGTTGCCGGCAGGATGGACAACAGTTCCCAGCCCAAAGCCAAAGTCTCTTCAATTGTGCGGTTCGTATAGAACCCTTGACTGATGTATTCTTCTTCGAAACGCTTTGTGAACTGCACATACAGTTTGTCCGTCTTGGACAAGGCGGACTCTCCAAGGATGACAGCCAATTCTTTAGCTTGTTTTCCTTTTGCGTAAGCCGCAAACAACTGGTTCATGGTTGGAGCATGGTCTTTTCTTGTCTTGCCTTCACCCGTACCTTTGTCTTTCAGACGTGAAAGCGAAGGCAACACGTTGATCGGCGGCTTGATGCCTGAGTTGTTCAATTCACGTGAAAGAATGATTTGGCCTTCCGTAATGTAACCCGTCAAATCCGGGATTGGATGCGTAATGTCATCCTCCGGCATGGAAAGAATCGGGATTTGAGTCACCGAACCTTTTTTGCCGATGATACGGCCCGCACGCTCGTACAAGGTGGAAAGGTTCGTATACAGGTATCCGGGATAACCACGGCGACCCGGCACTTCACGACGTGCTGCCGAAATTTCACGCAAAGCCTCACAATAGTTGGTCATGTCAGTCATGATGACCAAAACGTGCATGTCTTTTTCGTAGGCCAGATATTCCGCGACTGTCAGAGCCATTTTAGGTGTGGCAATCCGTTCGATGGCTGGATCGTTCGCCAAATTGATGAACATGACGGAACGATCGATCGCTCCTGTCTTGCGGAAATCTTCCATGAAATATTCTTTTTCTTCAAAAGTGATCCCCATTGCTGCAAATACAACCGCAAATTTTTCATCGCTGTTCAACACCGTCGCTTGACGAGCGATTTGAGCAGCCAATTCTTTATGTGGCAAACCTGAACCGGAGAACACAGGAAGTTTCTGACCTCTTACGAGTGTGTTCAGATGGTCGATGGCCGAAATTCCCGTTTGGATGAACTCATCCGGATAATCACGCGCAACGGGGTTGATCGCCTGACCATTGATGTCCAGGCTCATTTCCGGAATGATTTCCGGACCGCCATCAATCGGATTCCCCATTCCATCGAAGACCCGACCTACCATATCCTCAGAAACAGCTATGGAAAGAGGTTTTCCACGGAAACGGACTTTCGTGTCTTTAATGTTGATACCGCTTGGGCCTTCAAAGATTTGCACCATCGCTTTATCTTTGCTGACTTCCAAAACTTGACCATGACGGATTTCGCCGTCTTGCATTTGTATTTCAACCAACTCGTCGAATTTGACTCCCTCGATCTGCTCAACAACCATCAACGGGCCTACAACTTCGGTTACTGTTTTATATTCCTTAAGCATGGCGCGTCATCCCTCCTTCCGCAACAATTTCATGCAATCTTTTTTTGATATCCGCCTTGATGTTTTCCATTTCGGCAAGATTATCTTCCTTGATGTATTTACTTCTAGCAATCCGATCACGCAATTCAACTGTACCTTCAATGATTTCATTGAAGTACGCGCCTAAACGCATTGCTTCACGTGCTTCTGTTTCGAAGCTCAGAATCATATCCAGCATCGCCAATTGTTTCTCGCGGGAAGTATACGTATCCACATCATCGAAAGCGTTCTGCTGGAGGTAATCCTCACGCAACGATTCCGCGATTGCCATCGTCATACGGTCTTTCTCGGACAAGGATTCGATACCGACCAGGCGGACGATTTCTTCCAATTCCGACTCTTCCTGCAGAAGGTTCATCGCATGCTGAACCATTTCAGACCATTTTGTCTGTAAGGCATTATTCAGGTATTCCCCGACTTCGGTATTGTAAAGGGAATAGGAAGTCAACCAGTTCATGGATGGGAAATGTCTTTTTTGTGCTAAAGTGGCATCGAGCGCCCAGAATACTTTGACGACGCGCAATGTATTTTGCGTTACCGGCTCAGAGGTGTCACCACCAGGAGGCGATACCGCTCCAATGGCCGTAATGCTTCCTTCACGATCTTCCGATCCTAAAGCCAATACTCGCCCTGCCCGTTCATAATACTCAGCTACTCGGCTTCCTAAGTAGGCTGGATACCCTTCGTCACCAGGCATCTCTTCCAGACGGCCTGACATTTCACGCAAGGCCTCCGCCCAACGGGATGTCGAATCAGCCATGATCGCTACACTGTAACCCATATCACGGAAATATTCCGCGATCGTAATGCCTGTATAAATCGATGCTTCACGCGCCGCAACTGGCATATTGGAGGTGTTGGCGATAAGGATTGTTCGTTCCATCAATGACTCACCTGTGTTCGGATCGATCAATTCCGGAAATTCATTCAATACGTCCGTCATCTCATTACCGCGTTCACCGCAGCCGACGTAAATGACGATATCCACATCACTGTATTTTGCGATTTGGTGCTGTACAACGGTTTTTCCTGCTCCGAAAGGCCCTGGAACAGCTGCTGCTCCACCCTTAGTGATCGGGAAAAAGGTGTCGATGACCCGTTGTCCGGTAACCATTGGTGTGTGTGGATTCATTTTTTGTTTGAAAGGACGGCCGCGTCGTACCGGCCATCTTTGCAGCATAGTCATTTCTTTCGGGCCATTTTCGGTTTCAACGACATAAGCCGTTTCATCCAACGTGTAACTGCCGTCCTGAATGGCAGTCAGCTTACCGGAGACGCCATACGGAACCATGATTCGGTGCTCGATCACTTTCGTTTCTTGCACGGTACCGACAATATCCCCTGCTACGACATAATCGCCGACTTTCTTCGTAGCTTTGAATTCCCAGACGTTCTCTCTTTTCAGTGATGGAATATCCGTTCCACGCACCAAATAATTACTTTGGGTGATTTCCCGGAACGTATCCAAAGGACGCTGAATCCCGTCAAACATCTGCGACAGGATACCTGGTCCCAATTCAACAGATAAAGCCTCTCCTGTCGTGATTACCGGTTCTCCTGGACCAATACCGGAAGTCTCCTCGTAAACTTGAATAGATGCAACATCATTGCGCATCTCGATGATTTCACCGATCAATCCTAATTCGCCGACGCGGCAAATATCTTGGATATTCGCTTCTTCCATTCCTTCCGCCATAACTAAAGGTCCGGAAACTTTTATTATATTTCCATTTTTCAAAAAAGTCCCCTCCAAATTATAAGATATTCTGTCCAACTGCTTTTTCTACATTCTCCTGAATGCGGGTTTTTCCGATATTCAACGTACCTTTATGGTTCGGAATCAGAATGATGGCTGGTTGGACTCTGCTGTCATACCTGCTCACTGTCTCAGGTATTTCTTTTGCCATTTCTTCCGTCAGATAAATGATCCCATAATTCTCCATCGCCAGACGATCTACCGTTTCACGGGCAGTCTGGGCATTATGGCATGCAAATACAGCGAAACCCAAAATCTTAAAAGGAAGGATGGAATCTTTGTCTCCCACAACTGCAATATTATGAGCCATATATAGGTCGCATCCTTTCTCTCAATATTTGTTCATCTATCTGATTGTCTTTGCCTACCAAAATCAAGCGGATATTAGTGACTTCCTTCTCTTTGGCAAACAGATAACCCAACAAAGGAATCGGACCGAACGGTTGGTACAAGCCTTCCGCAATCAATTCATAGGTCAGTTCATCAACGAGTTTATCCAGTTTCTGTGTGTCTACTTCATTTGTTGTATCGGAAATCATATCAGATAAGCGCGCGCCGTATTCTTTGCTGAAATAATGCTTGCGCATGACCGCGCTTGGTCCGTTGATCGATTCTTCAATCAAATCGCGTTTCGAAATTGAACCTGAACTGGATAAAACCGTATAGAGAAAACCGCGGGGCTTATTTTGTTTCAGACTTCGGATAATGGTCGAAAGGTTATAGAGATCGATCATGCCATCTACCATTTTCGCGATGCTCGGATGTTGAAGTTTGTCGCTGATGGAACGCAGATGCCTGAAATAATAAGTGTCCATAAAGATAGTAGCCGCTTCGATACGATGCCCTTCATCGAAATCGCGGAGCGCTTCTTGAACCCCTTCTATCAGAATCGGATGTTCGTCGTTGCCGTCGCCGGTTTCGACCAATTTCTTCAGACTGGCTATGGAATATTTGCCGATAGGGATCAACAGCTGCTCCAGATCTTCACCCGAAAAACGTTGTTTCAGCAACACTTTCAGGTTGTGATAGGTATAGCGCAACGCGAATAATTCCACAATCTCAGCAACCGGCGTGATGCTGAACAAGTCCTGATAGACTTCCGCCAGGTGTTTTATGAGAAAACCTTCAAAATTTTTATTCATCAGTGTTTCTTTCTCATCAAACTCATAACCGGTACCTTTCAGAACATCCAAGGCATCTTTTAAAGAAGAGGCTTTCAGCATCCGATCGTAATCCGCTTCCGCCAATATTTTTAATTCATAGGTGCGAAGTATCGTATTGACGCCTTTGTAATCAATCTCTTGCATAGTGCCCCTCCTTTACTTTTCGTCTTGGAATGCTAAAGTCGCCAGCTCTGCTGCAAAGTCGTTCTTTACATCTTCGATCAGATCATCGAAGCAATAGTTGTAATCGACTCCGCCTTCCTGCAGGATGAATCCGGCTTTATTCGGAATGGACTCCTCAGAAATCTTGACAGCTGGATATTTGACCAACAGCTGCTGCAACGCATTCCCTTTAAACTGGGCGATCGATTTTGCGCCCGGAACAATGCTGTAGGCTTTCGAATCGCCAGCCTGAGCAAGCACACCGTTCAGGAATTGCGCAAAATGGGTTTCATCCCACGTGTTCATTTTTTCTAAAGCCTGTTGGAAGACCGATTTCAAGATGACCTGTTTCTCTTTCAAAACAGCATTGCGTTCTTTATTCTTCAACGTTTGTTGCTCACGATCAAAATCGTTGCCAACTTTTTTCAAAATGGCAGCTTTGCGCGCCTTTTGTTGTTCAACCAGAGTCAATCTGCTCTCTTCTATCTTTGCGATAGAAATTTTTTCAGCAGCCTCCAGCTTGCTTTGTCCTTTTGCTTTTGTCTTGTTAAGAATCTGTTCAGACAAGGATTGTAGATCTTTCACGCTTTCTCATCTCCTTACTTTTTCTTTCATTCTTCTGGAGCTTTTGAGAATTAAGCGTTCAATACCATCAAGAATGAGATAACGAATCCTAGGATTGCATACGTTTCAACCATGGCTGCATAGATGATCCCTTTTGTATTTTGGTCTTCTCTCTTAGCCAAGATTTGCAAACCGGCAGTAGATACACGGCCTTGCGCGATACCTGAAGTCAAACCAGTGATTGCGATAGGAAGACCAGCCATCAGATAGTACAAACCTTGTGCGACGGTCATTTCAGGTGACATTTGCAGATAAATCAGGAATCCGATAACGAAACCGTACAACCCTTGCGTACCTGGCAACAGTTGCAGAATCAATGATTTACCGAATTTCTCAGGTTGTTCCTTGATCAATGCAGCAGCCGCTTCACCGGTCATACCAACCCCTTTAGCAGAACCCGTACCAGCCAAGCCAACCGCCAAAGCAACGCCTAAAGCCGCGAACATCATACCACCATTGTTGTCGATGAAATATTGTAACCATGTCATATTTTCCATTTTATAATTCCTCCAGTAACTAAGCTTCTTTTTTATTTTTTAAGTTAATGTATTTTTCTTCTGTCTTCAACGGCTCCAAAGCTTTTCCGCCGCCCTCATAAAATTTCCCAAAAAATTCGACGAACACAAGCCGTGCACCATGCACATAAGCACTAAGCATGGACAAACCGAAGTTGACGCTGTGGAGTAGCACAAACAAAACCGCACCAATGGTGAATCTTGCCGCCACTGGCAAGAAGTCGATGATCATATTGAAGGCAACCGCAATACTGCCACCAGCCACACCCAGCGCCATCAAACGTGTGTAACTGACCATGTCGCCGATGTAACCGGTAATGCCATAGAGATTGTACAAACCGGCACCTGCGCCCAACGCCTTGTTGTCTGATGCCATGGCTGTAGCAAGCACGATCGCGACCGCACTTGTGATGGCAACTGCAGCACCAACGGTCACAAGAATCTGACTAGGGAAAAGCATCTGTCCGAACAGGATGAAGATAAGTCCCACAAATATACCCAACCATCCGATGCTGTCAGAAATCGCGCCCAGCGGATTTTTGTCGCGCAAGGACAGATAGGCTTTTATCCCCAAACCGAACATGATCTGAACAATACCGAATACTACCGATATCAACAGGATCGTATTGGCGTCATTACTCGTAGATAAAAGTACAAACGGCAATTGAACTCCGAAGAAAGAGCCGTAAACTAGCCCCCACAGTATGGCTGGATAGGAAAGGATGTGAAAGAACAGCAGATTGTTCCGCATACCTTTATTGAAATTCAGGAACTTCAATGCCAGCAATGTTCCGATAAGGAGCAACAGACCGTATCCGACATCCGCAATCATCATTCCGAAGAACAAAAGATAGAAAGGTGTCAATAGTGGTGTGGGGTCTATTTCGTCATATTTCGGCAAACTGTACATGGCCGTGATATTCTCAAAAGGAGTGATCAACTTATTGTTCTTCAAAACGGTTGGAATGACCGAAATGTCCGAAGTGTCAGCATCATCAACCGTCAATGCATATTCATTCTCTGCGACAGTATCAGTCAACGCCAGCTTGATTTCATTGACTTTATCTTCCTCAAGCCATCCTTGGATTACGAAGAGATGTTTCTCATTGATCAATAATTGTTGGCTCTTGATCCGTTGCAGTTTTGCATAATAAAATTCGGACAGTAGCATCAACTGCCACTCTTCTGCTTTCATTTCGGAAAGATCCGCCAACAGCTGTTTGTTTGCTTCACGGTTATCCTGTATGCGGCTTTGAACATCGGCCAATGCCTCTGCAGGCGGCAAATCATACTCATACGTTAAAGCTTGGAAATGATTGCTGTCCAACAAAGCGTTTACATCAACAACATGTGACGGATCATAGAAAATCACCGCTCCAAAAGATTCTTTGTTCTGGAAGATTTCTTCCGTATAGACCAAGGGATTGGAAGTCACGTTTGTGATGTAATCGTTGGAGAGCGTCTGAGGAATCGTGCCCACTTTGACTGCTATGTGTTCAAATACTGCTGTATCTCTCGGATTGAATGATAATTTTTTCCATAAAAGCAGGAAATCCTCTTGTTCATAAAGATGTTTTTTAGCATCTTCGAGTTTCTTTTGTTCGGCTTTCAGACCCAACACTTTATCCAGAAGTTTGTCGGAAGAAAATTCGCCCACAGCCTTTTCCAGTTCTTCCAAAGACAAGGATTGTCGAGGGTTTGTATACTGTTTGATCAAAGACTCTTTCTTCAGATACGACTTCAGGAAAGATAAGGCTTCCGTGACATTCTCCAGATAACTTTCGGTTTTCTTGATGTTTTGCTCAATTGACTCTCGTTCTTTAGGCGATAAGGATTGTAAATTTTCTTTTGCAGCAGGCAAATCGATGACTTCTAAGCTTTGCAATGTCTGGATAGCCGTCAATAACTGCTCTTTTTTTTCGTGAAAAGAAATGAGAGTAACTTTTTTCATTTTAGCGATTGCCATATTTCCTCATCACCTCCCCAATTACGGCATTCACAAGTTCTTCTTCTTTCGCTTTAAACCGAGTTTGCAACTTCTCGATTTCCGATTTTTCACTTTCTGCGGAAGCGTTCTTAAGAATTGCCAGTTGTTCTGATTTTTTCGCAAGTTCTTCGGATTGAAAAGTAGCTAATTCCTTTTCGATATTCCTTTTCATTTCGCCTATTTTATCTTGCGTGTTCTGTTCCAGTTTGCGCAGCTTATTCTGGTAATCCAATTCCAGATCAGCTGCTTCCTGCTCAATCTTTTTTACTTCATCAAATATTTGCATCTTTCATTCCACCTCCGTCCTTCATTTGATTCTCCTTAGGAAAAAAACTTTCCGGTCAGTATTTTCATTATACAGTTAATGTAAAGGCCGTTCAAATCTATTTATACGCAATTCCCAGTGGTTTCAACAATCATTACAGTTTCATTAATAGGAAGAAACTTTCTGAAATTTCTTCAAAAATATTAAATGAACATTTTGTGAACAGCACTCTCCAAGCACGCTGCACCGATCCAGAACCTTCTTGGAGAGTCTTTTATATAGCCTATTTTTTTCGAGAATTCCGCCGGATAATAGATGTAATTTTCCCCTCGCCTGCAAAATTAATGTGCTCCCGACACGTTCTTTTCCATACTACTACTTTAATCGAAAATGCAAGAAATAGGGGCATATTCGGCCGATATGACATAATTGTGGGTGGAGTTACATATCTGCACTCTCAAATTTTTGTTCGATCGCAAAATAAAAAGCTTGCAAACAAGAACAGATGTTCTTATAATAAAGACACAAGACAAACACACGTTCGGAGGAACATACATGCAAAACTACATCTACCCAGTATCCACTAATAATGAGAATCCTTCAAATAAATCATACTTGCGCCCGCTCTCATCCGTCCATTCCATCAATGAAGCCATCTTGGACAAAGTAATGCCGATTCACCAAGTTATCCGTTTTGCTAACCAGGCTTTTGAAAATAACAACCCTGTGTATGTCGTGATTGAAGAAAAGCATGGACCGAAATCGTATACCAGATCACTCGTTTGGGGTTCTTTCAATTCCCGCGTAACTCCAAAAAGACAAATCATGTTCACAACTGCCGATAAAAAAGTGACTTACCTACTGAACATCAGTCAAGTCTTGGCTATCCAACTTGGTTAAATTTCATCAGTTGGTGGCATACCCATCTATAGCAATCAGGAGTACAAGGTAATGTCATTAACGTAAAAAACCGTGACAACTGAAACAAGCGAGAATGCATATCACACAATTGCATTCTCGCTTTTTTTGTCCAACGCGCTGAGCCTTTCTTCTGAATTCTGATTGTCGATCAATTTCCATACGCTTTCGGTCTACAGTATCGGTGAGAGTAATCTGGAAAAAGCTTGCTTGAATTTCCGCCCCTTCGACTGTTTTGCGAAATAATCATGGGTTGCACGGATGCAATTCTTCTGATCTTCATCAAAATTTGCGATTAATTCTTCAGCTACGTCACGATCGTAAATAAAAGCGTTGATCTCAAAATTCAATTTGAAACTGCGCACATCCATATTTGCCGTGCCTACCGATACAATTTCATCATCGACCACCATCACCTTTGAATGCAGGAAACCATTCTGGTACATATAGACTTCCGCACCGTACTCGACGATGTCTTTGGCAAAATACTCCGTTGCCCGATAGACGAAAGGATGATCCGGCTTCGAGGGTATCATGATTTTGACTTTTACACCGGATAGGACTGCGATTTTGAGCATTTCATGCAGACTCTCGTCAGGTATAAAATAAGGAGTCTGTATATAAATGGATTCTTTAGCTTGGCTGATCATCTTCAAGAAACCCATCTTGATCGTCTGATCTTCGTCATCCGGTCCACTTGCCACAATTTGCATGGCCGTGTTACCTTTTTTATCGGCGATCGGGAAATAGGCTTCTGCATAATCTTTCCTGTTCTTTTCTTTGGCAACCGCATTCCAGTCCATGAAGAAACGGCTCTGAAGCGTCAAGACTGCATTGCCTTCTATTTTCATATGCGTATCCCTCCATTCGCCGAGTTCCCCTTTCCCTAGATACTCATCGCCTATATTGAACCCGCCGAGATAAGCAACTTTTGCATCCACTACCATTATTTTGCGATGATTCCGATAGTTCATCCGCAAATTAACGAAAGGTATTTTTGAACCAAAAAATACTTCCGTCTTTCCGCCTAATTTTTCAAGATTATTGAAAAATCTCGGATCATTCCCTCTGCAGCCCATTGCATCGTAAACGACCAGAACCTCAACGCCAGCTGCCGCCCTGTCTTCCAACGCCGCCAGAATCCGCTTCCCCAAGTCGTCCGAGCGAAAAGTATAATAAAGCATATGCACATGATCTTCTGCTTTATAGATGTCCTGCACAAGGGAATCGAAAACATCTGCGCCAGTTTTGAATATTTCAACTTTATTCCCTTTCGTCAAAATGGATTCATCACTTTCCAGGAACAGGATAGCTGTTTTTTGTGCATAGTCGGTTTCGACCAAACCTTGCGCCAGATCCTCATCCTCCAACATTTCAATCTGGACCTTCGCCAACTGGGACATGCCCAAGCTTTTTTGCGTGCGCATATCATAGATGTTGTCTTTTGACATCTTTTTCCCTATAAAGAGGTAGATGATGAAACCCGCCACCGGCAAGAGGTTTAACGTCAACAGCCAGGCCCAGGTGGCAGCGACATCTCTTTTTTCTTTAAAGACGGTGATGATTGCACCAATTGTATTTAAAACGATGATTGCCGTAAATATCATTGACCAAATACCCATAAGACCACTCCAAATCAATAAAATGACAAAACATGTTACCTACATATCATAGCACACGAGCCCACAAAAACAGAAAGGCGAAGACCGGATAATTCAAATCCGTCCTTCGCCTTCTATTTTTTAATCATTTAATAGTTTCGATTTTTCTTTTCTGCTCAGGAAACGGCTGCCTTTTGGAATGTACGCTTTAGGAGCGAATTTTGCAATCAACACCAGAACGACTGCGCTGACGGCAAAAGTTGCCGCAAACGATAGCGCTTGTCCCGGAAGAAAATGCGCAAAAACAGAAACACCAGCTGGAACTGCTTCCTCACTGAGGAATATGTCCGAGATCAGCGCCCAGACAAAATAGACAAGCGTTCCGAAAAAGGATGCCGTCACTATATTCAAGGCTGCATTCGGGAAACGTTTATTGTTCAATGTGCGTTGCGTGAATTTCGCGAAAAAACCGGCGATGCCCACGAAAACGAACGGTGCGGCTTGGTTCAGGATATCTGCAGCAACATCCGCTCCCTCTCCTTTGAGCGCAAACAAAACGAGGCCGGTCAGTATTCCAGAAACCAGTCCAAGCAATATTCCTCTGCGGAGAGAAATGAAAAGCAACGGTGACAAAGCAAAAACAATAGTGTATTCTCCAAATGGCATGGCCACATATGCCAAGGCGATTGCGAGGACAGCAAACAGAGCTGCCTCGATCCAAGCCTTCGTACTATTAGAACCCATAAAGATGAATCTCTCCTTTTCAACAACGATCCGTTTCATTGCCTTTACGGCAAACGGGCATCAGCTCTTCTTCTGATAATTGGATGCTTCCATGATGATCGGTAAAATGACCGGTTTGCGCTTCGTCTTTTCAAAAAGATAACGGCTCAACGAATCACGTATCTCTTGTTTTAACTTGGCCCAATCAAAGTCTTTCGTGTGCAGGTTATCTTCCACTACTTCCCGGACGATATTCGAACTTTCTTTGACAAGCTCTTCGCTCGCCTTCATATAGACGAAGCCACGCGAAACGATTTCCGGACCCGACAAGATTTTGTTCAGTCTTCTGGAGATCGTCACAACGACAACGAAGATGCCATCCTCCGATAATAGTTTGCGGTCGCGCAAGACAATGTTGCCGATATCGCCAACCCCGATCCCATCGATCAGAACATTCCCGGCTGGGACCTGTCCCGTCATGTGCATACGGCCTTTGGCATATTCGATCACGTCACCTTTACCAGGGATGAAAATATTTTTGAACGGAATGCCGACTTCATTCGCCAATTGGGCATGTGCAGCTTGCATTCGGTACTCACCTTGGACAGGCACGAAATAAGCAGGTCTCAGTAGGTTGATCATCAATTTCAGATCGTTCGGCGAAGCATGTCCGGATGCTTTGTATGTTCCGGATATTTCACGCACGGACGCACCGGCACGATAAATCAAATTTTTGGTTTTTGCGACTGTCGTTTCCATAGCTGTTGAAGGTGTAGTCGTGATATAAACCAAATCACCCTCTTTAAGGTTCACTTGCTTGTGTCTGCCTTTGGACATCCGCTGCAAAGCTTCCAAGGGTTCCCCACTGTTGCCGGTTTCCAGAATCAACACTTGACCATCACGGTAATCATTGATGTTCTTCACATTCACAAGCAGATCTGGAGTCGGCAAGACCAGTTTCCCCAATTTCATGGCGACATCGACTGTTTCAACCAAAGTCGGTCCTGTCAAAAAGATTTTACGATTCGCTTGGAGAGCGACATCAAAAACTTGCTGGATGCGCAAAATGTTGCTTGCAACACAGGAGACGATGATACGGCCTTCAGCGTTGATGAAAGTATCCAGCATTTCTTCTTCAATCTTGCGGTCACTGACGTTTTCCGTAGTCGATTCGGCATCACCGGAATCGCTCAACAGCGCCAATACTTTGCCTTCTCCGATATCCGTAATTTTGCCGTAATCGGTCCGATACATCGGGGATGCACTTTGATCAAACTTGAAATCACCTGTATAGACGACACTGCCTTCTTCCGTCTTCACACAGATCCCTACAGAATCAGGGATGGTATGCGTGGTTCTGAAGAACCGGACACTGGTGTTTTCGAATTCAATTTCGGTGTTCTCATCGATAACGTGATAATCCTCAAATCCCGTAGCCAATCCGGTGGAATCGACCGCCAATTTAGCCAACGCAATCGTCAATCCTGTACCGAACACGGGTGCATCGATATTCTGCAACAAATAAGGCAATGCTCCTACGGCATCCGCATGACCATGCGTCAGGAAAATACCCGCTATCTTATTTTTGTTTTCCTCCAGGTAAGTAAAATCAGGGATGACGACGTCAATTCCCAATAATTCATTTTCCGGATAAAGAAGACCGCAATCCAATACAAAAATTAAATCGTCCACTTCCACTAAATACATGTTTTTACCGCTTTCTCTCACACCTCCGAGAGAAATTATTCTTACTTTACTCATTGTACCACCTCTTATTTTTCAGCTTTCTATGCTGTTATCTATATTGATCGTTTGAATGCCTTCCTCCGTATTTTCGTCCCTGAAAATCAGCGCAGCTACTTTGCCGAATTGTCTTCAGAGTCTACAAGCGAATGCGTTTTCTTCGCATCCGGCTAAACGTGACCGATATCCTCTCTGTTATATTATACATGATTATCGGCAAAATTGTAGCATTTGCTTCAGTTTCTGTTCCGGTTTTCTGAAAGTGTGAGAAAAGCGGGACAAGCCCGGTCTGCCTCGAAAGAAATTTAGGAAATCTGGCCCTGAATGAGCATCGCAGAGCGCAATGGGTCAGATTTATCTAATTTCCGAGAGGCAGGCTTGGACCGCTAGACAATATCTTAGATGCATCAAACATTTTGCAAGTGTGTGGAACACTTACATTGAAGCACTCTACAAGTTAAAATGTAAAATAAATTTCTGCACGAAAAAAGACCTGCCAAAAGGAACGGAACGGGAACGAGGTTTAACCAAACACCCTTCCCAGTCCATCCTTTGACAGGCCCAGTCATATCCGATTCTTCAGTTGACGAGGCTTTGCTCATCCGTTATTCAAAGGTTCTACAGTAGACCCATTTCAATCATTTTTTCCGCAATCTGCACAGAATTCCAAGCAGCGCCCTTCAACAGATTATCGGAAACAACCCACATATGGAAACCATTGTCGACATCCACATCTTTACGGATACGTCCGACAAATGTTTCATTCTTTCCGACTGATTCACGTGCTGTGGGATAAACTTGATTAGCTGTGTCATCCTGAAGCACAACTCCTGGAGCATCTTTCAACACTTTCCAGATATCTGCGACAGAAACGTTTTTGTCGTCCACTTCGAAATAGACGGATTCCGAGTGTCCGGACATTACAGGGATGCGCACGCATGTTGCAGAGACTTTGATGTCCTGGTCGCCCATGATTTTTTTGGTTTCATTGATCATTTTCCACTCTTCATATGTGTAGCCGCCTTCGCTGAACACATCGATTTGCGGTAAAGCATTGAATGCGATCGGGAAATGCTTCTTATCGCCACCACAAGGTAAAATATTCGCAACCGGCTCTTCACCGTTCAGGACAGCTTGGGTTTGAGCTTTCAATTCTTCCAAAGCATGCAGGCCAGCTCCGCTTACCGCTTGGTACGTGGAAACGATGACGCGATCCAAACCAAATTTTTCGCGGATCGGTTGTAATGCCACCACCATCTGAATAGTGGAGCAGTTCGGGTTAGCGATCAGACCTTTGTGTTTGCGCAAGTCTTCCGGATTCACTTCAGGAACGACCAACGGCGTTTCCGGGTCCATACGAAAAGCACTCGTATTGTCGATGACGATGGCGCCAGCTTTGATCGCTGCAGGGGAGAATTGTTTCGTGATGCCGCCTCCAGCGCTGAATAAGGCAATATCGATGCCTTCAAATGAGTCATCAGTCGTTTCCTGAATCTGCAGTTCTTGTCCTCGGAATGTCTTGACTTTCCCAGCAGAACGTTTAGAAGCCAACAACTTCAGACTTTTTATCGGAAAAGAAGCATTCTCCAACAAGCCCAGCATTTTTTCTCCAACGGCACCCGTAGCACCTACAATGGCAACATTATACTCTTTCATCATTGATCCCTCACTCATTCATTTTCTGTATTAACTATTTTTTAGGATTTAAAGATCCTTCACTTAAGCATTTTACCACACTTTATTAGAATTTTTTAATCTATTTTTTAATTACGTAAAAAACATTCCAATCAGAGTCCCTATCGAAGGTCTCTGATTGGAATGCGAAATGGTTACTGATTTATTTTTATCCGTTTAGACGCTCATAAGCTTTGCCTTTAATTATCCAACTCGAAAATAAGGGGTGTTAATCCAAACGTACTCTCCCATCCTCCTGCAGAATGGATTCGATTTTTTTCTGGATTTCTTCCCTGGTGTGTACATTCTTATTTTCACATTCGAAGGCTTCATCCCCACAAATCATGCACTTTCTCGGTTCATAGCCGATTTCCATTCGCTGCACCTCGATCATCTTGCCTTCTTCGAGATAGAATACATTGATCGTGAACAGTTGCCCGAGTAAACTGCCGTCTTCTATCATGATGGCGGCTTGCTTCACGGCTGTTGGATAGGTATCAACGACAACAAAGTATTCTGGTCCTGTATCCAAATCCATCAATTTTTCATAAGTAACTTTCCATTTATTCTTTTGGATTGCATTTTTAACTTCTTGGATACCGATTTCAGAAATCTGTCTTACGATGGCATTATATTTGACGGGTCCAGGAATATTGCATTTAAGGGAAATCAATGTCTGATTTGCGTTCGTCTTGCTGATTTCCTCTTCAAAAAAGGCACGTTGTTCCCTTGAAGCCAACACTTCTTTAAGCGTCGGCATTTGACCTTGCGAGAAAATAGATTCTGGCACCATTGCACTCATCCTTTACTGTTTTGTTGTTGTTCCCTTCTGTCAAACGGAAGCGGATCAGCCACTTTGCTGCTTTCTGCGTTTGATTTCTCTGCTTCTTCGCGCTGTCCGAGTATCGATTTTGTGCTTATTTGTGATTGAGCAACGGGTTTTTCGATAATATTGATGATACCATTCTTTGTTATAAAAACTTACACAGAAGCTTCACGAACTACATAAAAAATTTAAAAGCGCTTACATTTACGAGGACGATATAAGTAAAAAATATATCTGTTTACTGTTGGCGTAAAAATATGTTTCTCTTTACCTAATAATAACGCTTTTATGAAAAAAATTCATTAATTTAATATTAAAATCTATAATTAATCAACATTACTCTATAAGTCAGGATTATTAGAATAATTATGGCAAGCTTTCCCACGGGAAAGGACCTTAACTACCATCAACAAAAAGAACAGGCATCGCCTTTTTGTGAAGGTTATGCCTGTTCTTTGCGTGCAGTATTATTCTGTTATGAGCAGTTTACTTTTCTTCCTTAGTCAATAGTGCTTTACGGGAAAGATTGATTCTGCCTTGTCTGTCGATTTCAATGACCTTGACTTTCACTTTGTCTCCGATGGCTAGGACATCTTCAACTTCTTTGACACGCTCGTTAGCCAATTCAGATATATGGACCATGCCATCTTTGCCTTTTGTGATTCCAACGAATGCACCGAATTTTTCGATACGTTTTACAGTACCCTCGTAGATTTCACCGACCTTGACTTCATGCGTCAACTCTTCGATGATTTGTTTAGCGCGGGCGATCATCGCAGTATCAGCTGAAGCGATGCTCACGTTACCTTCTTGATCGATGTCGATCTTCACGCCGGTTTCTTCGATGATGCTGTTGATTGTATCTCCGCCTTTACCAATGACGACTTTGATCTTATCTGGTTTGATTTGCATCATTTCGATCTTCGGAGCATACTGGGACAGTTCTTCGCGTGGGGCTGCAATCGTGCTGGTCAGCTCAGCAAGGATTTCCATCCGCGCTTTCTTCGCTTGCATCAACGCTTCAGTCAGGATTTGTTCTGTGATCCCCTGGATTTTGATGTCCATCTGCAACGCAGTGATACCTTCGCTTGTTCCGGCAACTTTGAAGTCCATGTCGCCCAAGTGATCTTCAAGTCCTTGGATATCCGTCAAAACTGTATAGTTTTCGCCTTCCATCACTAAGCCCATCGCGATACCCGCTACCGGTGCTTTGATCGGCACACCCGCATCCATCATTGCCAACGTGCTGGCACAGATGCTTGCTTGTGAAGAGGACCCGTTGGATTCCAATACTTCCGAAACCAAACGGATTGTGTAAGGGAACTCAGCTTCTGTCGGGATAACTTGTTTCAACGCACGTTCACCCAAAGCACCATGGCCGATTTCGCGGCGTCCAGGACTTCCTGCTCTACCAGTGCTGCCGACCGAGAATTGCGGGAAATTGTAATGGTGGATGAATCGCTTGCTGTCGACCATGCCAAGGCCGTCGATGATCTGATGTTCGCCCAGTGGAGCCAATGTACAAGTAGACAACGCTTGCGTCTGTCCACGCGTGAACAAGCCGGAACCGTGTACGCGCGGTAATAAGCCGACTTCGGAAGCCAATGAACGGATTTCATCGATTTTTCGGCCATCTGGACGGATTTTGTCGACTGTGATCAAACGGCGCACTTCGTCTTTTTCCATGTCTTCCACGATTTGGCGTACTTCTTTGGAGATTTGAGCAAAGTTGGCGTCATCCAGATACTTTTCGTTGAAGAACAAGATTGCTTCAGCTTTCACATCTTCAATAGCGGCTTCACGAGCCAATTTTTCTTCTGTCATGATGGCTGTCGTCATTTTTTCACCGTAAGCAGTGGTCACTTCCGCCACAAGTTCAGGGTTTAAAGTCAAAAGCTTGACGGTCATTTTTTCCTTGCCGACTTCGGCTACGATTTTATCTTGGAAATCGCACAATTCCTGGATTGCTTTGTGGCCGAACATCAATGCCCCAAGCATATCTTCTTCATTAACCATCGCAGCGCTACTCTCAACCATGTTGATGGCAATTCTCGAACCGGCTACGGTCAACTCGATATCGGATGCTTCATTTTGTGGAGCGGTTGGATTCAAAACATATTCGCCGTCTACACGGCCAACATTCACTCCAGCGATCGGTCCGTAGAACGGAATGTCGGAAATCGCCAATGCCAATGAAGAACCGAACATGGCAGCCATTTCCGGTGCGCAATCCTGTTCAACGGACATAACAACGTTTGTGATCTGCACTTCGTTGCGGAACCCTTCAGGGAACATCGGACGAATCGGACGGTCAATCAAACGTGCAGTCAATGTTGCGTTTTCACTTGGACGACCTTCACGCTTGATGAATCCTCCAGGTATTTTACCGACTGCATACATTTTTTCTTCATAGTTCACAGTCAATGGGAAGAAATCGGTATCTTTTGGTTCTCTTGAACCGACAGCAGCCGTCAATACGACAGTATCCCCGTATCTGACCAATACCGCACCATTGGCTTGCTTAGCCAATTGGCCGATTTCGACTTGCAGCAAACGACCTGCCCAGTCCATTTGGAACACTTTTTTTTCTAACATGTTATCATTCTCCTTTTGCGATGCTTCCCATCTACCAACTACTAAACAAATGTCAACCTACCGACGCTTATAAGCTCACATTTGTATAGTAGCGGTCTGTAGAGCGGGAGCCTCATTCCATTATAGCTGATTGCTCAGCATTTTTGCACTCATTGTCCGAAAAATCCCAAAAAATAAGCGAGATTCACAGTGGAATCTCGCTTAATATGTCTTAGCCACGAAATTAACGACGCAAACCTAATCTTTGGATCAGTTCACGGTAGCGTGCAACGTCTTTGTTGCGCAAGTAAGCCAACAAGTTACGACGGTGTCCAACTTTTTTCATCAAACCACGGTAAGAATGGTGGTCTTTTTTATGAACGCGTGCATGCTCGTTCAAGTGGTTGATTTCATACGTAAGAACTGCAATTTGCACTTCAGGGGATCCAGTATCTCCTTCGTGAATAGCGTATTCTTTGATGATTTCATTTTTAAGTTCTTTTGAAATTGCCATTTTTTTCACCTCTTTCATAAAGTTACCTTTAACTGAGTAGAACGTTGGTGAATCGTTTAACCAAGTTGAAGGTCGTATATATAATACAAGGACTATTTTATCGTAATTCCTTACCGATTGCAAGTGAAAATCACTTTTTTATAATCCTTTGTATTCGGCTTTCAGCTCCAACACCATATCACGGATTTCGGCAGCTTTTTCAAAATTGAGGGCTTTTGCCGCTTCCCGCATATCCCGGTCCAGTTGATCGAGTGCTTCGCGGCGTTGTTCCATCGTCATTGCTTTATAGATGCTTAGAATGCTTACGTCACCGTCGCCTTCTTCAGGAGCGTGAGAGATACGGATGCGATCACGCACTTCTTTGATGATTGTTTTTGGCGTGATACCATGCTTAACATTGTAGGCTTCCTGCGTCGCACGGCGCCTGTTGGTTTCGTTAATCGCCCGCTCCATGGAATCTGTTATGCGGTCTGCGTACATGATTACTTTTCCGTTCTCGTTTCTTGCTGCTCGACCAATTGTCTGAACAAGTGAACGTTCACTGCGCAGAAAACCCTCTTTATCGGCATCCAAGATGGCAACGAGCGAAACCTCGGGAACATCCAGCCCTTCTCTTAACAGATTGATACCGATCAACACATCAAATTCTCCCAAACGGAGATTACGGATGATTTCCGCGCGCTCCATCGTTTTGATTTCGCTGTGCAGATAATTTACCTTGATGCCGACTTCCTTCAGATAATCAGTCAAATCTTCGGACATCTTCTTCGTCAAAGTTGTGATGAAGACCCGCTCATTCCGTTCGACGCGCAAATTGATTTCACTGATCAGATCATCGATCTGACCTTTGATTGGCCGCACTTCCACAATCGGATCCAATAAACCGGTGGGACGGATGATCTGTTGGGCAACATATGGGCTTTGTTCATACTCGTATGGGCCAGGGGTCGCTGAAATATAAATGATCTGGTTGACCCGCTCCTCGAATTCCTTCAACGTCAATGGGCGATTGTCCAAAGTACTCGGGAGACGGAAGCCGTACGCCACCAACTGTTCCTTTCGCGAACGGTCACCGTTGTACATGCCGCGAATTTGAGACATCGTGATGTGCGACTCGTCGATGACGGTCAAATAATCATCCGGGAAAAAATCAAGCAACGTATACGGAGGTTCTCCGGGAGCACGCCCGTCCATATGTCTGGAATAATTTTCGATTCCGTTGCAATATCCCATTTCCATCAACATTTCCATGTCGTAGTTGGTGCGTTGCTCCAACCGTTGGGCTTCCAATAGTTTATTTTCAGCGCGCAGCACCTTCAGGCGATCTTTCAATTCTGCCCGAATCATATCGACGGCATGCAAGGTTTTTTCTTCATTCGCCACAAAGTGAGTGGCTGGGAAAACAGGAAAATGGTCGACATCGTTCTTGATTTCTCCGGTCAGCACATCCACTTCTCTGATCCGATCGATTTCATCACCAAAAAATTCGACTCGAATGGCCTCGTTGTCGCGGGATGCCAGAAAAATTTCAACAACGTCCCCGCGCACACGGAACGTTCCACGCCGAAAATCGATATCATTGCGTTCAAACTGCATTTCAACCAGCCTGCGCAATAGTTCATTCCGTTCCATCTCCATTCCTTGCCTTAACGATAGCGTATGCTCTTTGTAGTCCAACGGGTTCACCAGACCATAGATGCAGGAAACGGAAGCGACCACAATCACGTCGCGCCTTTCCAACAAGGAACTGGTGGCAGAATGACGAAGTTTATCGATTTCATCGTTTACGCTGGATTCTTTCTCTATATAAGTGTCACTCGAGGGAACATACGCTTCGGGTTGATAATAGTCATAGTAGCTGACAAAATACTCGACGGCGTTATTCGGAAAAAACTCCTTCAATTCGCCATACAGTTGACCTGCCAGCGTTTTATTATGCGCTATGACGAGCGTTGGCTTGTTCACTGCTTGGATGACGTTTGCTACCGAAAAAGTCTTGCCGGTCCCCGTAGCACCCAGCAACGTTTGCGCCCGTCTGCCCAGATTCAACCCATCAACAAGCTCTTTGATGGCTTCCGGCTGATCCCCGCTTGGTTTGTATGGGGAAACTAATTCAAAATGATCTTTCATAATAGCTGATTCACCTCTTCACTCACTGTTACAATTATTTTACCACCCAAACATACTTTCGTACACTCTGGAGTCTTTACCATGGCCTTGGCTGATTCTGACGCAAAAATTACGAAATATGTGCACAGAAATTCCGTGTCGCAAGGAATAAAAGGGAATCTCTTTCATTTTTTATTGCACAACCCCTCAAAATTATGTATAATATGGCATGTTGGCAAAACAGCCTAATAGTTATAGAAATAAGGAAAGAGGGGTGAACCCAATGCCAAATATCGATTCAGCAATCAAACGTGTTCGCACTAGCGAAAAAGCTAACCTAAAAAACAACGCTCAAAAGAGCGCTATGCGTTCAGCTATCAAGAAATTTGAAGCTGCAGTAGCAGAAGGCGCTGAAAATAGCGAAGAATTATTGAAGGCAGCAGTTAAATCTATCGATTCAGCAGCTTCTAAAAACTTAATTCATCAAAACAAAGCGTCTCGCGACATTTCTCGTTTAACTAAAAAATTAGCAAAATAATTTTTTGATTTAAGAGACTTCAAAACGTAAGGCCGAAGACAGACCCGCTTAGCTGGTCCGTCTTCGGCCTTTTTCGTATGATTTTTCACTGCTTGGGCATTGCGTTTGCGTAGCGGATCAGAAATAACTCAAATTGTATTTCCTTCAGCCCTTGCCCTGTCTTCATGTTGTATTCCGTCTCGACCAATCCCTGAAAAGCATCCGCCAGGACTTTTTCGGATAGGTGCCTCACTTGTTGGAAAGCAAGTTTCACACGATAAGGATGGACCTTCAATACTTTGGTGATGTCGGTTTGTTGGTACCCATTTTTTGAAAGCAGCTTCACTTGCAGCAACAACCGGAATTGCCCTAAAAGGATAGCGTTGACTTTGATAGGTTCTTCTTTTTGGAGCAATAGATCCCGATAGATCTGGATAGCCAGATACGTGTTCTTGTTCAGAACCTGTGTCACCAATTCAAATATATTCTGTTCCAGATTTCGAGGAATCAAGTCGATCACCATTTGTTTGGTGACTTTTTTGTCTTCAGATCCAGAAAGAAATAGCTTGGGCAACTCTCTCATTCCCCGCGACAGTTGATTTTCGATCCGCTCGTAAAACAATTCGAGTGCGTCGCGGTTCATCTGGTAACCTTCATTTTTGATCATGTCCCCTAAAAATTTACGGGCTTCTTTCTCCGCTAATGGAGAAACATCCACAGTGACAGCCTTCTTCGTCAAAAGTTTTGCTATTTTTTTTCTGCTGTCCAATTTTTCGTAAGGCGCAAAAATAGCCAGAACCGTTGAAGGCGCCGGATTCTCCAGATAGCTCTCCAGCCAACCAAGATCATGTTCCAGTCCATTTTTGGATTTTTCGGCCGTCAAAAAGAGCGGATTCTCGATAATGACCAAACGTCTTTCCCCAAAAAAAGGCAGCGACTCCGCATCTTCAAGAGCCCGATCCAACAACGTCCCATCCATATTGAATATGCCGACATTCAAATCCTTGTCGGCTTCGTCAACCACCGTACGCAGCAACAGCTGCTTCGCTTCTTCTATAAAAAAATCTTCTTTGCCCAAAAATAAATAGACCGGCTGAAGCTGACCTTTTTTTATTTTGGACATCTCCGTTGTATAATTCACGTTTGGACCACCATTCATCATTTTTATTTTTTGTTCTCCAAAATGGTTCGCCATTCTGTTTCTTCTGACCCATACAAAAAGTGGATAGCGCCCTGTCGATCCGTACGAAATATAGGGATATTCCGCAATTCCAGACGTTCCAGTATTTGCGCATCCGGATGTCCATACCGGTTCTGTTTTCCAGCCGATATCAAGGCCAATTCAGGTTGGACATGATCCAAGAAACCTTCCGAACTGGATGTTGCGCTACCGTGATGACCTATTTTCAGGACATCGGTCTTCAGATTAGGATAAGTCCGCATCAGCACCTCTTCACCTTCTTCTCCGAGATCGCCTGTGAACAACCAATCCAAACCGCCTATGCTGGTTTGGATGACCAATGAATCCTCATTTCCGCCTTCACCCGGCGCTAAAGGTGCCAGGATGTGAAAAACAAAATCGGCATCAATCTCTAGATCGACCTTGCCCAATAAAGGGAAGAGACCCACTTGATGCTGGCTTTGCAGTTCAAGGAGCACTGCGGCGAAAGCCGCATTCCCCTCCGCTCCTTTAGGGAAATAAACCGCATCGATCGGCAACCCTTCGGCTAGTTCCCGCAACGAACCGACATGATCCTGATCGGCATGCGTCAGAAAGACCCTGTCCAATTTTTTCACGCCTTCCGCTTTTATGATCGACACAAGCTTTTCGCCGGCGGTGGTCGCTGTTTCTCGGACTTGCCAGGTTTCTTTTTCAAAAGTCAGCATGCCACCCGTATCTATAAGCACAGCCCGACGATGAAAAGGCGTTATGATCAAAATGGCATCCCCCTGCCCCACATCAAGCATGACGACTTTTCCGGAAGGATCAAGCTGATGGGCGAAAAAAAACAAACCGACCGCCGCCATCAGGAAACCGAGCACCCGGATATCCCTTTGTTTCTTTTCAACGCTCAGCAAGAGCAGAATCAAAGCGATCCAGACTAGCGCAAAATAAACAGCGGGTGGTCTTCCAGTAACCAATGACGCGAAATCCAAATCCGCGGCTGCTCCAGCGAAGTTTTCCAGCAAGGTGAGCAAGCTATCGGACACGGTGCAAAGCAATCCCAGCAACGGAGTTCCCGGAAAAAAAAGCACGACAAAGAACAACAACCAAAACAGCGGAAAAAGCAACCAAGAAAAAAAGAACGAAAAGATCACATTCACAAAGATCCCGAGCCACGAAACCTCAAAAAAATGATAGGCGACGACCGGAAAGGACGCCAATGTCATCAGTGCCGTCAAACAGACGTCCTTCAATAGCCCGTTCATTTCCCATTCCGAGCTGACCGGAGCCACGAAATACAATACTCCGGCCAAAAGATAGCTCAATTGAAAACTTGCCGAATAAATCAGCAGCGGATTGTATAAAACAACAATCATCACCGTAAGCGCAAAGGCATCCTTCGCTTCAATCCGATGCCCAGTGATTTTCCCCATCAAAAGAATAAAATGCGTGCAGATAGCCCGGAAGACACCGATTCCCCATCCGGTCAATATGCCATAAGCGATCAGAAACACAACCAGCAGCTTATTTGTGGTCTCGTGGCTGACTTTCATCCGCAGCAGGATAAAGCGCGCCTGGGTCAACAAGAGCTGGATATGCATACCGGAGATGGAAAAAAGATGCAATAAACCGATCCCGCGATAGGCATCCAAAGTGTCCCCCGCAATAGCATGCGACTGATTGAATAACATGGTTTGGATGTAGTCGGTCGTCTGGACAGCAGGCAACTTTTCCAACATCAAGATGATGGATCTCCTGATGCTGCTTGGCCAGGCCCGGAAAGAACGATCCTCGCTCCGGAACTGCATCGCTTCGACCGTGACGACCCAATGGATGCTTTTCGCATTCAGATAATCCTCAAAATCAAATTGGTGCAGATTCCGTTCAGCTTCCGGCTCCTCCAGCCGGACTGTGGCAACGACCTGCTGGGGAAATCGCTGTTGTTCCCAATTGAACTTCTCCTCTTGCGTTTCGATCGTGTAATAGAAATAAACGGTCTCTTCCTTGTCTTCCGATTGCAACAAGGCTTCCCCTGTCAACAAATCGCCGTTGATCCGCATATCGTTCGGGTCCAACTGCAGCGCAGCCGTTCTGATTCTCTCCGCTTCCGGATAAGTGAACTCAGACGCATTTGACCAGTAATGGAGCAACAAGCTTGCAAGTGTTGCGATCACAACCGCGCCAGCAATAATATTCAGACTCTTTTCTTGCATAAAAATGAGTCGAACAAACATAACGATTAGCAGTAACCAGGCAAAATAATTATTTTTGTCGAACCCAATAATAGTTATTGGGAAGACGAGCAAGGCAGGCAAAAGCAGATAGCCTTTAATGGTCAGTCATGATGACCGCAACAAGCAGCAGAGTCATCATCTTGTTGATCTTTTCGTTTCAGTAATTGATAAAAATAATCCGGATCGAGGGGGACTTGTTCATAAGGAATATCCATTGCATCCAAAAGATGAATGGCATAGGAGTCATTGTGATAGTCTTCCAAATAGTAGATTTTCTTGATCCCAGCCTGCAAAATCATCTTCGTGCATTGTAGACAAGGAAAATGCGTCACATATATTTCCGCATCCTCTGTCTGGGCGCCGAATTTGGCGCACTGGAGGATTGCATTCATTTCCGCGTGGATAGTGCGGACACAATGCCCATTCACGACATAGCAGCCCTCATCGATACAGTGCACATCGCCGGAAACACTCCCGTTATATCCTCCGGCTATGATGCGTTTGTCCCTGACGATTGTGGCTCCGACCTCCAAGCGTTTACATGTGCTCCGCAGCGAGAGCAATACGCTTTGTGCCATAAAATATTGATTCCAAGGAATTCTTTCCATGCAGTAGTTACCTCCATCCATATATAAAATTAAGTATACAAGAGCTGCTCTATTGATTCAATTTTATTTTGCGCCGACCGTGATTAGATCTTTTAACCCCTCGAAGGTTTTTTCACCAATTCCTGAAACTTCCATTATATCCTCGATCGTCTGGAAAGAGCCGTTCTCTTCACGGTACGCGATGATGAGCGCGGCTTTTTTTTCACCAATGCCATTCAATGTTTGCAGCAATACCGCATCCGCCGTATTGATGTCCACTTTCTCGGTTCCAGCCACCCCATTTCCGCTCTCTTGTTCGGCCAGCGGATTTTCCGCCACCGTAATCGGCCGCTCCGCTTCTTCCCCGACAGCAGGAATATAGATGACCATCTGATCCGCAACACGCTGTGATAGATTCACTGTGTCGGCATCAGCCGTTTCACTCAAGCCACCCGCCAAATCAATGATGTCAATGACGCGCATATCGGCCTCAGCCCGGTATACACCCGGATTTTTTACGGCCCCTTTGATGTCGACGATGATAATTTCCTGGACCGGCTCCGACTCTTCCGGCTGCTCTGGCGACTGATTAGACTCAGCAGCGCTTACCGCCAGGTAGGTTTCATCCAACAGCAGCTCCCCTGTGTCGGTTCCTGCCGTGCTGCCGTATATCAATCTGCCCAAGCCAAAGAGACATAGGGCGATAAACATAAACAAAACGGCAAACCGGATCACTTCCTGTTTATGGCAAGCAAGCCATTCCCGAATAGCATCCAAACTATCCCTCCTTTCGCATCCATTGACAACATACGCGAAAAGACGCAGAAACATTCAGCCGTCCGAAAATATGATCCATCTGCTCACCAAAACAAAAAGGTTGGGAAAAGAACCCAACGGCTCCTCTCCCAACCTTATGTAAATGCTCGATTCACTCCGATATTTTTTTACCCTTGAACGCGCTGTCCTGGAATTTCTGAAGGATAGCGGCGTTGATGTTGGCCGGCACCAAGGTGGATACATCCCCGCCGAACATCGCGACTTCCTTGATCAGGCTGGAACTGAGGTACCGATAATTTTCCGAAGACAACAGGATCACCGTCTCAAGATCCGGGGCCTGCAGCTTGTTCATCGAGGCGATGCTGTGCTCATACTCGAAATCCTTCACGTTTCGCACCCCTCGCAAAAGCGCGCAGGCGCCGACATCCCTTGCCATTTCAATGGTAAGCCCCCCGGTATGGCGGACGACGCGGACCTGCGGAAAGTCACGCAAAGCTTCGGCGACCAACCGGATTCTTTCCTCACCGTCAAATAAAGACTGCTTGGATGTGTTGGTCGATACTGCAACAACGATTTCGTCGAAAACAATCGCTGCACGCGAAATCGTATCGATGTGCCCGTTCGTCAAAGGGTCAAAACTCCCCGCAAATAGCGCTGTTTTTTTCATGGGATCACCCTTCCTGATTGTAGTCGAACATTTCGATAGCGATGGTCCCATAAACGGCACGCTTCCATTTTCCGTACGGGCCAATCTGTTCAGGCAACGTATTTTCTTTTGCCATTTCACAGACAAATACGGTCTCTTCATTGACCAATTGCAAGGCGATCATTTCAGTGATGTCAGCAACTGACTTTTCATCAGCATACGGCGGATCAAGAAAGACCAAAGAAAATTGCGTCTTCGGATTTTCCGAGGCGAAGACACGAAGATTTTTTCGCGCATCCCCCGGATAAAGGCTGAATTTCTCCGCTTCTTTCGTGATTGCGATATTTTCCTTGATCGTATCAAGTGCTTTTCGGTTCTTTTCGAACAACACCGCTCGATCGATCCCGCGGGATACTGCTTCGATCGATAAGCCCCCGCTGCCCGCGAACATGTCCAAGCTGACTCCGCCTTCAAAAAACGGACCGATGATGTTGAACAAGGACTCTTTTACCTTATCCGTTGTTGGCCGCGTATTGCTGCCAGGAACGCTTTTTAATCTGCGTCCTTTATATTCTCCTGCGATAACCCGCATCTGCACTCACCTACAAAAAGTATTTTTTATTTCCGATCACCACTAAAAAGAATAAGTCTTTGTTTCAAAAGCCGACTCGTGGTATTCCACTTCAGGATTATTACGATCTTTCCTGTCAGGAAGAGCATTCTTCAGGGTCATGTCGATCTCAGGACGATGCGACACTTCCACTTTCCGGACAAAATGCAGACTGTTCAATTTTTCGGCCGTGGTTTGCGCCTCTTCTTGGTCGACATACAACAGGACATACTTCATTCTGTTGGAAACATAATGGATATAACCGTATCTCTTTAAATTTTTGATTTGTCTCAAGGTATAGACCCAGACGACGATGCCTTGCCTTTTGGTCACTTCTAAGCTCATATGTTTACCCCCTACTGGAAATATGTATCTGGCAAGCTGCAGGCATGTTAGAATCCCCTGATTGAAAAAATGGGTCTCCTGCAGAAACCAATATATCTGGTGAAACGGCATGCGCCAACCGCTCGGAAACTTTATCCAAAAGCAATTGCAATTCGCGTTCCGCTGTCCGAAAGCGATAGACTGATTCATCCAAGTCCATGATTCGTTTGGCTTGGTAAACGCGCTGTTTTATTTCAGCATAATCCGGCGCAAAATCAGGATAGGCTTCTACCCTCTCGTATGCTTCTTTCGCTTCATTGAATGCCTTAATCTTGGCGTTAGCCGCTTTATTTTGTGAGAGAAGTCGCCTTGCTTCCTTATAAGATGCCATAGTTTCTCCGCTGCAGATTGTTTCCACCAGCTGGAGTGCTTGGTCTTCCAACGCGAAGTATTCTTCATTGATTATCATCTGATTCTCCTGCCTCGTGTATGTTGATGACGTCTACTTTGTAGTATAGCTCGAAAATGCAGCCGACTCAACCGTTATTTAGGGTCCGATAGGCTGTTCGCTCAATAGGATCAACTGATAGTGCTCATTGCTTGTGACGGCGTAACGAGTCAGATAGTCGTCGAAAATCACATTATCCACTTGTAGAGCCTTCAGGAAAAGCGCGGGAACACTGTAACAGTCATCATCAAAAACAAAGGCTGTTCGTCTATCCGGGACAACATCCACTAATTTTCTTTCGATGCGTTGATCCGATAAAGTGAAGGCTGCCGTAAAATCATTGATGTCTGTTTCACTCGGCATAAGCTCGTTTGCAGCGATAATCAACTCTTCGGATTCCTCGAACATCGTCAGTCCCCTGCGCTCCCGCAATATGCCCAATATACTTTTGATTTGAAGGATATTTTCCAAATCCGCAGCCATGTTTCGCTCCCAGTCATCATGCTCGACTTCGTATGCCTTTTCCGAAACGACAGAATAATATTCTAAATCCAACAATGCCTCATTCGAAAGGAAATACATCCCATAAACTGTCTTCGTCACATCATCAAACAGCAAAATAACAAAGCTGTCGTTCTCGAACTGAATCAACGGCGTACTTTCTTTTTGTTGCTTCGATAGAGCTAACTCATAAGGCGTATCACCGACAGTAAGATGAAAATCTCTTGCCAGATAACCCTCATCGAGTACATTATCCTGGGTCATACCGATTGTGTACATACCCGTTTCGATTTTGCTTCCCAAAATATACAGGGAGCGGATGACATCCTCCTTGACACCAATCTGGATATAGTCCGCAGCATTTGTCCCGAATACCCACCATTCACTGTCATCATAGGCTCTTCCAATGCGATTCGGCTGCCCGTGCTTCGCTGTGTAGGCTGTAATAGATTGACCGATGTAGGATTCATAGCCGGTAACCGGCAAAGGATACCCTTCATTTTCATCAATGGCCGTTTGCTCGTTCCTCGCGATGCTTGAAGTTGGCGCAATACGTTCATCGTTGTCCAAATAAAGAGGGAGTGCATAAGCTATGAATATAAATACAATGAACAATGACACTACTTTGATGGAAAATTTCACGCCTACCCCTCCTTGTGAATTCTGATTGTTGAATATGGTAAAGAATACCATGGTACCTACTATTATACTCTATTTTTGTCAGATACAAAAAGCATTCCGGACGTTTATCTACCGGGGCAACCACTCAAATAAAAAGAGCCGAAAATCGGCTCTTTTTATTGTTTATTTTGGTTGTTTGGAAATCTGATCATTGATGTACATATTGTTGACCAGTCCAATCGAAACGGCCGATACCAACAAGCTGGATCCGCCATAACTGACGAACGGAAAAGTGACTCCAGTCAACGGCATCAAGCCGGTCGCACCACCGACATTGATGACTCCCTGTATCAGGAACATCGTACCGATCCCGGTACAGACCAGTTGGGCAAAAGGATCTTTGATTTTGATCGCATTCTTAAAAATGCGATAGACCATATAGAAAAACAGCACCAAAACGAACGCAACTCCCACCAAGCCTAGCTCTTCCCCTACAATGGACAAGATGAAATCGGTGTGTGGTTCCGGCAGATAGCCCGATTTCTGGATGCTTTCACCGATGCCTACACCGAAAAGGCCGCCCCTACTCAAAGCGTAGTACGAATTCACTACTTGATAACCGGAATCCTGTATGTCGGCAAAAGGATCGATGAATGATGTGATCCTTTCTATCTGATAGGAATGGAAGAAAGGGATGCTGCTTCCGAATGTCCTCACCACGACGATGATCAGTCCGTATATCGCTCCGATAGCCCCGAAAGTCATGATGCCATATTTGACTTTGATGCCGCAGTGGAGGAACATGACCAGACAGATAAAGGCGATGATGGCAGCACCCCCAAGATCGGGCTGCAGGAACACCATCATCACTGCTGCCGCCGTTATCAGGAGCGGTTTCTTCATCGTATCGTAAAAAACAGCATTGATGCGGGATTGGTGTTTGGAAATGAACCAGGACAGATAAAGAATCAGATTCAATTTCATGAATTCCGCAGGTTGGAACCCGATTGTCCCGAAGTAAATCCAGCCGCGCGCGCCTTTTGTTGCGGTACCCGGCCATAAAAGCAAGTAAGCCAATATGGCGAAAAGAACTCTCAAACCATAACGCAAAGTTTTCTCATTTTTGAATATTCGTTTGGACAGAAAGGAAGCAATCAGCGCACCCAGCAAACCCAATGAAGCAAAAATGATTTGCTTATAAAAAAAATATTCCGAATTGTTGTAATCAGTCATGGCTCGATAACTGCTGGAACTGTAAACCATCAGAATCCCGAAACCCGACAGGATGATGTACGGAATCAGCAGGCGCCAATCCATACAGGAGAATTTTTTCTTGATTGCATTTTTAATCATATGGACAACTAAACCCCTTTGTCGGCGGAATCGTTTTTCGATTGATCAAAATAATTCGTGTACATGGCGTTCAAGGAAGCCTCCAAGTCACTCAATATCTTGTGTCCATCTTCCTTCGAGATGATCTCCAATTTTACGGCGTAATCAACTTCACGTGAGAATCCGTACATTTGCGTATCCACCACATCCTCAAAGGCCGGACAGTTCGCAAAACAAAGGTGTTCTTTTTGGCTATTGATTAATTTGTAGATCTTTTCAGCGTCTTGCATCAAGATTTCCAAAGCAGTTGTTTTATTGATGCTATCCATTTTAATTCCTCCCATAAAAAGTTAATGCATTCTATCATGAACTCCCCCGCAGCTCTTGCGGTCGATACAAAAAACATATGGTCATTCAAGTATATTATACCAAACAAATAGGCTGTCGCCTACAACCAGTCGCTTCCGGCTGATCAAAGAGAAAAAGGTCCGTGGCAACCATTGCCACGAACCCTTTTTCAGCATATAGGAATTTATAAATTTTTTCAACTCAGAAGTGCATCACCGTAGGTGTTTCACAAGATTGCAACATGTTTCATGCATCTAAAATGATGTCCAGCTTCACGGGTTAGCCCTTCGGAAAAAAGAATAAGGAACCTCTTGTCTCTGCGAGCCAAGACATACTGTTCGACTAATCTGCTGACGCAGAAAGTCTCTCAGCAATTGCGCTCTTCGATGCTCAGTTGCATGGGACTCTTAGGGATTCATCCCTTAGAGCCCCAGTACAAG